>CALIAD010000001.1 GCA_938041635.1 uncultured Atopobium sp.
TGGTGAACAAATGCAAATGATAATCATTAGCACTTATGCTCATATACTGACCCCTTCGTCAGCACTATGAATTATAACCATTTAGGGCAACCAATATTCATTATTTTTCTGACAAAAGCCTTCCTTCGCAAGTTCTTCAAGTAAGCCTAGGGTAACCTGCTCATCAAGGGTTTCTCGCCCCGCATTGACCTCAATCTGGCAGAGTTCCTGGTGAAGCGTCTCAAACTCCGCTCCGCCTTCGTCTTTATGGGCGAGAAGGACGCGCAAGAGCTCAGCTCGCTTCTGTCGATGAGATCCCTCAAAGCGCGACTGCTTGACGTGGCTTTTGGACCTTCGTGAAGGGTTGGGAATGGTTTTTTTCAGGTACGCGCCATAGTCGAGAAGGGCGTAGTACCAGCTACGTGGCGTGAGCTTCGTCTCGTCGGTCTCCGCTGCGGTGTTCACAGCGGCATCAGCGCCCGCTGCGACTGCGTCCACGGCGTCCGCAACACTCGCAGGGCACGTGAGCTCTACCAGCGGGACAAGTTCGGAGTCTGGCACGCCCTCTGCCTGCGGATACAACTCGTGCAGAAAGACTGTGCGCACGTTAGTCTCCAGGTAAACACCATGCAGGTTGAACGCAAACGCACGAATACCTGCCGCAGTTGCGGGACCAATACCTGGAAGCTTTACCAACTCCTTTGGATCTTGTGGAAAGACGCCGCCAGCCTCAGAAATTGCCTGAGCAGCTCGATGTACGGACAAAGCACGGCGGTTGTAGCCCAGGCCTTGCCACTCCTCAAGCACGTCGGAAGGCGCGGCGGCAGCCAGCGCATCAACCGTTGGAAATCGCTCCAGCCACCTCTGCCAGCGACCATCTACGCGGCTGACCTGCGTCTGCTGAAGCATAACCTCAGAAATCCAGATTGCATACGGGTCATACGTGCGACGCCAAGGCAAATCGCGGTACAACTCGCGAGCTTTCTTGGCTACAAACTCGACAAATGCACGCAGTTCCGGCGTGAGTTCTGATGCGGGTTCCACTTCGCCACTCATTTTTAAATGTGAGATTTTCTTATCGACCAATATTGAACTCGTAAGGCTTTTTCTCAGCAGAAATAACCTCACCATCAAGCAGGTTATCAAAGGTGCCGGCAGTAATCTCAGCCTCAATAGCGGCAGTGGCATTCTGGATAATCTGCTCATTACGCTGGGCATTCTCATTCTTTACCAGCTGGAACTCGCCCACCATCTCTGGCATAAGACCCTCTACAACAACTTGATGCAGAGTCACGGACGCAAAGAAATTGCGCAAGGTCTTCTCGGCGCTGCACCAAAGGGGCCCAAAATAGCACGAATTACGACGAGGGCATGGCTCATTATTAGGACCTGCCCACTCACAGCTAGAAATAAAAACAGGTCCCTGAACTGCCTCAACAATGTCAAGAACGCTCACCTCAGTAGGATCAATGGCCAGCATCATGCCACCGTGTGCGCCGCGCGTGCTTACAATTACGCCTGCAATGACCAGGTCGTGCTGGATTGAGCGGGCAAAGGAGTATGGAATATCGTTTTCGTCTGCGGCGTCGCGAACAGAAAGAAGCTTCTTTGGGCTTCTCACCAGCGAAGAAAGCATGCGGATTGCATAATCAGTTTTGCGTGAAATTTCCATTGGTTCTCCAAGTACCCCTCGTGCGTCCGCTTGAGGGACTGCTTTTCTCACTTATCTGGCTTGTGACCAGGTCTATCACTACTACCAGTTCAAAATTTTCCAACCGCGCTTGTTTGCAAGTCTGGCAAGCGTTGGACCAGGGCAAACGGCGCACGGTGTTTGAGCTGCCGACAAAAGCGTTGCGTCCGAGTAGTGATCACCGTACGCGTACGCAATCTCCCAGTTGCCCTCGCCAAACCGCTGGTTGCACCACTCGGTTGCCGAGACCAACTTCTGAGCGCCCTCAATCACGGGACCGTCAACTTTGCTGGTGTAGTGTCCGTCGGCTCCCACCTGCATCTTTGTGGCGAGAAACGCATCCACTCCCAGCTTCTCTGCGGCCAATTCCGCGATAGGTTCAAACGTTGCTGACACCAACAGCACACAGCAACCCTCTGCCTGCCGACGACGCACCTCTTCCAGCGCCTGAGGGCGATACATCCCCTCAATTACCTCGCGATGAAAATCGTGCATGACGGCATTTGCAAACTCAACGCTATACTGCGTAAGTGCACCAACAACCAGCTCACGAGCCTCTTCCTGCCTTTGAGGAAGGTGTAGCTTGTAGCGAGCTCCCCACCACACAAGCTTGAGCGTGCGTGCAATTGAGGACAGATGACGGCGAAGCAAATACGCAGAGAACAAGAGTCCTGACTGTCCAGAAATGACGGTTCCGTCAAAATCAAAAACAGCAATTTTCTTGATCAAATCTGAAGTGTGTTCCGTATTGGAAGATTCTGCGGATATGGAACTTACGCTATCGCGTTGCGACAGCGCACCCAAAGTATTCTGATTCCGCACAATCCACCTCACTTTACCTCTGCTTTTAAATGTTCCTGTAGCAGAAGCACTTAGACACATTCTGATGTAAAGATATCACACAATGCTCTATTTTCTGACTTGGTTTCAATAAATTAAAGATGTAATTTAAATCTTTTATGCTGGACTTTTTTGGTAATGAAAAAGCCCTTCGAAGAGGGCTTGAACATGCAATGGCGGGATATGCGGGGCTCGAACCCGCGACCTCCGACGTGACAGGCCGGCGCTCTAACCAGCTGAGCTAATACCCCGGACGCCTTGTTGCGAATTGAAATAATACAGGGAACTTTTATTCTTGTCTAGCGTTATTTCCAACGAATTTAAAAATTTTCTTGAAAATAACCACTTGGCGAGAATATCCGCAGCTCAGAAACATGAACGCCCACTGGAAATCCACAACTTCCTTACGAAAGTTCTACTGAAGAGCAACGCTAGTGGTGTTCCCCGTGGAATCAGTTACCTTAAGCGTAGTTCCATCAAGCGTAGCTGCAGTGATGGTTCCGTTTCCACCAACAGCCTTGCCGTCCTTATCGGCAATAAGTGTTGGAAGAGAGCCGTCTACCAGGGCACATGCAACAACATCCCAGCCAGAATCGCGATTCTCCGGAACCAAAATGGTGTCGTTGAAAAGAATCAGACTGGTAGGAGTTCCCTCTACCTCAAACAGAACGCTCTTTGTTCCTGAATCACTAGTGCGAACAACAGCGGTTTTACCGTCGCTCTGCTTCTCCAGGGAATACTTCAAGCCGTGGAAGGTAACCGAGCCGTCAACCGACTGCTCGTCCTGCTGCTTCTCGTCAGCGTAAGCGGACTGGGTCTGCTTTGGCTGCTGACTTGCAGATTCACTCTTAGTGCTTGTAGCACAGCGAACAATAAAGAACAGAGCAGTAAGCGCAACAATAGCTGCGAGCACCAAAATGATGACCGATTTTCTATTTGGAGGTTCAGGCGTGTTGTCGGCCTGTCGAGGGCTCTGAGGAATTTGTGCACCCTGACCTGCGCGAAGTGTAGAAATGTTCTTCAGGTCAACCGATGAAGCCTCAGGGGTCTTCTCGCCAGATGAACTTGTTCTCATATGGTTTGCCATGCTTAAACCTCCCGACGCGCTTCAATTGCACGTCCCAATGTTACCTCATCTGCGTACTCAAGATCTCCGCCCACAGGAAGTCCACTTGCCAGTCGGGTAACCGTCACGCCAAGCGGGTTAATAGTTCTGGAGAGGTACGTTGCGGTTGTTTCTCCCTCAACGTCCGGATTAGTTGCCAAAACTACCTCGGTAACGGTGCCATCGGCCAAGCGGGACAGCAACTCGCGCACATGGAGCTGCTCGGGACCAATCTTGTCCATAGGCGAGATTACGCCGCCCAGAACGTGGTAGAGGCCGTGAAACGCACCGGTACGCTCGATTGCCGAGACATCCTTAGGCTCGGAGACCACGCAGATTTTGCTGCGGTCTCTGGAAGAGTCCAGACAGATGTCGCATTCGTCACGCGTCGCATAGTTGAAGCAGATAGGGCAAAAATGCACCTGTTGCTTAAGCTCCAAGATGGCCTGCGCCAAACGGCGAGCCTCCTCGGAATCAACCTCTAGAAGATGGTAGGCTATGCGCTGAGCAGACTTTGGACCAATGCCTGGTAGTCGGCCTAACTCATCAAGCAAACGCTGCAGTGCGCGACCATCATTTGTGGTATCAAACGCCATGGATTAGAACAGTCCTGGAATATTCAGTCCACCAGTTACTGCGCTCATCTGGGCAGATGCCTGAGACTCAGCAGACTCAAGAGCATCATTTACAGCAGCCAGAATCATGTCCTGGAGCATCTCGATATCCTCAGGATCAATTGCCTCAGGATCAATGGTGATGTTAGTCAGACGCAGGTCACCGGATGCGGTTACCTTAACAGCGCCGCCACCAGCACTTGCGGTTGCCTGCATAAGGGAAGCCTTCTGCTGGGCCTCCAGCAGTTGCTCCTGCATTTTGCGAGCCTGAGCCATCATCTGATTGCGGTTCATGCCGCCCATGTTAAATCCACCACGTGCCATATGTTCTCCTATCGTCGTATCTATTTTAGACAAGTTGCGTTTTTTGCGCTGGCGCATGAGGATCCATGCACCAAAGCGTCATATCGCGAGAATATCGCGAGAAGTTCTAATTATTTGCAGGGTCTACGGGAGTTTCGGCATCCAGCTTCTTCTCTACCGACAAAGAAACCGCTGGTCCAAATACCTTTTCAAGCATGTCTGCCACGCTGTTGAGCTCTGGTGGAAGCGCTGAACGAGCAGCAATATCCTCTGGTGAAGCTGGTGCTGGAGCAGGCTTTGGAGCCGGAACTGGTTCGGGTTCAGGCGCTGCAGGTGCAGGCGCTGGTGCGGGTGCAGGTGCAGGTGCTGGTGCGGGCGCAACTGGAGCTGTAGGCGCAGCCGCAGGTGCAACTGGAGCCGCGGATGCTGGCGTAGGCGCGACTGGAGCTGAAACGACATCTTCAGCGGAATCATCCAAAACTGCAGCTACATCGTCATCGCTGTAAGGTACCTGATCGTAGTCAGGAGTCTCAACGGAAGCTCCGCCAGACGCAGGCTCATCCCAAGGCATCGGATATGACACCTCTGGCGCTGGTGCAACGGGAGCTGCAGGTGCTGGAGCAGGCGCAGGTACCTGAGCGGGAACAGCGGTAGGAGCGGGCTGCACAACTGGCTCAGGAGCTGGTGCGACGGGCGCAGCAGGAGCCACTGGAATTGCGGGCGCGGGTGCAGGAGCCGGAGCCGGCACCTGAGCTGCACGTTTTTCTCGAGAGATTGCCGTTGCGGCAAGGCTCGACTCAACATATTTGATGCGTCGCGGTCCCATAACCTGGGCAACGCACTCTTTTACAAACTCGGAAACTGCAGGCGCACTGAGCATCCTCATGGCAAACGAGGAGCCCTTGGGCAGCGTAACTACCAGCTCAGAGCCGTCGTCGGACTCAAGCGTTGAGCTGACCAGCAGTGCTGCATGAGCGGCGTTCTTAGACGCACAAACCTTGCCGACTTCTTTCCACTGTCTGACGAGAAGTGCGTCTGCCTGGTCAACTTCCTTTGGAGCAGGCGCAGGTGCCGGTGCGGGAGCCGGCGTAGGTGCTGCGGCTGGAACAGGCGTTGGTGCAGCTACAGGAGCTGGCGCGGCTGCGGGCGCTGGTGCAGGAGCTGGAGCTGGCGCTGGAGTTGCAACTGGAGCGGAAGCCGCCGCTGGTGCGGGTGCAGGGACGGGAGCCGGCGCGGCAACAGGAGCTGGCTGCGGCGCCGGAGCCGAGACAGGTGCGGGAGCTGCGAGTTTCTCGCCAGCAGGAACAGCAACAACACCGTTTGCAAGCTGCTGCTCAAGAACTGCTACCCTATCAGCCAGTGCTTCCAATGAAAGCTCCGTGTTAGGACGCGCCAGCTTAGTGAATGCAACCTCCAGGACAAGTCGCTGGTTAACGGCGGTACGCATCTGATTTGCAGCGTCGCCCAGAACAGTCAGGACTCTGGAGAGCCTATCAACCGAACCAAATGCCTGAGCTTCTTTGGTAAGCTGCTCGGTCGAAGCGGTGGAATTTGCCAGCGCAGGAGAATCAACGCCTACAGCTGCGGCAATGTAGAGATCCCTTACGTGAACGGCAAGCTCACGCGTGAACTGCAGCAGATCTTTGCCACCTTCAAACAGCGTATTTACCGTGGTAAAAAGCGAAGAAATGTCGCGCTGAGCCAGAGCCATCGCAGCATTGTTAATAAGAGAGCCGGACGACTGACCCA
>CALIAD010000002.1 GCA_938041635.1 uncultured Atopobium sp.
GCAGGTGTGAGACCTCCAAACCGCCTGAAGATTTGTCGGGGCAGGGCGGGGTAGAGCGGTCATTGCAAACCCTCCCCTAACCTCTATAGCGTGAACAGTTGGATTACTTCTTTAACGAGTTTCGCTGTTCTCGCTGTGATTGCTGCTTCGTCCCAATCGTTTCTTGAAGCAATATCGGAGTTGATATTCAAGCCGTTGAGGTAGCCAACAGAGTTGCCATCTTTATCCTTCCTGAGCTTCTTTTCCTGGAAGGAAAGATTGCTCAAGGTTGAGTTGTAACCAGTCAAAGTTAGGTTGCCGAGCTCATGGACATGATCGTTCTGAATCTGGGCGGCGAGCGCCTTGTCTCCACCGGCAATCATGGTGACCCAAGCGTCAGGTAGGTTCTTCCCCTGGGGAAGAACGTGTTCGATAGTCCAAACGTATGTACCAGAAGGAACGCGCTCCCAAAGGCCCTTCATCTCCTTGGTAACCGACGGCGTAGCCAAGCTCGTCAAAATGAACCTAGCCGTGTCAGGATTGGATTCATAAAGCGGGCCAGCAAGCATCTCGGCAAATCGATTATCGTCTGCCGAGACCGCCAGAAGCTTGGCGCGCACGAACTGCACGAGATCGTCACCAGTTTTCTTTTCATCTTCGATGCCCTCAACGATGTTGATGAAGATCCTGGTAAGGTCGCGCGTTGGAGGAGCGTCGGTAAGGTTACGCCTTACGAAGAACTTGACCAAAAGATCATTTACCTGGACCAGATGCTGATCCGTGAGCGAAAGACTGTCCGCTCTCCGCATCAAGTGGAGCAGGAGCACATACGAGGGAACGCCCTGAATCCTTGAAAGGTTCATAAGCGACTCTTCCAAGTCGCCAGAGATGCCATCCGTGTCCACAAGCGCGATCTTCGTGTACTCCTCCGCGTTCTTGAGCAACCAATCGAGCATGCCGGCTGCATCGTTCTTAATCTGCTTCTCGTAGATGTGGAGGAGGTTTGACCTGGTTGCTACGGCTCCGAGAGGGTACTGAGCGGTTCCGGTGATGAACGGCTTGTTCACCTCTCGCCTGAACGCAGCGTATGCCTGTCTGAAGAAGCGCTCCTGAGTCTTGTAGTCCTCTCCAAGCAGGGAGAGCATGCGCTGCCACTGGTTGAAGTGGTCGTCCAGGTCCTCCTCGGTTGCGTCCTTAAAGCTGGAGAGCAGGGTGTTCTTGATGAGGTCAACCGCGCTCAAGGCCTGGCCCCTATTGTTAAGGGACTCGAACAGGGTATAGGCCTCGGATGCGTTGGAAACGCTGATCTGGACTATCACTGCGGAAAGCACTTTGTCGAGGAAGTTGCTGAAGGCCTCGTAGGCGTTGTTCGGGTGGGTTCTCTCAGGCGCTTCGACCATGGCCTCTAGTCGGGACTCGAAGTATGCGTATGCCTTATAGATCTTCCTGTTGCCTGCGTACTTGGGCCTCTTGTCCTTAATTTGATTGGAGACCCGCTCTCCCATGAGAGCCCTGTAGTCTTGGAGGTTCTGGCCTTGGACCTGGGGAACCACGCGCGTCTGCCCCTTGGACTTCTTCATGATGAGGCGGTTCTTGAGGTTGATGAGTTCGACGTTGACCTCATCTTCGTCCTCCTCGGCATCATCTTTGTGCTTGCTGAGCTGGTCGTACAGTGCAGCAAGCAGCAAACTGACGGTGGTGAGCCTCTGCTGGCCGTCGATAAGCTCGCATTGGGTCACGCCCTTTTCCGCATTGTAGCCATGGTCGATGACGATGATAGAGCCGAGGAAATAACCCTTGTCATTGTCGGAAATGTCGTCGAAGAGGTTCTCCCAGTCGCGCTTGGCCCAGGTGTACTCGCGCTGGTAGCGAGGCACATTAAACATGAGGGGTGAGTCCGTAGAGAATAGCTCGCCGATAGTCGGTTTGATTACGTCGTTGATCAACGAGATCACTCCAATTGGCCTGGTCTGGTTTTGTGGACCGGGTGTTTTGAGGGTTGTTGGTTGTTATTG
>CALIAD010000003.1 GCA_938041635.1 uncultured Atopobium sp.
CTCTACGAGAAACTCGGCTCATATGACGCCCTTCACTTGGACTTTTTATTACATACACAGACACCTTTAGTATAGCTGTTTAAGGCGTATATACTGAGGATAATAGCAATTTCTGACTCACAATAAAGGGCATCTTATACGTAATAAAATATGGGACAGGGAGGCAAGATTATGCGAGAAAAGCTGTTTGATTACGTTGCAAATCAGTACGGTATAAACCCCGACTATCCCTTCTCGACAGCTCCAACGTATGCTGTTTTACGCCACCCACATAATAATAAGTGGTTTGCGCTTGTTGCTGATGTGCCTGGTCAAAAGCTAGGCTTGAAAGAATCCAAACACTACGATCTTGTTAATGTAAAAATAGACGATCCATTTCTTCTGGAAATGCTTCTACATCAAGATGGTTATTTGCCTGCGTACCACATGAATAAAGAGCATTGGATTTCCATACTTTTGGATGGCTCCATTGACTTTGACGAGCTCTGCCAATGGATTGATGCGAGTTATTCGGCAACGAACTAACGAATATCTTTTTAAGTGATTGGGTATGAATCGGCAATCTATTTGTGAGACATTGGAGGTTGCTTTACATGACAGAAAAGCATGTACTTTCTTTTGACGAGAATTTCTTCAACAAGCTAGGTCAATTTGGCAGTATTTTGTCAGTCATGATGTATGTTTCTTATATTCCACAGATTACTAATAATCTTGCTGGTAATAAAGGTAGCTTCATTCAGCCACTAGTTGCCATGATCAACTGCATCGTTTGGTTTGTTTACGGCGCCTTCAAGAAAGAACGCGATGTTCCCATTATGATTGCTAACGCCCCTGGTATTCTCTTTGGACTTGTTACTGCGCTAACCGCACTACTATAAGCGGAGAAACACGCAGCAAGCTAACTCAGTAAATAAGGCGGTCATATGGCACTTATGGATGTCTATAAGGTTATCTGTATTCCTATGACTGCCTTTTACTTTTTTACGGTATATCTGCTTCTTGGAAAGAGGGACTTGAGCAAAGTTTTTAAGCACACAAACTTTGATCTACTCCGTTTTGGAATGCTCATGCTCTTCTATATCTTTGTGGGCACCGCATTTTTTATCGCCATAATGTTTCTTACTACCGAAACCTCGCTGAAACAGCAATTCCTTGTTCCAGCCTTTATGGGCATTGGCGCCCTCATTATTGTCTGTGGTGTCTTCACGCAAATAGCCAAACGCTCTACTCACGAGACTCTGCAGACTATTAGGGACATAGCTGTGCCTCTTATCTGGGGCATTGCATCGTTTGCGTATATGCAAACTGCGTTCTATTTAGTGGGACTGGCAAAATAGCTTTTCTTCTCGGCTCTTGCCTTTAAGCGCCGACTACTCTTCGGAAGTCTTCTGTACTCCAGAAGATTTCTGCTCTTCAAGAGCCTTCTGACGACGCTCTTTGAGGTATCTTCCAAGTGGAGCAGTAACAACAAAGTGATTCACAAATGCTCCGCAAGTTGCTAGCAAAGCTGCAACCAGTGCATTTACATAAGGATGCCATGCTGGGAAATACTGTGCCAGCGCTTGCTGAATAGGAAAAGCCCAAAGGTAAATACCATAGGACAGCTCAAATTTGGTGCCAAACGTACTAAAGTGGTTGCCCATTCCGTATGCAAGGCAGAAGCACGCAATAGGGAAAACCGTCAGCATTGCCAGATTGTCGATGCCGCTAAAGACCATAACAAACCACAGAACAATCGACGCAAGGCCTAAAACAGGTGAGATAGTAATGCGGTCTCTGAGCACCCAAATCAAAACGCCCAAGTAAAACAGAAGAACCGCACGCACCACGCTTAGCTGAAGCGGAGAAAATTTCACGTAATACACTGCTGCCAACGCAAAAACAGGCACCGAGAGCAGCAAAAACTTCTTTTTATCAAACTTGGTTAGTTTGTAGCTGATAAAACACAGCACGTAGCAGATAAACTCAACAGGAAGCGTCCACAACGCAGCATTAACCACGTCGCCTGAAGGATTGTTGGTAAACACTCCCGGCAACTGATGCACCATAATTAAGGCGCCATTGAGCAGGTACTTATACGTCTGTGGATTAGTAAAATACTCTGCAGGCGAAAGCGTTGAGAGTATTGGACCAAGCACAAAAGCGGTCAAAATCACAACAAACAAAAGCTCAGGAAAAAGCCTCAGCACGCGTGCCGAGAAGAACTTCTTTGGTTCAGGATAATGCTCGCAACTACGAGCAATCAAAAACCCGCCAAACAAGAAGAAGACGCCAACGGAAACACCGCCGGGGCTCAAACGATTCCCCGTTAGCTTCAGCAAATAGCTGCCAGCATCGCCGCCCAAGACTACTGAGTAGCAGTGAGAAACAATGACCATCAGCGCAGCAATAAACCTCATAAAGTTCAGGTTATTGACACGCGATATTGCTACGTCGCTCAGTTTGATCTGGGCACTTCTCGCCATTTACTTGCCTACCTCTATGCGAACCTTTTGGCCCTCAACGTGAACCTTATCCTGTGCAAAGAGCTGCAAAACCTCAGGATACAGCTTATGTTCTACCTGGTGAATTGCCTCTTCAAGCTGGTCGACGGTCCAGTCCTCCTCAACCACAACAGATCGCTGGGCAATAATAGGGCCGCGGTCGTAATCAGCGTTTGCCAGGTGAACGGTAACGCCCGTCACCTTGA
>CALIAD010000004.1 GCA_938041635.1 uncultured Atopobium sp.
GAGCTGCAATTCTTCCTCCAGTCTCCAAGATTACCGAGTTCTCCGAGCGTATTGCTGTTGGCGTTGCAGGGGAGGCAATTAGGCAGGGTCTGAACCGCGAGCCAATTGCCGATGCAAAAGAGGCAGTTGACGCCCTTAAGTGGTTCCCTGTCTACAAAGAGTTAGAGGCATAGCATGTCTGTCTTTTTGACATCGCTACAAAATGTATTGCCCATCATTTTGATCATTGTGCTGGGTTATGTACTGAGGAAGATTAACTGGCTCAACGAGACATTCGCTGGTCAAGCATCTAAGCTCATCATGAATGTGGCGCTTCCTTCCTCTATTTTTGTAGCGGTACTAAAAAACTTGTCTCTCAATCAGCTGCTCCAGCTTGGTCCCTCGGTGCTTATTGCAGCGATTAGCTTTGCTTTGTCTTATGTCGTAGGATTTTTGGTTATCAACGTTTTCCGCGTCCAACCAGGTCGCCGAGGCTTGATGCTCAATACCTTTGCAAATGCCAACACCATCTTCATTGGTATGCCGCTTAATCTTGCGCTCTTTGGCGAGCATGCCGTACCGTACTTCTTGGTGTACTACATCATGAACACTATTTCTACCTGGGCAATTGGAATCTTCTTCATTTACGGTGATCCAATGCCAACAGAAAATGATGGCGAGAAAACCAACGCCGCTGAGCACAAATTCAATATCAGCAAGTTGTTACCACCACCATTGCTTGGTTTCTTAGTAGCCCTCGTTTTTCTCGTGTTCAACATCCCTGTTCCAGCAGTTGTAAACACTGGTCTTACGTATTTAGGCAACCTAGTAACGCCACTTTCACTGATTTACATTGGCATTATTTTGCAGGAGACGGGACTCTCGAGCATTCGAATTGACCGTGACACGGCAATTGCGCTTAATGGTAAATTTGTTATTGCCCCGCTTATTATGGTCGGCGTAATCATGGCATTTACCGGCGTGTTTGGTACACAGAACGTACTTGAAACTAGAACGTTTATCATCCAGGCCGCAGTTCCAGCGCTAACCGTTCTGCCAATTCTGGCAAACGAGGGTAAAGCTGACGTCAAATTTGCAACTAACGTTGTTGCGACTTCAACGGTGCTCTTTGCGATTGTCATTCCTATCGTAATGACCATCATTGGCTAATTAACGTTACCAACCAGCACTTTTACGCACAACAAAGCCTCTTCTCAATGGCGAGAAGAGGCTTTTTTCTTGTGACTTTTTCTTGTGACTTTA
>CALIAD010000005.1 GCA_938041635.1 uncultured Atopobium sp.
CTAAACTTTGGCAAAGCTTCTTACCACCGGTGAGGTGCTTATCCCATCTGTTAAGTTCTTGTTTGTTTTGCAACTTGGCACACGTCATTCCCAAAGGGGAGTGGCGTGTGCTATTCTTTTCTGTTGTACGTAAAAATAACTAGGGCTGGATCTTCTCGCCAGCAAGAGGGGGAACCTCGTGGGCGTTCTGAATACAATTCTTTTAGTGCTGTTTGTACTTTCTGGCATTTTGACGGTGCTGCTTGTTTTGGCACACTCCGGAAAGGGCACCGGCGTTTCTGACATGATTGCTTCTTCTATGTATAACGCAAGCGCTGGTTCAGGCATTATGGAGAAGAACCTCGATCGACTCACCATCATCACTACAACCATCTTCTTGGTTTGCGCTATTGTGATGGCTTTGACGTTCCCTGTTGGCGCTATTGGCTAAGCAGTCGCTTGCATATTTGAATTACCTGCCGAGAAACCCAAGTTTCTCGGCATTTTTTATTCGTAGCCTGCGGAGCATGCGAAAATTTACTGTTAGGAATACCAGCAAAAAAAGCTGTGTGCGGCAGATAGAAGTTATCTGTTACTTCTTAACAGAATTTTCAATAACGTTTCTCATATGTAAACAAATTTGATTGTGACCTGCACGCTGGACTCAAACAGTCATTATATGTGGATACGTTTTACTGGGATTGGTATGCATAATCTTGGATATCTGAGAGATATTTTTGGGTTAGACAACTTATCCATGGTAAAATTGCACTTTGCTGTGTATTCACGGCATGTTTGTTGTAGGAATGCTAGGTTGCCATACCGAGAAAACCTCGCTTATCGGGTGGATAAGCGCAAGGCGGTGAGGAGAGTCAATGGCACGGTTTGTTTGGTACGTTACAAAGAGGATTTTGAGCTACATTGTGATGATTTTTGTTGCAACTTCGCTCACATTCTTCCTCGCATCATCGTTTATGAACCCACGCTCCAACTTTGAGCAGCGTACTCCACGTCCTCCACAGGAGTCTATTGAGGAAAACCTGTATAGGACTAATCTGAATGATAAGACCCCAGTTATTGAGCGTTATCAGGTCTGGATTACCAATCTGCTTACCAAGTTTGACTTTGGTATGACCCCAACAGGCGATAATGTTAACCGAGAGATGAGCTCAAAGTTTATGGCTTCTATTCTGCTCATGACTCCAGCAACTATTTTGTCTGTTGTTATTGGCGTCAGCTTGGGTGTTTATACCGCTCAGCGTCAGTATCAGTGGCAGGACCGCTTCTTAAGTGGCGTTGCTTCGATTCTTCTGGTTATTCCAACTGTTGTTATGGCAATCTTGATTGTTTTTGCGGCAATTGAGATTAACGCACGTGCCGGTTCTCGTATTTTCTACGTTACCGATCTTTCCAGTGGAGATACCGGAAACTTCTTCACTTGGCTCATTGACTTCCTCCAGCATATTATTCTTCCAACCATTGTTCTTACTATCGTAAGTTCTGTTGGTTACCACCTCTCTCAGCGTACCTACCTGCTTGACGAGATGCACGCAGACTATGTCCGTACTGCTCGCGCAAAGGGACTTACTCGTAAGAAGGCAATTCGTAAGCACGCTCTTCGCGTTTCTTTGATTCCAACCGCTGTTTCAGTTGCTTTCTCTCTTGCAGGTATCTTCACAGGTGCTGTTATGACCGAGAAGGTCTTTGCAATTCACGGTCTTGGTGAGTACTTCATTAACTGTATTAACAACAACAATATTCACGGTGCAGTTGCAGTCGCAGCTTTCTCTGGCGCAATGACTCTTGTTGGCGCTCTTCTGGCTGACCTCTTTGCTGCTGCTCTTGATCCACGAATTAAGATGAGCTAAGGAGGCGGACATGTCTAAAGAAGAGCTTCAGAACAAAGACGAGAAAAACGTCTCCATTGATGCAGGTCTTACTAACGCTGAGCGTGAGCTTCAGGCAGATGCTAAGTCTGACAATAAAGAAGTTAAAAGAATTAGTTATGCTGGCCTGATTGCAAGGCGTTTCTTCCGTCAGCGTTCCGCAGTAATCGGTTTGATTATTCTTGGAATTATGGTTCTTATTGCAATTTTTGGACCATATGCCACCCCATTTAATTACACAGATGCTGACTTTACTGCAATTAACATGGCTCCTAATGCAAAGCATTGGTTTGGTACTGATGGTGCTGGCATTGACCTGTATGCCTGCGTGGTCCACGGCCTTGGTCGTTCGTTGACCATTGGTATTAGCTACGCAATCTTGACTACTATCATCTCTGCAATTATTGGTACTGCCATTGCCTATGTCCGTGGCATTCCAGAGAAGATTGGTATGTGGCTTCTTGATATGCTCATGGTCATTCCTAGCTTCTTGCTGGTTGCTATGATTGTTCGTGCAGCAGGTGGTGAGTCTGGTTGGCTCATGCTTATCTTTGGTCTGACTGCTTTTGGTTGGATTGGCCGCGCGCGTACTATCCGCACCATGGCTCTGTCTTTGCGTGAGAGAGATTACGTCAAGGCTGCTAAGTACATGGGTGTTCCACCATTTACCATCATTGTTCGCCACCTTATTCCAAACCTTGGTTCAATTCTTATTATTGACTTGGTCTTGGCTGTTATTGGCGGCGTTAACTCTGAGACTGCATTCAGCTTCTTGGGCCTTGGTATTAAGGCACCAGATACCTCTCTTGGTTACCTTCTGAGTGCTGGTTCTTCTGCAATGCTTACTACTCCATGGATGATTCTGATTCCATCGGCATTTCTGATTGTTGTTTGTGTTGGCCTGCAGCTCATCGGCGATGGCCTTCGCGATGCCTTTGACCCTTATTCACGCGCTGCTGGTAGCGTCAAAGATCAGGAAGAGGATTCTTCCAAGGATGACGCTCAGCTTGGTGATCTTGAGGGTAGCATCGTTTCTGAAGAAACTACGGAGCGTGCATAATGTCTGACACTACTACTACTTCAACAAAGCAGGGAAGTGTAGAGATGGACGATGTCCTTCGCTACGAGCTGCTTGAGTCAAACGGTCCAAAGGGTGCTCCAACAGGAGATCCAGTTCTTTCTGTTCGTAACCTTAAGGTTTCCTTTAATACTGAGGCTGGTCGTGTAGACGCAGTTCGCGGTGTTAACTTTGACCTTTGGGGCGGCCGTACTCTTGGTATCGTAGGTGAGTCTGGTTCTGGTAAGTCAGTAACCGCTCTGTCTCTCATTGGTCTTCTTGATGACAACGCTCATGTTACCGGCTCTATTAAGCTTGGTAATGAGGAGCTCATTGGTAAGACCGACGAAGAGATGTCAGAGCTTCGTGGTACTAAGATTTCTATGATTTTCCAGGATCCACTGTCTGCTTTGACCCCAATGTTCTCTATTGGAGATCAGCTTGCAGAGGCTCTGCTTACCCACAATCCTCATATGAGCAGATCAGACGTTCGTAAGCGTTGTATTGAGCTTCTCTCCATTGTTGGTATTACTGATCCAGAGAATCGTCTGGATTCTTTCCCACATGAGTTCTCTGGTGGTATGCGCCAGCGTGTTGTTATCGCAATTGCAATTGCAAACAATCCTGACATCATCATTGCAGACGAGCCAACCACCGCTCTTGACGTAACTATTCAGGCTCAGATTCTTGACGTCTTGAAGGTTGCACAGAAAGAGACCGGTGCGGCTGTTGTTCTGATTACTCACGACCTTGGTGTTGTTGCAGGTACCGCTGATGACATTATGGTTATGTATGCAGGTCGTGGCGTAGAGCGCGCAAGTGTTGATACGCTTTTTGCTGAGCCTCGTCATCCTTATACCATGGGCCTTCTGGGTGCTGTTCCAAAACCTCACCTTCAGGCAGAGCATAGGCTTGTTCCTATTAAGGGCAATCCACCATCACTTGCTGCTATTCCAACTGGTTGTCCATTTAACCCACGTTGTCCTATGGCTACCGAGGAATGCTCCAAGAAAGAGCCAGTGCTGCTTCCTGCAAATGCTGCTGAGGGCCACCTGGCATCTTGTCACCACCTTCAGGAGATTTGCGAGAAGAACCTTACTTACGCTGAGGTGTACCCAGACTTTGAGCCAATTCTTCCAAAGTGGGTTGATGTTCCTCGTAATGAGCGTCCTGTTGTACTTAAGGTTGAAAACCTTACTAAGACATTCCCTGTCCAGGGTAAGGGCTTTATTAGGCGCAGCAAGGGCACTATGACCGCAGTTGACCGTGCAAGTTTTGAGATTCATGAGGGAGAAACTCTTGCACTGGTTGGTGAGTCCGGTTCTGGTAAGTCAACAACTCTGATGCAGATTATGGATTTGCTGAAGCCTGAGGATGGTCGTATTACGGTCCTTGGCAAAGATGTTGCTGAGCTTAAGAACGCTGCACAGCGTAGAGAGCTTCGTAAAGATCTTCAGGTTATCTTCCAGGATCCAATGAGTTCTCTGGACCCACGTATGCCTGTCTATGACGTTTTGGCTGAGCCACTTCAGGCACAGGGCTGGAACAAAGAGGATATTAATACTCGTATTGGTGAGCTTATGCGTCTGGTTGGTATCAACCCAGACTATGTTGACCGCTTCCCATCCCAGTTCTCTGGTGGTCAGCGTCAGCGTATTGCTATTGCTCGTGCTCTTGCAACAAGTCCAAAGATTCTTCTCTTGGACGAGCCAATTGCATCTCTGGACGTTTCCATTCAGGCAGGTATTATTAACCTCCTTGAGGATCTTCAGGTTCAGTTGAAGATTTCGTACCTCTTTGTTGCTCACGATCTTGCTGTTATTCGTCATATTTCTGACACGGTTGCTGTTATGCACCTGGGCAAGATTGTTGAGTACGGTGAGACTGAAGACGTCTTTACTAACCCACAAGATCCTTACACTAAGGCGCTTCTCTCGGCTATTCCAATTCCTGATCCAAAGATTGAGCGTACCCGTGAGCGCATGATTTACCAGGATGGTAAGCTGGTTCCTGCTACTCACATCTCTATCGAGTAACAAAAATTCAATAAATTTTTTGAAAACCCGCACTTAAAACTAGGTGCGGGTTTTCTTTGTTACAAATCGTGAACGAGGTTGTTACGGGAATGTTTCTGCTATGGAGTATTTTCAGGCAATTTCGTATAGTTAAGTGAATATCTGTAGGCCTTTAACGAAATGGGTGATCATATGGCTGACAGTTTTTCCCGTCGTTCGTTCTTTGCTCTGACTGGTATCACCGCCGCAGGCCTTGGCCTTGCCGGTTGTGCTCCATCAAATAATCAGGGCGGCTCTACCTCCACAGGTACTGAGCCACAGGACGGCTCTCCTGCAAACACTCCTCTGGATCAGCTTCCAATCCCAGAGAAGGGCAAGACGTACAACAATCCTAAGTCTCGTGATGAGGTTAAGGATGGCGGTACTCTGACTCAGCCAATCAACGAGATTGGTCCACAGTGGAATTATTACCAACTTGCTGGTAATACCTCTTACATGAACATCCTTCACGGTCTTATCAACCCTCGTGACCTGTTCCTTAACAATGCTGATGGTGATAAGTTTGAGCCAAACAAGGATTACATCAAGGACTTCAAGGTAGAGGAGAAGGACGGCAAGCAGGTTGCTACCCTGACCTTCACTGATCAGGCCACCTTCAACGATGGTACCGCTATTGATTGGACCGCAATTCAGACCGCATTCATCACTATGTGTGGTCAGAATAAAAAGTTTGCGGTTTCTTCAACTGATGGTTATGACAAGTATGAGTCTGTTGAACAGGGCGATACTGCTAAGACCGCTGTTATTACCATGAAGGAGCCAGTCTATCCAATCGAGAGCATCTTGAGTTATGCTCTGCACCCAAAGCTTCAGGATCCAGACTTCTTTAACAATGGCTACAACAATGAGCCACACAACGAGCTTGGTTCTGGTCCTTATATTGTTGATTCTTTCGATGATTCTGCTGTAACCTTCAAGCCAAATCCAAAGTGGTGGGGTGACGCTCCTAAGCTTGATACCCTTGTCTACAAGCAGATGGATACCCAGGCTTCCATTAACGCATTCAAGAACGAAGAGACTGACACTACTGGTTCTTCCGTATCTGGTTCTGCTGAGCTTCTCTCTAACTTCACCGGTCTTGGTGATAAGGCACAGATTCGTCGTGGTCTTGGTATGTCTATTGCTGTTATCGAGATCAACTCTACTCGCGGCGTTCTTCAGGATGTTGCAGTTCGTAAGGCATTCTGCCAGGTCGTTGACCCTGCAACTATCGTTTCTATCGTCTTCCAGGGTGTTAACTGGAAAGAGGACGCACCAGGCTCCATGCTTTGGCCTTACTGGGCAGCCGGCTATGACAACAACCTCCCAGACGATCTCAAGAACCTCAAGTCTGTTGACGAGCGCAAGGCTGCTGCTAAGAAGACCCTTGAGGATGCAGGCTACAAGCTTAACGGCGATTACTATGAGAAGGATGGCCAGCAGGTAACCTTTGCTTACACACTGTTCGGTGACGGTACTACTGTTAAGAACCGTGCTGCTGCAATCCAGAAGATGTGCAAGGACGCAGGCATTAATCTTACCCTTGATTCTCACCCATCTTCTGAGTTCTCTGATGTTCTTACCTCTGGCTCTTGGGATGTCTGCCTCTTTGGTTGGGTTGGTAGCTCAACTTCTTACAACAACGGTGGCCAGCTCTATGGTTCTGAGTCTGGATCCAACTTTGGTCAGCAGGGTTCTGCAGAGACCGACGAGATGTTTGCAAAGGTTGTCTCTACCAAGGACTTTGATGAGCGCATGAAGCTCATGAATGAGGCAGAGAAGAAGATGATGCAGACTTACGCATATCTTCCTATCTACACTGGTCCAGACTGCTACGTTGTTAAGAAGGGTCTTGCCAACTTTGGTCCATCACTCTTCCAGAGCGTACCTGCAACCATTGTTGGTTGGCAGAAGTAAGCAAGGGATAAGGCGGTCTTCTCGCAAAGTTCTTTTGAGAAAAGTTTTTAAATTTTCTCAGTAAAGTTGCTTGAAGATGTGTTAGTATATCCCTCGCTGCAAAGCAAGTCGGAGTGGCGGAATTGGCAGACGCGCTAGCTTGAGGTGCTAGTGACCTACTAACGGTTGTGCGGGTTCAAGTCCCGCCTCCGACACCACGGAATTTCGGCGGATCTCTTCGGAGGTCCGCCTTTTTCGTATACTTAGGCTATGTGATTTGTTTTTCCTTGCTGGTAAGGAGTGGCTGTGGCAGATAACAAGCTGAGCGTAAGGCGTGTTGAGGGAGTTGTCGACGGAACCGTTGCTGCAACTCTGTCTCAGTTGCTACGACTGACCAGTGACGCAGTCATCGTATTTAATATGGAGGGCATGGTCCTTCTCGCCAATGAGGAGGCCGAGAGCCTATTTGCTAAGGTAGACGGCACCATTGCTGGCCTGGACGTTCGCTTTTTGTTTACACCAGCAAATCAAGAAAACTTGCAGAAACCGTTTTCTGTAGAGTCGTTGCCGTTTGCGATTGATGGCTCTACGTCTATGGTAGCCGCTCCTGCGCAAGACGGCACGTCGCAGGTGTTGAGTGTGCGTGCAGATTATGTGGGTGCTCCTACACAGGCTATTGTTCTGACAGCGTCTAAGCTTCGTGACATGGCTAGCCCTATGCACGATGATGAACGAATGGTGTTGGACCTTCGCCGAGCCAATAAGAGGCTCTCAGGAGCGCTTCAGATTGTTTTGGACACGCTTGACTCAGAAGATATGGGTCAGCTTATCGAGCGCGTGTTAGAAGAGCTCTCAGAGACTGTCGAGGCTGATGGTGCGCTTATCTATCTTGCTGAGCAAGACGGGTATCACCTTCATGGTGCAACGGAGTCTTTGAGAAGTACGTCATTGGATAGAATTCCTCGCTACTTTGCATTTAACAGCTCTCTGGAGCGTTTGACGTTTTATTCTGAGCACGCACTTCGCTTGCATACCATGCCTTTAAACTCTAGCGCGCTCAAGCAGGGAAGAGTTAAAAAGCGCAACCTTGTTAACGAAGAAACTCGTGAGGTCATAACCGTTGACGCAAGTCATTTGCCTCCGTTTACCAGCTTTCTTGTGGTTCCTGTGTGGTTTGGTGGCCACATTGTTGCTCTGATTGAGGTGGGCTGGGAGCGTAAGCGTGCGCTTTTGGTTGAAGACGCAAGACTTCTTGACTCCATTGCAAATTACCTCTCGGTACAGCTTGTAGGTGCGTTGTCGGCCATGAGAACGCAGCGTAGAGACACGCTTCGCGAGGCATTAGCTCGCGTGCGTCAAGGATTGCTCCATAGCGCTGCAGAGGGCGAGAAGATCTCTGGTGAGCGATTACAGCAGGTTATGAGGTCAGTGGGCACCGATCTGAATGCACGGGTTTTCTCGGTAGATTGCTGTGAAGTCACAGGCAACATCACGCTCCATGCGCTTGGCGCTGAGCAAGCGTTTGGCGACGTTCAGGACGGTGCGCAAGACGGCGCGCAGGCTGCAGCGGAGGCCGGCGGCGCGCAGGCTGCGGCGGAGGCCGCCGTCGCGCAGGATGGCGGCAACCAGATCGCGCTTCCATCGACGGTTGAGGGACTCAAGACCGGAGAGGGCGAGGCGTCAGTCAAAGAGGTTGAGCTTGAATCTGAGCTGAGTCGTTCGCTTGCTGCACAAGGTTTGCCCTGCAAGGGAGCTGTGCTTTTCTTGGGTAAGTTTGCTGGCGAGCAGCATACCTGGCTTTTCTTGCGAGAAGAAAACGCTGAGCCCTTAAGCGACATTGAGCTTGATTTCTTGGACCGCGTGATGCTTCTGGTTCACTCGTTGGCCGTTGGTGCCGAAGAGAACCAGCAAAACAAACATATCTCACAGGCACTGCAGTCGGGCATGAAAAATGACCTGCAGAAGGTAGAAGGAATTTCTGCCGAGGGAATTTATTCGTCCGCAACCGCCGACGCGTTTGTTGGTGGCGATTTTTACAGCATGATTAAGCTGCCTGGCCGTCGCGCGTGCATTATTATGGGTGACGTTTCTGGCAAGGGTATTGAGGCAGCATCTATCTCGTCCGCAGTTAAAACGGCACTTTCCGCATACGCGTGGGAGGGAAGAACTCCCGCTCGCATGGTGGCAACGCTGAATGAATTTCTGTTGGGCTTTTCGAGAGTAGAAACATTTGCAACGCTCTTTGTTGGCATTGTAGACCTTACAACTTCATCGTTGACCTACTGCTCCGCCGGTCATCCACCTGCGATTTTGGTGTCCGCCCAATCGGGCGAGGCTGAGCTTTTGGACGTACAGTCGGGCGTTGTTGGCGCGTTTCACGACATGGAGTACAAAAACGGGTCGATTCGCTTGCACGAGGGTGATATCCTGCTGCTTTACACCGACGGAACCACGGAAGCTCGTAGCCCTGAGGGCGCTTTCTTTGGCGAAACTGGCCTGCGAGACATGATTATGAACGAGGTTCCTAAAGGCTTTGATGGCCTTCTGAACAGGTTCTTGAGCACGCTTGACCGCTATACCGGCCGAAGGCTTGACGACGACGTTGCCATGGTTGCCCTGCGCTTTGACGAGCTTGGCGGTGGCGACTCTGGTGCGCTTGGCAGCGCCGACTCTGGCGAGAAGAGCAACTAGACGGTCTTCTCGTCAACGAGACGATTTTCTCGCTAAAAAATGCATATATCTGAAATTCTTGTTGCTCCGCGGGAACAAGAAACGTATGTATACGCAGCCAAACATAGCAGTTGTTTCAGTCAATACTGACCTTGACGTGAGGGGAGTCCCGCGCGTGAAGGCTCAGATTGAGCAGCTCATTGAGAGTGGTTGCAGAAGAATTGTGCTGAACATGTCGGAGGTTTCGTACATCGATTCTTGTGGCATGGGCTTTATCGTGTGCGCCGTTCGACGTATGAAGACGCTCGGCGGCCTTATGAGCTTGACCAACGTGCAACCGACGGCGTTTAAGGCCTTGGTGCGCATGGGTCTTATCGATTTCATGCCTATAAGTACCTGTGCCGCAAAGTCGCGCGTGACTCCGCTTGCGCCGGGTACGCATCCGTCGTTCCAGACAACGTTTAGAGTTGATCCCAACAAAATGTGTGACGCTCGCTCAAGGGCTATCGCGCTGCTGAAGACACTGCCGTTTACCTCGGACCAAAAGTTTGACATTGAACTTGCAGTTGGCGAGGCTATTGGCAACGCTATTGATCACGCATGTGAGAAGGGCGTGCTGACCACGGTTTCTGCGTATCCAGACAGGGTGGTCATTGACGTCTCGGATTGTGGTAGTGGCTTTAGCATCTCCGATGAGGAGGAACCTCCCGAGACCGGCCAGTTTGCCGAGCGTGGACGCGGCGTCAAGCTGATGCGCCTGCTTATGGATGCCGTGTCTATCCAGGAGAAACCTTCCGGTAACGGCACCGTCGTCCGCCTGGTCAAGATGATGCGCTAGGTTGTGCGAGCGCGAGCACGGGCGGGCGCGAGTACAGGTCGTAAGTCGATTTCAACCCGGTATCTACTTCGTGTGGATACCGGGTTTCTTGTGCGCAAATGCTGGAAGTGGACGGGTTTCTCGCCAGGTGGACGACGGGAGTTGGGCGTACGCTTGTGCGCGCCTGATTTCTTCAAAGAATCTGTAACTTTTGCCTAAAAGCATTAAAGAATCTGTAGATTTGCCTGATTTTGTTAAAGAATCGGTGCCGCAAATACAGATTCTTTGCACTTTTCAGGCAGGCCTTTCGTGACGTACCTTTTGGATCCAGTGTGGTGTCATGGGCGCTTTCATCGAGCCTGATTTTCTCGCCAAGTCTGAACGATTTGCCTGAAAAGCGCACCATATCTGAGCTATTTGCCGGTTTTTCTCACCTTGTCTGAGCTGTTTTACTCAGACATGACGCGTTTTTCAGGCTCGAAATAGGCTCGCAATCTAAACCCCAAACTAGCTCGGTTACGCGCGACAAAAAGAAACCCCAGCCGAAGCTGGGGTTGTCAATTCACTGGAGGCGAGACCCGGATTCGAACCGGGGATAAAGGCTTTGCAGGCCTCTGCCTTACCACTTGGCCATCTCGCCATATGAAAAAGGCCGAAACGAATCCGGCCGAAAAATCATGGAGCGGGCTACGGGGTTCGAACCCGCGACCTCAACCTTGGCAAGGTTGCGCGCTACCAACTGCGCTAAGCCCGCGAACGCGAGGAATAATATACGCAAGTTCACGGCCGAGTGCAAGTGTAAATTTCAAAATCGTCAAACTTTTTTAGAAAAGCCACGAATCCTCATGCGCGCAAGAGGTGGATTTTTCTTGCAAATCTTACAAATAAGAGCAGGTAGATTGCCAAGTGTGGCCGCTTGCCGTATCATAGAACAAGAACTTTTGAATGAGGTTGTATGTTCTTTATTGTCGCGTCGCTCATAGCTCTTTTGACGCTTGCGTATCTTGTCGCAAGCGGTTTTGTTCGCGTGGTGCGCTATTTTTGGGGCTGGCTCTCGTCTGGCGAGAAGATCGATGGGCTCGCACCCGACGCTTCTAGCGCTGTATCGGACGCACCTGACGACGCACCCGACGCCGCACTAGCCGCACCGTTCTCCAAGCCAAAACCAACGCAAGCCGAGCTTTCGGCGTACTTGGACAAGATGCATCTTGGTTGGTACCAGGTGGTCATTCTCTTCATTGTGGGTTGCATGGCTGGCCTTCTTATCGAAGAGATCTGGATGCTCATTACCGCTGGCCTGACCGAGAGCAGGGTTGGCCTCATCTGGGGACCATTTTCTCCGCTCTACGGAACTGGCGCAGTATTTCTCACGGTTATTTGCTATCAGTTACACAAGCATCATGCCAACAACCTGGTCATTTTTCTGGTTTCGGTTGTTGTTGGTGGCACGCTGGAACAACTGACTGGCTGGGGAATGCAAGAGATTTTCCACTCGGAATCATGGACGTATGCCCATCTTCCAGACGCCATCACACAGTGGGTGGCCTGGCGATTCTTGGGCTTTTGGGGCATTTTGGGCCTGATTTGGTGTCGCGTCATCATGCCTCGCGCTCTCTACAAGATTGGCGAGCCAACATCAAAAAGGCAAGCAATTTTTGTTACCCTGCTTACGGTGTATCTTGTTGCCGACATCACTATGACGGTGGCGTGTTTGGCGAGAAAAGCTCAGAGAGACGCTGGCATTCCTCCGACAAACGCGTTTGAGATGTGGGTAGATAATCACTACGATGACAGCTTTGTATCTGCTCGTTTCCAGAACATGACGTTTACGTCGCCAGATTCGTCTGATAAGTCATAGCTGTTGCGCATCGACCGCCGGCCCGCTCGGCAGCAAGTCGCCGATCGCCGCAAGCACGTAACGCCGCACGCCCGTAACGCCGCACGCCCGTAAGCCCGCAAGACCGCGAGAAACCCAAAGGATTTGTAATGCACATGCCTTCTGCAAAACCAGAACATCCAACAGGCAACGTGTACCTGGACTTTGCCGCAGCTACACCTATGGACCCACGTGTAGTTGATGCAATGATTCCGTACTTCACGGAGAAGTTCTACAACCCTTCAGCACCGTATGCTCTGTCTCGCCAGGTTCGTGACGAGGTAGAACGTGCCCGCGCTGTCTTGGCGCATGCCATTGGTGCTCGTCCAGGAAATGTAGTGCTCACGGCTGGTGCCACAGAGGCCAACAATCTGGCGTTTGCAACGGTCTCTGAAGATGCACACGTCATCGTTGATGCTATTGAGCATGAGAGCGTCCTTGCGTGTGCAGGGATTTTCTCGCACAAGACTCTACGCGTAGAGGCAGACGGTCGTGTGAATCTAGAGCGCGTAGCAAAAGCGCTCAAGCCAGAGACTGAGCTGGTTTCCATTGAACTTGCAAACGGGGAGATTGGCACCATTCAGCCTATCCGAGAGATTTCGCAGGTGCTTGCAAAGGAGCGCTCGCGCAGGCTTGCGGCAGGGGAGACTCGTCCGCTGCATTTGCACGTAGACGCCTCTCAAGCTGCGGCATACCTGAGCGTGAACGTGTCGTCTTTGGGCGTGGATATGTTGACGCTTTCCGCAGCAAAGCTTTCCGGTCCAAAGCAGGTGGGTCTCTTGTGGGCCTCCGATGATGTGCGCTTAAGGCCGCTGGTACTCGGCGGCGGACAAGAAGGCGGTGTTCGTTCAGGTACGGAGAACGTCGCAGGCGTCATTGGTTTTGCGTGTGCTTTAGAGCTTGCTGATGAGACTCGCACTGACGAGGCAAAACGGGTTTCTCGTCTCAGAGATCAGCTACAGGAGCTGCTTTGCACAGGGTTTCCGCAGATGATTGTCTCGGGGCCAAAGAACGCCAAGCTGAGGCTTCCTAATTTGCTGCACGTTTCTTTCCCGGGACTTGAAGCTCGCCGTCTGGTTATTTTGCTTGAGCGTCTAGGCGTGTCGGTGGGAACGGGCTCTGCCTGCGCCGCATCAAAGATGCAAATATCTCACGTGCTTGAGGCAATTGGAGCACCGCGAGAAGTAGCTGCGGGAAGCCTCAGGTTAACGCTTGGAAGAACTACCACAGAAGACGACATCTTGTACGCAGCCTGGGCAATCGCTGAGGCTATCAAGCAGGAGTCTGCTCGTGTAGGAGTGACATGGGAGAATTAGTTTACCTTGGCATGAGTGGCGGCGTTGATTCGGCGTTGTCCGCGGCCTTGCTTCTTGAGGCGGGCTACAACGTCAAGGCTATCTATATGCGTAACTGGTCAAAGGACTTGCCAGGCTTTAAGTGCCCCTGGGCAGATGACCTGGCTGATGCTGAGCGCGTGTGCGTAACGCTTGGCATTGATTTGGACGTGTGGGACTGTGAGGCCGAGTATAAGGCCACTGTTGTTGATTATCTGCTTGACGCCTATGAGCACGGCCGTACGCCTAATCCAGACGTTATGTGCAACCAGACGGTCAAGTTTGGCACCTTTGCAGAACGTGCTTTTGCAGAGGGCGCTGATTTTGTTGCAACGGGTCACTATGCACAGAACGTCCCGGGCACCAAAAAACTTTTGCGTGCCGCAGATGCTCACAAGGATCAAACGTATTTCCTATGGCGTGTACCAGGTCATTTGTTTGAACGCACGCTTTTTCCTATTGGACACATTGCCACCAAGGCAGAGGTTAGGGCTCTGTGTGCAGAGCGCGGTCTGGGCATAGAAACTAAGCCAGACTCCGACGGCATTTGTTTTATTGGCCCCGTTGGCTTGCGCACGTTTTTGTTGGACACTTTTCAGAAAAAGCAGGGCGACGTCATTGAGTGGGAGACAGGCAAGGTTCTTGGCACCCATGACGGAGCATTCCTCTTTACCGTTGGCCAGAGAAAAGGCCTGAACATCGGTGGAGGCCCTGCTCGCTATGTAGTAGCAACCGACACGCTTAAGAATGTGGTGTATGTAACCTCTGACCTCAACTGTCCTGCGCTTTGGACTCGTCGCATGGAGCTCTCGGACATGCACTGGATTTCTGGAGAATCTGCAGATAACGGCAGGTATGTGGTCAGAACTCGTCACACAGGCGAGCTGGTTCCCGTAACGTTTACGCTCACAAATAATCAATGTGGATTTATTGAATTTGATCAGCCGGTAAAAACTGTTGCAGCAGGTCAATCGGCGGTTTTGTACGATGGCCAGGAAGTTTGTGGCGGTGGCATTATTGAGGCCGACAAGGGTATACTTGAGCGGTTCATGTAAAATGAAAAGCAGGTAGGTGGCGAGAAACCCTTTGAGGTTGCATCGTTTATCTGCAAAGAGTGTTCTTTCTGTACACGTATTGTGATCCAGAGTCCAAGGAGGTGCCCATGGATCGCCCAGATGGCGCGTCTGAAACCGAGCACCCCTCATCTACACCGAAGGTAACGGTGAAGATTGGATCTACAACCGTTAAGGGTGTTTCAACCAAAAAGCCTAAGATTAGTGTTGCTCCAACTTCTTCATCTGAGCAGGTTGAAGAGGCAAAAGAGAGCTTTGGTCAAGTTAGAAAGAGCATTCTCTTCCTCTTTGCTGTTGTAATACTGTACGCACTCTATATCGTTTTTTCTGGTCAATTTGATGAGTTTGTTGTTGCTCTAGCAGACGTAGATACAGGCTGGCTTATTGCTGGCGCTCTTTGCTATTTTGTCTACTATTTCCTGGGTATTCTCGCCTATGTAATTTCAGTTATTACAGACCCCGAGAGTCCCGTTGGTGTTCGTGACTTGATGAGCGTTGAGGCGTCGGGCATCTTCTTCATGAACCTCACGCCAAACGGTGCTGGTGCTGCTCCTGCTCAGATTTATCGCCTCACTCGTGCGGGTATTTCCGTGGGGCAAGCAGGAGCTTTACAGTTCACCCGCTTTGTTATGTACGAGGCGGGCGAGGGCATCTTTGCAGCTCTGATGCTTATCTTTAGGGCCAATTATTTCTACGAGCAATTTGGCGATGTAACCGTTATTGGCGTTATTTTGTTTGGCGCAAAGATAGTGATGGTTGCAGTTATCCTGGCCATTTGCCTGCTTCCTAAAATGGTTAAGACCGTGGGCAACTGGGGCTTAAGGCTGCTTTCACGTCTTCGTATCGTAAAGCAGTACGACCACTGGCATGGCATCATTAACACGCAGGTAGATGAGTTCTCAAACGGCTTTAAGACTGCCGCAAAGAACATCCCAGAGATGTGCGTTGTTCTGCTTGTAACACTGCTTCAACTTGGCTGCCTCTATGCACTGCCATACTTTGTTTTGCGAGCACTTGGCCAGCCTGCAGACCTTCTGACCTGCCTTGCATCTGGATCAATGCTTGAGCTCTTGACCTCGGCCATTCCACTTCCTGGTGGTACTGGTGGTGCAGAGGGTGGCTTTGCCTTCCTGTTTGGCCATATGTTTGGCGAGGAAATTGCCGCAGGCTTTGTGCTTTGGCGCGCTATTGAGTATCTGCTTCCAACTATGGCCGCAAGCATGCTTTTGGGCCTTAGATCTCATGATCACGAGCCTATCTACCACAAGTGGAACCGTTTCCGTCAGCGTTTCTCGGCTTTTGTAAATGGCGAGAAAGGCGCTGTTGCTTCTACATCGTCTCGTCCAGAGACCTCTGGCATTCAAATTAAGGTTAAGCGTAAGAAGTAGGGAAGAAGTAAGGAAGAAAAGCCAGAATGTGGCTTGATACGTATCTTTGCTCTATTGGACCGCTGCGTGTGCAGTACTTGTAAAAGAAAGCATCCTTATGCGTAAACCACCAAATCCTATTTTGATTATTCTGGCACCTATTCTTATTGCCGTTGCCGTTGGTCTTGTCTATGATCTGCAGAATTTCTTACAGGACATTCCGGAAGTGCGTGATAATCCAATGCTCTTAGCAGGCGTAGCTGTGTTTATACCAATGCTTGTGGCTTTGGTTAAGGACACGTTTGACGCACACGGTCTCTAGGCGAAGGTTATTTTTGTTGAGTTGGCTTTGAGAAAAAGAACAGGTATATTCCAAAGCCAAGTTTAATTGCCGCATCAATATAGGCAGTTATTGTCAGTGGGATGTCTGGAAAAATATAACCTATACCAACATTGATGGCACAGAGTATTGCCAGATAAATCATCGATTTTCCGTGCACAAAGTAATAGAGGAAAAAGTGCAGTGCCGTGGCCATTAACGCGCCCAACCAAATAAGTCTCCAGTTTTCAGTTGCAAAAAATGGTCCACCTAATAAAAACATCAAAATGAATAAGAAAATCACCGCGTATAGAGACATTTTGTTCTGGAACTTACTTGAAGGACCATCGGAAAACTTATTGAGAACTTTCTTATTTGTATTTATTGATAAGAAGGCTACAACATATCCAAAGCTAAATACGGACATATTGATAATCTGCTTTCCACCTATTACGGTAGCTGCAAAAATGATGAGAGCTACAACAATTAACCAGAGACCGCATGATTTCTTATAATTAAAGCATAGCTTCTCGTCTTTGTTATATTCCAGAAAGTTCATAAGTTTCTCCCTCAATCGAACGACTTGCCATAATACTTCTGACCGTATGCTTTTACAATCCAGTTGCCTATTTTTTAATAATTGAGGTGCAGAAGACGTACAGGTTTAAAAGGCGGTCATTCATTTGATAGCCCGCGGTATTTAAATAGCCATCAATGCATTGACGAGACGATCTTTTGCAAATTTCTAAAAAAGTTGAGTTTGACGGTTGCAAGAGGGGCGGGTTTCTCGTAATATATCCCTTGCTGCATCCCCAGCAGCAAACATATTCGGGCGTTTAGCTCAGGGGGACGAGCGCTTCCCTGACACGGAAGAGGTCATAAGTTCAAATCTTATAACGCCCACCAACTGTTCACAGGTCAGAGTAATCTGGCCTGTTTCTTTTTGTGGATATAAATAGTAATAATTATTGTTATTGACAAAAGAGTTAAAGAGAGTAAACTTCTAAATAGCACGTTTTATAAGTTGTTTTACTTACAGAAAGGAACTGACTATGTCTCTTATTGGTAAGGAAATTGGTGATTTTAAGGTAAACGCATTCCACAACGGTGACATCACTGAGGTAAGCAAGGAGTCCACACTGGGCAAGTGGAGCCTGTTCTTCTTCTATCCAGCTGACTTCACCTTTGTCTGCCCAACCGAGCTTGAGGATCTTGCAAACAACTACGACAAGTTCCAGGCTGCTGGTGCAGAGGTTTACTCTGTTTCCTGCGACACCGAGTTTGTCCACAAGGCATGGCATGAGGAGTCCGAGCGTATTTCTAAGGTAACCTACCCAATGCTCGCAGACCCAGCTCACGTTCTTGCAAGGAACTTTGAGGTTCTTATCGAGGATGCTGGCCTTGCTGAGCGCGGTGCCTTCATTGTTGACCCAGAGGGTGTCATTCAGGTTGAGCTTGTTACCGCTGGTGGTATTGGTCGTAACGCTGAGGAGCTTCTCCGCCTTCTCCAGGCTGCACAGTTTGTTGCAGAGCACGGTGACCAGGTTTGCCCAGCTAAGTGGCAGCCAGGCGCTGAGACCCTGAAGCCAAGCCTTGACCTTGTTGGTCAGCTCTAAGATCTAGGGAGCTTACAATGACCGACGTCAAAGACCTCTACGACGCGGTGATTATCGGCGGTGGGCCTGCAGGGCTCACCGCCGCCCTCTATCTGGCCCGTGCTCGCTACCGTGTTCTGGTTGTCGAGAAGGACCATTTTGGCGGACAGATCACTATCACTAATGAGGTCGTTAATTACCCGGGAGTTTTCTCTACTAGTGGCTCTGAGCTTTCAGAAACCATGCGTAAGCAGGCTGAAGCCTTTGGCGCAGAGTTTTTGCTAGCAGAAGTCACTGATCTGGACATGTCTGGAGACGTTAAGGTAGTTCACACCACCAAGGGTGAACGTCCCTGCCTCTCCGTTCTTCTGGCCACGGGAGCTCATCCACGCCATATTGGCTTTGTGGGAGAAGAGGACTACCAAGGTCACGGTGTTGCGTACTGCGCTACCTGCGACGGCGAGTTCTTCACCGGCAAGGAAGTCTTTGTCATTGGTGGAGGCTTTGCAGCTGCTGAAGAAAGCGTATTTTTGACTAAGTACGCAAAGCACGTCACGGTTCTTGTGCGCGAGGAGGCGTTTACCTGCGCTCCTGCGTCGTCTGAAGCTGCTCGCACCAATCCAAATATTACGGTTCTCTATAACACACAGGTTGAATCCGTTGCTGGAGATTCTGCGCTCAGGTCTATTACATACAAGAATCTGAAAACAGGCGAGAAGACCACCTTTGCTCCAGAAGATGGCGATTCCATTGGTGTCTTTGTCTTCGCGGGTTACGCGTCTGAGACTGACTTGGTAAAAGAACTGGCTCAGACAGATGATCACGGCTATCTGATTACCAATGAGCACCAGGAAACAACCTGTGAGGGCCTCTTTGGTGCGGGTGATGTGTGCCAGAAGCCACTGCGTCAGGTTGCAACGGCAATTGGTCAGGCGGCAACTACTGCAACCGAGATGGAGCGCTACATCAAGCGTGTCCAGGAAAAGACCAGCCTTGTTCCACAGATGAACGTCACGCGTATCTCGTCCAAGAAGGAGGCTCCTGAGGCTCCAGCGGCTAAGAGTGCCTCTGACTCCGGAGAAATCTTCACCGATGACATGAAGGCACAGCTCAACGCTGTCTTTGAGCGCATGGCACGTCCGCTTGTGCTTCAGCTTGAGCTTGATCAAAGACCTGTTTCTGAGGAGCTCGTAGCTTACATGGAAGAGCTTTCTTCAATGACTGACAAACTGAGCGTTCAGACGGTTTCAGACACGGGCGAGAAGAACCTTCCTGTTGTTCGTGT
>CALIAD010000006.1 GCA_938041635.1 uncultured Atopobium sp.
TGCATGTTCACTTTTCTGTGCGTGTGGCCGTACACAAACGCGTCCATACTTGGCGTCTGAGGCCATTTATCAACGCTGTTGTGAATGCCAGGGCCAAAGACGTGACCGTGGGTAAAGAAAATAGTGAATTGCTTGCCCGTCTTTGGGTCCTTATCAAACAAGATGTTGTAATCAGCCATGCAAGGGAAGTCCAGAACCATCTGGTCTACCTCTGCCTCGCAATTTCCGCGGACCGCAATGACCTTATCGGAAATGCTGTTCAACATCTCAATAACGCGCTTTGGTGCGTAGTCTGCAGGAAGATCGTTGCGAGGACCGTGATAGAGCAGATCTCCCAGAAGCAAAACGTACTTTGGCTGCTCCTCCTCTATGACCTGCATGAGCTTCTCGCAATAGTCGGCAGCGCCGTGAATATCTGAAGCAATTACAACCTTCATCAACGCATCCTCTCTATACGTGTTTCTACACGTAGCTTCATACGCGTGTATCAATCAATTATTTTATGGTATTGATGGCGTCCAACCAGTTACAAGCGCCGGCAAATCGGTCACCGTGCAAATGCCTGCTTAGAACCTACCGGTCATCCGTGCGTCAGGATCAGCCTCGGAAACACGTTGACGAAGATCTGCAATAGCCGCAGGTATCTCGTCTGTGTTGTACGGCGTCATCTGGTACACCCAGTTAATCCAGTTGCGATACAGCAAGTTGGCATGAGCGCGCCAGGTAAACAGCGGCTGCTTTTCTGGATCATTATCAGGGAAGTAATTCTCCGGCAGGCGAATAGGCAGACCCTTATGGAAGTCGCGCCAATACTCCTCTGCAAGCGTATCGCGATCATATTCAAAATGACCGGTTACAAAAATCTCATGAAAGTCTCTGGTAGCGAGAAGTGCAGGACCGCTGGTAAATCCCTCAGAAAGCACCGCAAGCTCGGGGAGGTCTACCAGAGCTGATGTCTCAATCGCAGCATGACGAGAGTGTGGCATGTAATGTACCTCGTCAAATCCATTGGTGAGGAAGCAATACTCATCGCATAAACGCTGTGGGAAAATACCAAAGAGCTTAGCACCCAGCATTTTCTTAGGAATATCGTGCAAATAATACAGGCCAGCTAGTGCGCCCCAACACAGGTACATGGTAGAAAAGACATGTTCCTGAGACCAATCAACAATGCGACAAAACTCATCCCAGTAGTCAACGTCTTCGTATTTGAGGTCCTCAATAGGAGCACCCGTAATAATTAGACCGTCGTAATTTTTATCTTTGAAGTCATCAAAAGTTGAATAAAACGTTACCAGGTGGTCAGCAGCGGTGTTTTTAGATTCATGCGAAGAGATGCGCATAAAGTCACACGTAACCTGTATAGGAGACTTTGAAATCAAACGGAGAATCTGCGTTTCTGTCTGAATTTTCTTAGGCATTAAATTCAAAATTGCCAGGCGCAGCGGACGAATCTCCTGGTGTTCTGCAACTTCTTCCTCAAGCGCAAAAATGCGCTCCTCTTGCAGTGTCTTCTTAGCTGGTAAACCATCTGGAATATTAATAGGCATGGTAACTTCCTTTAGCTAATCGTTGCACATAAGTATACTTGTTTGTATGGAAATAA
>CALIAD010000007.1 GCA_938041635.1 uncultured Atopobium sp.
GAAACTTTCTGTATGTTGCCGTGTTGTTTGTCTTATTTGGTGCGTAAATGGTCCCGATTTGGGTGCTGGAAATGACGTCCGCCATGCCGCCGATGTGATCTTCGTCGGGATGGGTGGCCACCAGGTAATCAATCTTGTCTCGACCAAGTTCTTGGAGCACTTGTTCAATTTTCGGCGCTGAGCCCGTGGGACCAGCGTCAATGAGCATAGTTTTCTCGGGGAGTGCGATGAGAATGGCTTCTCCTTGGCCCACGTCGATGAACTTGATGGTTACGTTTGCGCTGACTTGTGCGGTGTCAGACGGCGCGCTAGAGCCTGATTGCGATGACGCGCCAGGCGCTTGAACTGCGGTTTGTTGGCCCGAGGACTCCGCGGTAGACAGAGTGGTTGGAAGCGGTTGCGTGAGCGCTGCGCTAAAGTAGAGCGCTACCGTCAGCGTGGCTAGTGCGATTCCAGCTTTCTGTTTTCCAGCGTATCGTTTATGTGGTTTGAACTTGCCTTTTATGAGCTTTTTGGGGGCACTGGCATCCTCGTAGATGAGGTTCAGAGCGCTCTCGATAACCGGAAGCGAAAAAATTGCTGGTAGAAGGTAAGAGAGTATTGATGGTAAAGCAAGTATTTGAGCCAGAGTAAATGCGCTAACAATCAGCGCTGCGTTTATAGCAAGCCTGATAAGTCCTGATTCCCAGCCTTTAAGATAAAACTGTGGAATACCAAAAATGCCAAATACCAGGGAAAGAATGAGCACAAATAAGTAGTCAGATTGCTTATCGGAGGCTGCATGGGGCGATTCAGTTTTGCTATCAAATTGCTTTCGGTTGGGCATAAAACCTCTCTGGACACGTGCATTCTGAAAAATCTTACCCTATTTAACTAGCCAATCCAGGGCTTTCTGCATTCTTCCCTCAACGTTTTGGAAGTGATTACCACGGTTCAGCTCAAACGTCGAGGTTATTCCTGCGCCCTCTAGCTTGCTGGCGAGAAGTTCTGCGTTTTCTTGCACGTGCATTATTTGTGGATTGGGAGTTCGTGCTTCTCGGTCACCCAGAGAAAGATAGGCGTGTGTGAGACCGACCACCCCTCCTCTGAGCTGCTGATCTACGTAGTCCAAAAGCCCTGGGAACCAGAACGATCCCGAGACAGCTCCGATGCGCTGAAAGGTTAGGGTGGGGGCGTCGACGTGCGGCGCGCCGGACTGCGACACGCCAGCCCAGAGACTGAATAGGCCTGCGAGCGAATAGCCCACAAGTACCCTATACGCTGGTGGCTCGGTGAGCTCCGATTCCGCCCAGGGGATGACCTGGTTGATAAGGGTGTCAAGTGTCTTCTGTGCGCCGTCGCCAAAGTTGGGTCCCTTGGCAAAAACGCGCGGAGCACACCAGGGCGAGAAGTTCTCTTCCCACAGGTCAACGCCAACGTTCACTAGGCTGATGCCCTCAGGTACCTGAACGGGGGAGTTGTCGGCTACGTCACCTAGGAGGTAAACAACAGGTGCTCCAGCTACAGAGGACATCTGCGTGTGGATGGAAAGTCCGGAGATGATTGTTTTTCTCGCCACGGGGTTGGCGAGGCGTGTAGCCGTGTCGGCGATGGGGCGTGTAGTCGCATCGGCGGTGGGATGCGTGTCTGGTGCGGCGCTCATGCTACTCGCCCAGGGCCATCTGCAGGTAGTAGACGTTTTCACGCAGGCGAGAGGCAACTTCTCGGTCGATAACGCCCTCGAACTGCAGACGCGTGATCTGGTCCAACTCAATGCGGAGCGCATTTTCTGCCACGTCATCGGCGTATTCGCGGGCATTGGCAATCTGCTGCCTAAAGTGAGGCGACATCTTGTGCGAGCTCAGGTTGTAAGGCAGCAGGTAGGAGACTTGGGTAGTGCTGGAACCATGCTCATCGTTGATGTTGATGCGGCCCCAAATGGACTCAATTGCCGACTCGTGGTCGATCATCAGGTTAGATGCGATGACCGCCAGCTCCTCATCGTCGCCGTTAGCAATGCGCTCCAGGTCATCAAACGCAGCGTATTCCATCTCAAGTGCGTATAAACACGCCTGGTAGTAGGACTGATCCGCGTCCTCAAGGTGTCTGATTCCGCCGTCGATGATGCGCTGAGCTGCCAGCCTAAGCTCGTGAAGACCAACCGCAATGCGCGAGCGGGGATTTGTTTTTGTAGCTATGTTTGCAATTGGTCCGTAATATCCTACTGACCTGCGGATTGAAGTAATGTCATCGACAATTTGATCCCAGGGAATAGGGTTGCGCGTTTTAATGTGGCGCTCTCGGAGTTCCTCGAGGCATTTCTGTTGTACTTCAGTCTCGTGAAGGACCATCTTTTTGACCAGTTCGCCCGAGCCAGGAGCGGTGATGCGAGCGGCAAATAGTCGGTTGGTATAGCGAGTGATATTTAAACGAAGTGCAGGTAGATACTTTGACGTAGCATTTTCCGACTGCAACATGCTCCTGAGCTCGGCAAGAGTTGCCTCAAGAACGGCTATCTCTCCCTTGTGGAGGCGTTCGGGCAGGTCAGAGTCTGCTTCAGGGGATTTTGACAGCACGGGCAACAGGTTGTCCGCCAAAAGCAACGTGGCGAGAATAACGCCGGCAGCGATGGTAATCAGCAAATCCCTCTGCGGAAACGCTGCTCCAGACTGGGTTGTGAGCGGCAAGGTGAGGATAATCGACAACGTTACCGCGCCTTTTGCACCTGCAATAGTGGTAACCAGCACGTTCTTGATGAGCTCGGCCGACGTGATTGAGATGGGCTTTATGGCGCACGTGGGTTTGGGCTGCTCGTCGATCTGCTCCGAGGTTTGCTCCGAGCCCAGTTCATCGAGCGGCTGGTCGGGTTTCTCGCCGTTCGTGTCTTCGGAGTCGTTGGCGTCGTCTTTTCCGGTGCAGAGATGACCACCCTTGTGGAGCTTGTGAGTTTCCAGCGCGTAGAGCCACGCAAAGCGGACACCGTGCATGAACAGGGTAATCACGACAACAATTCCTAGAATCTGCAGGATGTTGAGGCCGCCGTTGGTGCCAGGAAGCACGGCAAGGGGGAGCTGCATTCCTAGGAAGACAAAGATGGTTCCGTTGATCAAAAAGCTGATGACTTTCCACGTGGAGTCTGAGACCAATTTTTGCCTTGCAAACAGCGCTTTATTGCTCTGCCTGCGAGGTAGTGCAATCACCAAGCCAGCCGCTACAACAGCTAAAACGCCAGAAACGTGGAAGGTTTCGGCAAGAAGATAGACAAGAAACGGTGTCAATACTTCATAGAGAACGTTTGCGACGGTGTCCTCGTAACCCAGCCTACCAAGCATTGCGTTAATGGCAGAGAAGGCAAAGCCAGTGACAATTCCCATTGCCACGCCGCCCACAAAAAGCACCGTGAAAGATCCCGCTGCGTCTACCAGCGAGAACGCACCCGTTACAGCCGCAGCTACGGAGAATTGGAATGCAACGACTCCGGATGCATCGTTAATCAAGGACTCTCCCGAGAGAAGCGTCTGCTGGCAATGGGTCAGGTGGATGTTGGACTTAAGCGCGGTGACGGTGGCTGCATCGGTTGGCCCCAGGGCCGAGGCCAGCGCAAACGCCGCAGCTAGAGGAATTGAGGGGACCATGAGGTGGAGGGCGTAGCCGACCGAAAGCACGCTGATAACTACCAGAGCAATCGCCAGCGACAAAATACTGTTCAGGTTGAGGAGAAGTGCACGAATGTTGGTTTCTCTCGTCTCGTTGAAGAGGAGTGGGGCAA
>CALIAD010000008.1 GCA_938041635.1 uncultured Atopobium sp.
GCCAATCCGCACGCGTGGATGTCGCCCACAAACGGCAAGATCTACGTCGAGAATATCGTCCGCGCGCTCAGCAACCTTGTCCCTGACCACGCCAAAGACTTCGAAGCCAACGGCGACGCATACAAAAAGGAGCTCGACAACATCTCCTCTCACCTGATTGAGGAGCTTAGCGCCCTGCCGGAGAGCCAGCGCACGCTTGTGACCTGCGAGGGAGCGTTCTCGTACCTGTGCCGCGACACCAACATGAAGGAGCTCTACCTCTGGCCCGTCAACGCTGCTGACGAAGGTACTCCACAGCAGATCGCCAAGGTTGTCGAAGCCGTAAAGGCGCAGCAAATTCCTGCGGTGTTCTGTGAGTCAACGGTCAGTCCTAAGGCAATGCAGCAGGTAGCCGACGAGACGGGTGCTGTCCTCAAGACTGACGAGAAGAACATATTGTACGTAGACTCCCTCTCGGAAGCTGACGGCCCCGTGCCCACCTATCTTGACCTGCTGCAACACGACGCAGACGCAATCGTATCTGGTCTCATGGGAAGGTAATTGTTCGATGAATCTTTGTGTTTCGCAACTTTGCGCCTGGTACGAGAAAAAAGACCGCGAGAAACCCATCATTTATGACGTGAATTTCTCGCTCTCAACAGGAGATCTTTGCGCACTTGTAGGCGTCAATGGCGCCGGAAAATCTACGCTCTTCAAAGCACTGATGGACACCATCGCATGGGAGGGTTCACTTACTTGGGGTCAGCAACCTCTTTCACAGGCGCGCAAGCAGGGCAAAGTAGCCTACGTTCCTCAAACGGAGGCAATTGACGCGACGTTTCCGCTGCTCGTAAAAGACGTTGTTATGCAGGGAAGATATGTTCATCAGGGTTGGATGCGCATACCTTCCGCTCAGGACAAAGAGCTGGTTGCCCAGGCGCTTGAACGCGTTAACCTGGCCGACCTTGCAGATCGTCCACTTGCCCAACTCTCGGGCGGACAAAGAAAGCGTGTTTTTGTGGCTCGTGGAATAGCACAAGCTGCTGAGCTGGTATTTCTCGACGAACCGTTTGCGGGAGTAGATGCTCGCTCTGAGGCCATTATCACCGAACAACTCAATAATCTCAGTAAAGAAGGCAAAACATTGCTCGTTTCAATTCACGACATCAATTTGGCCCAGCAAAAATTCCCGCTCTGCCTGGTCATCAATAAAACCATTACCGCACAGGGGTCTTCAAAAGAAATTCTTTCTGGAGATGCCCTCCTGCAGAACCTTGGTATTTCCGAAGATACCCACATTGAGGAGGTGCTCCATGCCTGAGGTAGACATTCTCCAATACGCATTCATGCAGCGAGCCCTCATCACCGGAATTGCAACCGCCATAGTCTGCGGGCTTTTGAGCTGCTGGATCACACACATGGGATGGTCGCTTATGGGCGACGCCATCTCGCATTCTATTCTCCCAGGCGTGGTCATTGCTCATCTGCTGGGACTTCCCTATCTGGTAGGAGCACTTGTGTTTGCTCTCATTACCGTGGTGTTGGTCGGACAAGTCAAAAAGAGCCAAATTGTGCGCCCCGATACTGCTATCGGCATTGTATTTACAACGTTTTTTGCACTAGGAACAGTTCTCATATCCAAGGTTCCAAGTCAGATTAACCTCTCGCACATACTCTTTGGAAACCTTTTAGGTGTCACTACTCCCGACATGCTGCAAGTTCTTTGTATTGGCCTGCCTATTGCAATCCTGCTCATCCTTAAAAACAAGGACCTGACCTTGCTTTCATTTGATCCCACGCAGGTTCAAGCAATCGGTCTTTCTACTAAAACACTCACTTCATTTTTGCTTGTTGCCTTAGCCCTCGCAATTGTCATATCGCTCCAGGCAGTTGGCGTCATTTTGTCAGTCTCGCTGCTTATTGTTCCGGGTGCCTGCGCAAGGCTTCTTACCAATCAGATGCGACATATGCTCTGGATTTCTCCGCTTATTGCCACGGTCAGCGTTTTGATTGGAATAACAGGCAGTTATTACTTAGACGCCTCTTCTGGAGGCATGATTGGCCTTACCCTCGGCGTGGTTTTTTGCATTATTTTTATACTAAAGAGTTTGCCTAGGTTTACTTTTGGGCATATACTAAATAAGAACTGAGGAAGGAGGACCAATGCATAATACACTGAGCGCTTCAAAAGCCCAGCTTACTCACACAACTCGTGCGCAAAAACTCTTGCACAGGCAAGCATCAGCGGCATTAAGAACATCCATTGGTCTTATGGTCGGAGCTCTTCTTATTGCAATTATCCATTAAGGCCCATCTCATAAATCACCCAGATTTGGCGAGAAACCCCCTCCTATTCAAAGGGTTTCTCGCTAAATTTTTATATAAGTGTTTGAATGAGAATACCCACAGACACCGATGTAAGATTGCATAAAATTGAAAGCCCCCACGGAGCGTCGCTTACTTTTTTTACCTTGTAAATGAGACCTTCAACAGCAATAACAACCAGCTCAACAGTTATGACGCACGCCCAATACTGAGCGTCGTTAGCAACTACATTAACAAGGGCACTTGTGATAAAAACAGCGATCGGATTGGTAAGCACCTGTGCAGCCACAACAATCAGCAGCGCGTGATTGTCTTTAACGCCCAGCGATTTTGCGACAATAAGCTCAACAGTAATAGTCAGAATCAGACAAAACGCAAATATTGGAATAACGGTTATCAAATACGGCAACAAAAATATTTGGTCGTCCATGCCATTAGCCTTCTACTTGTTTGTCTTCA
>CALIAD010000009.1 GCA_938041635.1 uncultured Atopobium sp.
CGCGGCAAGCTGACCATCAAGATGCCGTTCTGCGTCAACTGCGAGGCCTGCGTAATTGTTTGCCCTGAACCCGGCGCGCTTACGATGGTGCCGATGGATACCTCTGAGCTGGTCGTTCGTGACCGCAAGGCCGAGGAGGCTGAGCGTCTTGAGGCTTTGGCTCGCCGTAAAGCTCGCTTCATTTTTGACACCGGCAAGGAGCAGTTCAAGCATCTGGCCGATTCGCTCGCCGAGGACTCGGATGTGGATGCCCCTGCAAAAGAGTCTCCAAAAGAGTCTCCAAAAGAGGATAAGTAACCGTAACCGTCCACCGAAAACAAGAGGACTCACATGTCGCTTTCAATTGGTATCGTTGGCCTGCCAAACGTTGGTAAATCCACGCTGTTCACCGCGCTGACCCGCAAGGGTGGCCTGGCCGCAAATTACCCATTTGCCACCATCGACCCTAACGTGGGCATTGTTGACGTGCCCGACGCAAGGCTTCAGAAGTTGGCCGAGATTGTCAATCCTGGTCGAATCATGCCTGCAACCGTTGAGTTTGTGGATATCGCTGGTCTGGTCAAGGGCGCAAACGAAGGCGAGGGTCTGGGAAACCAGTTCCTGGCAAACATTCGCAACACTGACGCTATCTGTGAGGTTGTTCGTTACTTCAAAGATCCCGATGTTATTCATGTTGAGGGCCGCGTCAATCCTGATGAGGATGTTGACATCATTCAGACAGAACTCATCCTCGCTGACCTGGGCACTATTGAGCGCGCCCTCCCTAAGCTTGAGAAAGAAGCCAAGCGCGATAAGGACCTCCAGCCCAAGCTCAACGTGGCAAAGCGCCTTCAGGAGTGGCTGAACGAGGGCAATCGTGCCGCTGACATGGAGATGACCGATGAGGAGCGTCTGGCTGCCCGCGATCTTTTCTTGCTTACCATGAAACCAATCCTGTACGTCGCAAACGTCGACGAGGACATGCTTACCGAGCCGGCTCCTGTTATCAACGGCGTTCAGTCCATCCCTGTTTGCGCAGGTGTCGAGGCTGAGCTTGCCGATCTTGACCCAGAGGAGGCTGCGGAGTACCTGGAGTCCCTGGGACTTGAGCACTCCGGCCTGGAGACGCTTGCTCAGGCGGCATACAAGCTGCTTGGCCTGCAGAGCTACTTCACCGCTGGCCCTATGGAGGTCAGGGCGTGGACCGTCCGCATTGGCGCTAAGGCTCCCGAGGCCGCCGGCGTCATCCACTCCGATTTTGAGCGCGGCTTCATCAAGGCTGAGGTTGCCAGCTACAACGATTTCGTTGAGCTGGGCGGCGAGGCCGGCTGCAAGACCGCAGGTAAGCTGCGCATCGAGGGCAAGGAGTACGTGGTCGAGGACGGCGACGTTATGCACTTCCGCTTCAACGTCTAAGCCACAAAACCGCTGACAGTAAACGCAAAACGGGCGAGAAGACCGATCTTCTCGCCCGTTTTTGTGTGGGGTGGGGTGGTGTCGCGGTTCGCGTGTCGCTGCGAACCGCGTGCCGCTGCGAGCCGCGGTCGCGCCGCCGCATGCCGCTAGCGCTTTGGAGCCTGATCGGTGCCCAGGACTACGGTGATGTCCACGTCAGTTGGGTAGGAGCCGTCGTTTGCCTTGATATTAGCGGTAGGGATGTCCAGCGCTTTTGCAACGCCAACGGCCTTTGCCAGGCCCGTACGCGTGCCGTCGTAGACAATAATCGAGTCGGTTGGATGCTCCAGAGAGCTGTCGGCATAAGCGGTGTAGCCCTTAGTCTTCAGGATGCCAGCCTTCTGAGCTGCAAGCCCTTGAACGTCGGTGCCGTTAAGCACGGCAACTTCGCCAGTGTAGTCAGGCTTGATGCTGTCGATAGCTGAAGGGTCTCCTCCAACGGTACCCACAACGCCTGTGGTTTCGTCAGCACTTGCATCCTCCAGAGGAGGCAACGCTTGGTTTACGCGATCCATCATAGTCTTCCACGCGCTCTTATCGACAATCTCATACCACACGTCATCAATGAGCTCGGACGTTGTCGGCGTGCGTGCAGAATACATATCCTTGGACGTATCCATGCCCCTAAACGACATGGCCAGTCCCACAATATCGGTAACGTTGAAGTCAGTAGTTACGCTCTCGGCCATGGTAGATACGGCGCCCGACATAGAAACGGGGTCCAGCTGGAGGACTTTCTTGGCAATAGCTGTCAGAATCATGCGCTGGTTAGCCGCGCGGTAGAAGTCGCCTGCGCCGTAGTTGTCGTATGCGTGACGACTGCGAGAAAGGCCGAGCGCTTGCTGGCCGTTGAGCTGTTGCTCGCCGGCAGGAAGGTCGATGCCTGAGTACTGCATGTCAGAAACAGCAACGGGCAGGTTGACCGTAATGCCGCCGATGGAGTCCACAATCTTGGTAAACGACTCAAAGTCTACCTCAGCATAGTGCGAGATGTTGACGTTTGCCAGCTTGGAAACGGCCTCGACCATTCCGGATGCGCCGCCATAGCTGTATGCGGAGTTAATCTTTTGCTTTCCGTGTTCTCCCAGGTCAACCATAGTGTCTCGGGGGATGGAAATCAGGGTAATCTTCTTGTTCTTAGGATCTACGCGAGCCAGAATGATAGTGTCGGCGCGGAAGTTTGCGTCGGAATCACCCCAGTTCTCTGCACGCCCCTCGTCCTTATCCACGCCCAGAAGCAGCATGTAGAACGGGTCAGACGGAGCAACCTGAACCAGTGTGGCTTGCAGGTTTGCGTCCAAGCCCTGTCGAAGCTTTGAGTTGGTATCCAGCATCCACCACGCAAACGCTACGCCTGCTACCAGCAGCAACGTTCCCAGAATACCGGCAAAGATCTTAAGACCACGACCGCGAGAAGATCCTTGGCGCTTCTTGGAATATGCGCCCACACCTTCGGCGCGAGAAGGCGCATGGCTGACAGCGCCAGCACGATGTGCTGCAAAGTGGGTGTGTTTTTGCTGCTGAGCTGGGGCTTCTTCGGGCCAATCGTCGCCGACGTTGGTCTGACCAATCAAAGGCTCGCGCGTAAACCTGGAGCCGTGGGATTCGTGATTGTTGCGAGCAGAACTTGCACCTGCGCTTCGAACGCTGCCCAGCGTGCGAGGTTGATATGCGCCCTGATTATAAGCGTCATAATCGTCCTGTGCGAAGTCCTCTGTATCGTACTCAGGGGTATCTTCGTACCTATCACGGCTGTTGTGACCGTGATTCTGAGATGAATGTGACCTTCTGGCCATTGGGGCTCCTTTGTGTTTAATCTGCGTTTTGCCCAATGCGTTTTGTCAAACATCTACTATACGCAATTTTGCGTCTTTGTGCTGCATAGAAACAAACCTGCCACAAAAAATCCCCGCTTCAACGTGTGAAGCGGGGACGAGTGCGAGAAGTTCGAGGAGCTTGGCGCGAGAAGTACGAGCAACTTTTGCTCATGGCGTTACTTACTGCGCAACGCTGTCTTACTTACGACGATCCTTCAGAGCATAGCCAAGCGTTGTAATAACGCTGCCCACGGTAGCTACTGCAACAAGAGCAATCTCGGAGAAGTCGCCAGTCTCAGGAAGCTTAGGCTGCTTCTTCTTTGGCTTCTTTGGAGTCTCTGATGGAGGAGTTGCTGGTGGGGTGTTTGGTGGCGTATTTGGAGGCGTGGTAGGAGGAGTGTTTGGTGGAATCTCGGTGTTGGTAACCGTGAAGCCATCAGTCTGGTTGCCCGAGACTGCGCTGGTATATCCAGCAGGAACGTTCTCTTCTACTACGGTGTAAGCAATAACGTGACCGTCTGTTGCATCGTTGCGGAGAAGACCGCTAAATGTTGCAGCCCAGTTATTGGTCTGGTCAAGAGTGACTGTCTCGGTGCTAGCAACGCCGTCTTTGTAGAGCCTGACGGTAACAGGACCGCCAACAGTTCCTACCCATGTCTTGTTAACCTGAACGTCAACCGTTGGGGTCTTCTCGTCCTCAACGGTCTTAATAACGCCGTTGGTTGCAGAAACAGTGAGGTTATACGTATCAGTATTGAGCTGGTAGCCAGCAGGAGCGGTAATCTCCTGAACACTGTAGGTGCCAGCAGGGAGCTTCTCGGTGGTAGCGGTACCGTCCTCACCAGTAGTAATAGTCCAGGTCTTGGATGGATCGGTGGTACTGGTTACCTTAAAGACTGCACCCGCAAGCTTGGTGTTGTGGTCGTTCTTATCAACCTTAATGATACGGATACGAGCGATGATGGTAGAAGTGCCTTCTCCACCAGAAGTTGCGTTGCGATATACCCAATCGGAGCTGTATTCATGGTTATCGGAGTACATCTTGATGAGGTTACGCAGGGCAACACCAGGAGCATAGGTGGTGCGATACGTGAACTTAAAGCTCTGACCGTTGCTGAGGTCTATGCCAGAAAGGTCAAGATCAAACGACTGTCCATCAGGAGAAATGGTGAGCATACCTGGGGTAATAGGGATGCGCGTAGCGGTTCTAGGAATGGTTGAGCCGTACTCGTCAAAGCGAGCGCTCCAGAGCTCAAAGGTGTTTGGAACATACCTAATCTCTGCAGGAAGATCTCCGCCGCCCTGGTCAAGGAGCTGGTCGTGTAGACGGACGTTGCGGAAGTTACCACCAGAGTAGTTGATGCGGCCGGTCCACTGAATCTCGTTTGCGTTGCCCTCAATAATCTTGCCCCACTTGGAGAGGTACTCAGTACCAATGGTGCCAGGAGCGGTGACGTCAAACGTTACAGGAACAGGGCTGCCAGAGACAGTAAAGATAAAAGACTTACCGGTACCTGTCTGAACACGCTGTGAATCAATGGTAAAACCAAGACGAGCGGTACCACGCAGGTCAGTGTGGTTGTTAACGTAGTCGGTGAAGACAACACGCATGTTTCCACCAAAACCATCGGTACCAGGGGTGACGTGAGCTACTGCCATGACCTCGTCGGTTGCTGCATCGGTAATGTTAAAGGTAGACGGAGGATTAGCTGCGGTAAACCTCATCTCGTTAGGGAGGGTGACGTCAAAGTAATCGCCCGGCTCTACGTTAGCGTTTGCAGAGGCGTCCCACGTCATAGCAATGGCATACACATTTGCCTTGTTAACTTCGGTAGCTGGCTTACCAAAACGGTCTTCAACTCTAAACTCTGTAATGGTTGCGACAACCGCTTTAGGGGTGCCCGTAGCAGCTTCAGTACTTGCAGTCTCAGCAAAAGCCGATTTTGCAGCAAGCGGAAGCGCAAGAGCAAGCAAGAAGACAAAACTTAACAGCTTAAACAGTCGTTTGTTCATCAGGACTCCTTTGCAATAGATGCGTCTATTTTCACCTATTACAAAGAGAATTTATTTGAGATTCTGTATATATTTATATAGCTTTTTTAAAGTTCAAATATTTATGCAGGTACAAGGAATTTATCGGTTCTTTTTCTGATACCTTTTAAATAAAGTACAGCTAAATTCACAGGTTCTTCACAATTGTTCACAACGAACATCCTACACTATGTGCAGCTTAACGTAATAAAAATGGATAAATATTATCTCTAATAAATTCAAATGCTGGACATTAGTCACTTTTTATACGTGATTCCGAATAGGTCATTTTTCTATATGCAATTAAGGAGGCGAGAAGTTCTGTGGAGCCTTGCAAAATAGACGGTTTTCTCGCCAAAAAAAGAACGCCTTGCCACGAGGACAAGACGTTCTTGTAACGTTGCGTGGAGCTGCGCGTCTGTGCTGCTACAATTGCACGTCAGGCTTACTTGCGACGCTTAAGTGCAACTGCACTGCCCAGTGCTGCCAAAGATCCAAAGAGGACGCCAGCAACAGAAGATGCATCTCCGGTGTAGGGGAGGTTGGACTTCTTGCGAGTCTTAGCAGGTTTCTCTGGAGTTGGAGGAACCTGGGTGTTAGTGACTACAAAGCCCTGAGTTGCGTCGCCAGTAATCTGGCTGGTGTAGCCGGCTACTTCGTCCTCAGAGATGGTGTAGGTAATCTCAGAGCCATCAGCTGCATAAGCCTCGAGGCCCGTGAAGGAATCCTGCCAGTTGTTGTCAGAGCTCAAGGTAAGGGTCTTACCAGTGTCAACGCCGTTTGCAAGCAGGTGAACAGTTACTACTCCGCCCTCTGCGCCATTCCAGACTTTCTGTACAGGAATGTCTGCATGAGCGTTCTTCTTGTTCTCAATAATCTTGATAGTGCCGGACTGATTGTCAACGTTTACGGTGTAGACCGTAGCGTCACGCACATAACCATCTGGAGCGGTGATCTCTTCGATGGTGTAGGAGCCAGCAATAAGCCTCTCGGAGGTTGCAGTTCCGTCGGCGCCTGTAGTAAGAGTCCAAGAATCAGCTGGGTTAGCAACGCTTGTTACCTTAAAAGTTGCGCCTGGAAGCTGGGTAGTTGCGTTGTCAGCGTCAACCTTGATGATGCGGATGCGGCCGACAAGATTGCCGATTGCGCCGCCGGAGTTGCTTGGAGAGTAGTAGGTAAAGCCAATCTCGCTTCTTGGAGCACCGCCAGCATTGGTAAGCACACCATAGTTATGCAGAGCCATACCTGGGATAAACGTGGTGCGATACTGCAGGAGGTAACGCTGACCCTGGGAGAAGTCAACGCCGCTCAGGTTGAGGTGGTAGGAGTGACCGTCAGCTGCAATAGAAAGTGCACCATTAGGAATGGTGACCTCCTGGAGGTTGCTGTAGTTTCCGGTTCCATCAAAGTCTGCACGATACAGGTGGAAAGAGTTGGCAATGTAGGTTACCGATGCAGGCAGGTCTCCGCCGTTTCTATCAGAAAGGGAGTCAGAGAACTCAACGCCGGTCATGTTAGCTGCGGAGTAGTTAAGGCGAACGTACCAAAGAACCTCGGACTCAGTGCCGGTAACAGGACCGCCCCACTTGTTGAGCCACTCCTGGCCAATGGTGTTCTTTGGTCGAACAATCATGTTGAGAGGAACGGCGGTGCCGTTAACGCCAAAGTCAATGTGGGTGTTATCACCTGCGTTGATGGCGTCGCGGTCATAGAGTGCAGAGAGCGAGAAAGTACCCTTAATCTGAGTGTGGGTGTTTGCATAGTCTGTATAAACAACATGCAGGGTGCCGCCAAAAATGCTGCCTGCTGCTGGAGTTGGGTAAGCCCAAGCTACGGTTGCGCCGTTAGGATCTTTAACTTCAATTGGAGTTGTGTTTTGTGTGGCTGTGAACTGGACTTTATCGGGCAGGGTAATATCAAAATAGTCACCTTCTGCCACGGTAGAAGCGGTAGATTCCCAGTTGATTGTAATATGGTACAGATTATCAGTGGTAATCTCATTGACTGGTGTATAAGTATCATCAGCCACAGACATGCTGGTAATTTGAACCGGTGAAACAGTTGCAGCAGAAGCGAATGTTGTCACAAAAGTAACAACAATCATAAATGGCACAAGAAATGCACCTAGTCTGACCAGTACTTTTTTCATAAACCAAACTCCAATTCGTATTTCAAACGTGAGAAAATTATTGCAGATAGGTACTTAAAAACTGTTACCAGTTTTGGTCGTCACAAAACAATTACATTTCAAGTTATAGTGTCTTTGACCTGCTCTTCTCGCCATATTTTGCGTTTTATAATTGTTAGAAATTAGTAGCATTTCTCGTCAGATTATAGAACTTTGCCGTCTTTTGTTTGCGCAGAATAAGAAGAGTTTTTGGCGCTCGCAATCTCTCGTGGTGTTATTGGCTGGTTGAAGGTATTATTAATAGCAATAAATTCGTGGTAGAGATATGTGTCCATACGTGCGGCATTGCGTTGGCGCAGAATCAATAGTGACCGGGAAACCGGAGAAGCGGAGTCATGCATGAGCGAGTCCAGGCCCAAGCAGTTTGTTGCAGTTCTAGACTTTGGCGCCCAGTACGGCCAGTTAATTGCACGTCGCGTGCGCGATCTTAACGTCTACTCCGAGATTGTTCCTTGTGATATTTCTGCAGATGAGCTTCGTGAGCTCAATCCATCTGCGCTTATTTTGTCCGGCGGCCCTGCTTCTGTTTACGCGCAGGATGCGCCAAAGATTGACCCCGAGATTCTGGAACTTGGCCTTCCTGTCTTTGGTTTCTGCTATGGACAGCAGATTATGGCGGTTACCCTGGGCGGCACTGTTGGACACACCGAGAAGGGCGAGTATGGCCCAGCTCATCTGACCCGAGCGGGGGAGAGCCGCATTTTTGACGGCACCGCTGAGCAGCAGACCGTTTGGATGAGTCACCGTGACGCTGTGTCTGAGGTTCCAGAGGGCTTTACCGTTACCGCTTCTACTGACGTTTGCCCTATTGCAGCTATGGAAAACGCTGCTAAGAACCTGTATTCTACGCAGTTCCATCCAGAGGTTAACCATACCGAGTGCGGTTCTCAGATGCTTTCTAACTTCCTGTTCAATATCTGTGGTTTTGAGAAGACGTGGACCATGGACAACATCATTGAGCAGAAGGTAGAGGAGATTCGTCAGAAGGTCGGTAACGGTCGCGTTATTTTGGCACTTTCCGGCGGCGTTGACTCTTCTGTTGTCGCAGCTCTTGTCCACCGTGCTATTGGCGATCAGCTTACCTGCGTGTTTGTTAACCATGGCATGCTTCGTAAAGGCGAGCCAGAGATGGTTGAGCAGGTCTTCCGCAAGCAGTTTAACGTGCCTCTGATTCATGTTCATGCGGAGGAGCGCTACGCAGAGCTTCTGGATGGCGTTACCGAGCCAGAGATGAAGCGTCGCCTGATTGGTACCGAGTTCTGGAAGGTCTTCTTTGACGAGGCTCAGAAGCTGGACGGCGTTCAGTTCCTGGCACAGGGTACCATTTATCCTGACATTATTGAGTCGGGCGCTCGTAAGACCGGCGGCAAGGCTGCAACCATCAAGAGCCACCACAACCTGATTCCATTCCCAGAAGGCGTTCACTTTGACCTAATTGAGCCCCTTGATCACTTCTTCAAGGACGAGGTCCGTGCACTGGGCGTTTCCCTTGGACTGCCAGAGAATCTTGTCTACAGGCAACCATTCCCAGGTCCTGGCCTTGCTATCCGCATCATTGGCGACGTTACCCCAGAAAAG
>CALIAD010000010.1 GCA_938041635.1 uncultured Atopobium sp.
AAAATACCGACCTCCTAATCGTTAGATTTTGGTCTAACTTTTGGGGGTCGGTACATTTCGACCTCCTTTTTTATTGCTAAGCGAGTTATTTCTTTTTGCCCTTAATGATTTCTGGAGCATTATCTCCGCCAACGCTTTCTGGAGTAACCACAACCTTTGTGATATCCAAATCTGATGGCAGATCAAACATGGTCTCTTGCAGCGTTGACTCACAAATTGCACGAAGACCACGAGCACCAGTACCGCGAGCTAAAGCCTTCTTGGCAATCTCTCTGAGTGAATCCTCAGTAAACTCTAGGTCTACTCCCTCAAGCTCAAACATGCGCTTGTACTGCTTGGTAAGAGCATTCTTTGGATCTGTGAGAATGCTCATCAGATCTTCCTCACCAAGCTCACGAGTAGAAGTGATAACAGGAATACGGCCCAAAAGCTCTGGAATCATGCCAAACCTGTGCAGATCCTGAGGCATTACCTTGGCGATAAGCTCAGACTCACCTTCTTTGACATTCTGAGCAACATCAGAGTTAAAGCCAATTCCCTTTTTACCAATGCGGTCAGCAACAATCTTATCCAGACCAACAAAAGCGCCACCACAAATGAACAAGATATTGGTGGTATCAATATGAATAAGCTCCTGCTGAGGATGCTTACGTCCACCCGTTGGCGGAACACTTGCAACGGTACCCTCAAGAATCTTCAGGAGTGCCTGCTGAACACCCTCACCAGAAACGTCACGAGTGATAGAGAGATTCTCGGCCTTGCGAGCAATCTTATCAATCTCATCGATGTAAACAATGCCTACCTGAGCGCGCTCAACATCGCCGTCAGCAGCAGTGATGAGCTTAAGCAGGATATTCTCGACATCTTCACCAACGTAGCCAGCCTCAGTAAGAGTTGTTGCGTCAGCAATAGCAAACGGAACCTCAAGAAAACGAGCAAGCGTCTGAGCAAGTAAGGTTTTACCAGTACCGGTTGGACCAAGCAGCAAGATGTTGGACTTTGCAATCTCAACATCCTCCTGGCCCTCCTGAGGCTCATCGTTACCTGAAAGAATACGACGATAGTGGTTATACACCGCAACCGACATAGCACGCTTAGCGTCTTCTTGACCCATTACGTACTGAGACAGCTCATCGTAAATCTCATGCGGAGTTGGCAGGTCTTTGATAACAGGTTCATCAGAGTGAGTCTCAATCTCTGACTCTTCATCAAAGCCGAGAGACTCATCAATCATATCTGAGCAGGTAGAGACGCACTCATCACAAATGCAGACTCCACCAGGACCCTGAATAAGCTTATTTACCTGCGACCTACTCTTTCCGCAGAAAGAACAGTGCATCTCATCTAATCCGCCAAAAGGCGAGAAGTTCTGGTCATTAGCCATAACTTAAACCCTCAATACAAGTACAATTATTGATCGTTACGAGAAGAGATAACGCGGTCTACCAGGCCGTAATCACAAGCCTCCTGTGCACGAAGATAATTATCGCGCTCGGTGTCTACATTGATCTTCTCGATAGGTTGTCCAGTATAATCCGAAAGCAGCTCATTGATGCGCTGGCGAATCCACTTTGTCTCATCTGCAATAATCTGGATATCGGTCTGCTGACCCTGAACGCCACTGGATGGCTGGTGAATCATAACCATAGAGTTAGGAAGCGCAAGACGCTTACCCTTTGCACCGGCAGCAAGAAGAACAGCGCCCATTGATGCTGCCATACCAACGCAGATGGTAGAAACATCTGGCTTGATGAAGTTCATGGTGTCAAGAATGCCCAGGCCTGCATAAACGTCTCCACCAGGAGAGTCAATGTAGAGAGAAATATCCTTGTCTGGATCCTGGCTCTCAAGGTGCAAAAGCTGTGCAATGACCAGGTTTGCAGAATCGCGTGTTACCGGCTCACCCAAGAAAACAATACGATCATTGAGCAGTCTGGAGTAGATGTCATAGCTACGCTCACCACGAGGAGTCTGCTCAATAACATACGGAATAGTTGGAATGTTTGTTGGATAATGCATAATCCTCCTTCAAAGGTCTTTCCTTAGAAACATACCCCGGGAAGCATATCTCTAACCCGGGGTATGAAAAATTCAAAGTAACTGCAACTTTTGGCGCAGTCTTTCTGGCGAGAAACCCAACCAGTTGCGGACTACTCAGCGTCCTTCTCTGCGTCCTCGTCCTTCTTAGCTGCCTTCTTCTTAGCAGGAGCCTTCTTAGCAGGCTTCTTCTCTGCCTTCTGCTCTTCCTTAGCAGCCTCAGCAATCTCGTCGACAACGGTGACGGTTGCGTTGTCACGCAGCCAGTCAAGAGCCTTAGAACGACGGATGGACTCGCGGATTGCAGGAAGACGGCCAGCCTTGCGCCACTCCTCAATTGCAGACTCAACGTTAGGAACACCAGCGCGCTCAAACTCTGCGCGAATGTCTTCCTCAGTTGCCTCAAGCTTGAGCTCAGCTGCCATTGCGTCAAGAGCCAGGGACTGACGTGCACGCTCCTCAGCCTGAACGCGAAGATCAGAGATGAAGTCATCAGTCTTGATGCCGCGTGCAGCCAGGAACATATCAAGGCTCATACCCTGCTGCTGAAGACCATTCAAGAACTCCTGAGCAATCTCGTTGAAGACCTCGTTCTTGTACTCCTCTGGGACCTCCTCAAGCTGAAGACGCTTGCCCAGAGCCTCAACAACACGGTCCTCTTTAAGAGTTGGAAGAGAATTCTTCTTGTCGGACTCAATCTCAGACTTAACAGCCTCACGGAGTTTCTCGACAGTGTCATAACCAAAGGTGGTCTTTGCAAGCTCGTCAGTCAGCTCTGGAGTGACGGACTTCTTGTGAGCAACAACCTTGACGTTGATATCGTAGTCGTGGGAGTGAACCTCATCGCCGTGAGTGTGGCTGTGAGTCCACTTAACCTCTTTCTCCTCACCTGGCTTCATGCCGATGAGTGCCTCCTCAAGCTCCTTTGGAGCCTGGGTGCCGTTAAGGGTAAGAACGCGGTCCTCGCCCTCCATGTGGGCAGCGCCCTCAATGTTCTTGATGTCTACACCAATGGTGTCGCCCTCTTTAACAGCGCGCTTCTCCTTGGTGTTCTCAAACTTAGCCTGATAAGAAAGAAGCTGCTTAATCTGGTGATCAACCTCAGCCTCAGTTGCCTCATTTGGAGGCATGTTGATTGCAGGAGCATCGTAAGAATCAAGCTTAGCCTCAGGACGAACGTTGAAGACTACCTCATAGGAGTAATCCTGACCCTCAACAGGAAGGTCTGCATCCTGGTTGTAATCACCACGGCCAACAGGAACAAGATCAAGCTCCTCAAGGAGCTGTGGCTCTGCTGCGCCGAGAAGATCGTTGGTTGCCTGAGCAAGGACTGCCTCGCGGCCAACAATGCCATCAATGACAGGACGAGGTGCACGGCCCTTGCGGAAACCCTGGAAGGAATACTTGTTTGCAATGTCCTTGTAAGCCTGCTTAATGGCAGCGTCTACCTCTGCAGCAGGAACTGTAACCTTGACGGTGAGTTTCTCGTCAACTGGCTTATCTGCGGTAACGGTGATGTTCAACGTTCCTCCAGTGTCTCGTAAAAAATGCTGGCGTACCAGCTCTTAACCAAATTTCTGCATGGTGCGGGCGGAGGGAATCGAACCCCCACGGACTTAGTCCACTAGAACCTAAATCTAGCGCGTCTGCCAGTTCCGCCACGCCCGCATATTTATGCAGCCTTGCAATAATAACAAACTTTTGCGCTCTTCACTAGGAGAACTTCGCATTCTAAACACTTCCCTCACGAAAAAAGACCGGTCTTTTTCAAGACCGGTCCAACTTCAAGTAAAAAGCTCATCTTCCAAGCACGTTTTAGAGATCTTGTAGTGCAAAAGTCTCTGGCTCGCTCTTTCTTGCTGCTGCAAGTGCCTGGATAAGAGCAGTTGCTGCAGACATTGCCGTGACGCAGGTAATACCCTGGCTGACAGCCTCTGCACGCATCTTAGTGCCGTCGCTGTGGGCCTCGTGACCGTGAGGGGTATTGATGATGAAGCTGACGGTCTTATCGCGCATCAGGTCAACAACGTTTGGATGACCATCGGAAATGCGATTGACGGTAGTGCAGTCAATTCCAGCTGCACGCAGCGTCTTTGCTGTACCGCCTGTGGTGTAGATGCCATAGCCAAGGTTCTCCAGAGCCATAGCAACAGGAGCAATAGCGCGTTTATCGCGGTCGCACACACTGATGAAGACGGAACCCTGCTCAGGAAGCTTGTTCTCAACTGCCTCACGAGTCTTTGCGTACGCTGCTGGGAAGGTACGGGCAATACCCATAACCTCACCGGTAGACTTCATCTCTGGGCCAAGGATTGAGTCAGCACCAGGGAACCTAGACCAAGGCATAACCGCCTCTTTGACCGCGTAGTAGTCGACGGTACGGTTCTCATCAGGGAGCAGGCCCTGTGCTCTGAGCTCACTGATCTTCTCGCCAGCCATGATGCGAGATGCGTATTTAGCCAGGGAGACGCCTGTTGCCTTTGACGAGAAAGGCACGGTTCTAGAAGCGCGAGGATTGAGCTCGATGACAAAGACGTGCTCGTCGCGGACGGCGTACTGGATGTTCAGCAGGCCTCGGATACCGCAGGCAAGCGCCAGCTTTTTGGTGATGGCCCTAATCTGGTCAACAATCTTTTCAGAGAGCGAGAAGGGCGGCCAGCAGCAAGCGGAGTCGCCAGAGTGAATACCGCACTCCTCAATGTGCTCCAGGACGGAACCCACGTAGCACTCCTCGGTGTCGCAGAGAGCGTCAACGTCCAGCTCAATGGCGTCCTCGAGGAAGGCATCCAGGTAGACAGGACGGTCTGGCGTGACGTGGGTAGCGGACTCCATGTAGGTGACCAGGTCGGAATCGTCGTAGACAATGGCCATGCCGCGACCACCAAGAACGTAGCTTGGGCGAACAATCAGTGGGTAACCAATGCGACGAGCGGCGTCGCGAGCCTCGTCCATGGTAGAAGCAACTGCCGATGGTGGGCAGGCAATGTTCAAGCGGTCAAGCAGAGCTGCGAAGCGGTCACGGTCCTCTGCCAGGTCAATTGCCTCTGGCTGAGTGCCCATGATAGGAACGCCGGCGTCCTTGAGGGCGCGTGCCAGCTTGATTGGAGTTTGGCCACCAAGGGTAACAATGACGCCTTCTGGCTTCTCAACCTCAATGACATCCATAACGTCTTCAAAGGTTAGAGGCTGGAAATACAGGCGATCAGAAGTGTCGTAGTCCGTAGAGACGGTCTCAGGGTTGCAGTTGACCATGACGGTCTCATAGCCCTGCTCGCGAAGAGCGTAGGCAGCATGTACGCAGCAGTAGTCAAACTCAATGCCCTGACCAATACGATTAGGACCTGCGGAAAGAATCATAACGCGTGGCTTTTCTGCCTTCACGTACTCTGTGGCGTTGCCCTTCTCGTAGGTAACGTAGTGGTACTGCGTAGTTGCGCCAAACTCACCTGCGCAGGTATCAACTGTCTTGACCTGAGGGCGAACACCCAGCACTTCCCTCACAGCACGGACAACGTCTGTCTTGGTACCGGTAAGGTGTGCGAGCTGCTCATCCGAGAAGCCCAGCTGCTTGGCAGCAAGCATGTTATCGGTGGTGAGACCAGAAAGTCCCAGCTCTTTGATGCGTTTCTCGGCGTTGATGATGCCTGCCATACGGTGCAGATACCAAGGATCAATACCAGTCATATCGTGGATGCGCTCAACGCTCCAGTTTCTGCGCAGAGCCTCAGCAACGTAGAAAATACGCTCTGGTGTTGGCTTACTGACCAGCTCATCAAAGTTCTTCTCGTCAAAGACATCGTGGCCGTCGGCGCCCAGACCAGCGCGATCTTGCTCCAGGGAGCGAAGCGCCTTCTGCAGGGCCTCCTCAAAGGTTCTGCCCATGGCCATAGCCTCGCCAACCGACTTCATGCGGGTAGTCAGAACGCGGCTGGTGCCCTTGAACTTGACAAAGGCAAAGCGAGGAACCTTAACCACGCAGTAGTCGATGGAAGGCTCAAAGGCAGCGGGAGTTGCCTTGGTGATGTCATTGGTAATCTCGTCCAGCGTGTAGCCAACAGAGAGCAGCGCAGCCATCTTTGCAATTGGGAAGCCGGTTGCCTTGGATGCCAGCGCGGAAGAACGGCTGACGCGAGGGTTCATCTCAATGACGATGACGCGGCCGTTTGTTGGGTTGACCGCAAACTGAACGTTGGAGCCGCCGCAGGCAACGCCTACACGCTCGAGAATGGCGATGGAGTAGTCGCGGAGATTCTGGAGCTCTTCGTCGGTAAGCGTCTGAGCTGGAGCGACGGTAATGGAGTCTCCCGTGTGAACGCCCATTGGATCGAGGTTCTCAATGGAGCAGACAACAATACCGTTACCTGCGGTATCGCGCATGACCTCCATCTCAATCTCTTTCCAACCCTCAATGGACTCCTCTACCAGTACCTCGTGCTCTGGGGAAAGCAAGAGGCCCTGTTCAACAATCTCTACAAGCTCTTCTGGGGTGTGTGCAATGCCGCCGCCCGCGCCACCAAGGGTGAAGCTTGGGCGAATGACCACAGGGTATCCCAGGTCAGCAACAATACGCTGAGCGTCTTCCATGGAGTGAGCAATATCTGCGCGAGCAACCTCCAGGCCAATGTCCTGGACAGCCTCGCTGAAGAGTTCACGGTCCTCACCGGTGCGGATGGACTCCAGGTTGCAGCCGATGACCTCAATGTTGTACTTGTCAAGAACGCCCGCCTCGCCAAGGCCAATAGTGCAGTTCAGAGCAGTCTGACCACCCATGTTTGGCAGAAGCGCATCAGGACGCTCGCGCTCAATGACGCGGGTCACCGACTCAACGGTGATTGGCTCAACGTAGGTTCTATCTGCAGTTTCTGGATCTGTCATGATAGTTGCTGGGTTTGAATTAACCAGAACAACCTCAAAGCCCTCTTTACGAAGGGCGCGGCATGCTTGAGTGCCGGAATAGTCAAACTCACAGGCCTGGCCAATAACAATTGGGCCAGAACCAATGACCAGGATCTTCTTAATATCAGTACGCTTTGGCATTAGAAGCGCCTCCCCTCACGAACGTCGATGGCAAGATAGTCAGACTGTCCCTCCATCAAACGAGCAAATGCCTTGAACAAGTAGGATGAATCGTGAGGTCCTGGGCTTGCCTCAGGGTGATACTGAACGGAAAACGCTGGAATATCCAGGAATTGGATGCCCTCTGGAGTGCCGTCGTTAAGGTTGACGTGTGAGAGCCTGACACGGCCAAACTCCTTTGTCTGTACAACAGGGGCAATACGCCTTGCAGACCACTCGCAGAGGTTGTCAAAGTGTTCGGAGATTCCACCAGACTCCTCTGCAATGAGCTTGCCCAGGCTTGGGAATACCAGGCCATAGTTGTGGTTTTGGGCAGTAATCTCAACCTTGCCGGTCAGAAGATTCATAACTGGTTCGTTGCCACCATGGTGTCCAAATTTGAGTTTCTCGATATCTGCACCAGCAACAATGGAGAGCATCTGGTTGCCCAGGCAGATACCAAAGACAGGAACCTTGCCCAGAACGCCGCGAGCGGCCTCCTGCGTAGCATCAACCTGCTCTGGGTCACCAGGGCCGTTGGAGAAGAAGATGCCGTCTGGGTTGTAGGCCAAGGCGTCCTCAGCAGGTGTGTTCCACGGTACAACCGTGACCTCGCAGCCGTTTGCTGCAAGACCCTGGAGAATGCCGTTCTTCTCGCCACAGTCGTATGCGACAACGTTGAAGCGCTTCTTGGACGTAGCAGAGACCACGTGAGGCGCGTCGACGGAGACGTCGGGGACAAAGTTGTGCTCGGAGATGCTGGGCGATGCCTGGACGCGCGCAAGCAGATGGGCGGGGTCCAGGTCCTCGGTGGAGATGGCTGCCTTCTGTGCGCCAAAATCGCGCAGGTGCATGGTCAGCGCACGAGTATCGATGCCCTCGATGGCAACGACGCCGTTTTCCTGCAGGAACTCTGGCAGACTCTGCTTGGATGTCCAGTTGCTTGGCTCGTAGCACATGTCGTGCACGACAAAGCCACGCAGGTGCAGGGTGTCTCGCTGCATGACCGCAGGATCGATGCCGTAGTTGCCTACCTGCGGATAAGTCAGCGTGACAATCTGGCCGGCGTAACTTGGATCGGAGATAATCTCCTGGTAGCCGGTCATAGACGTGTTAAAAACAATCTCGCCGAAGGTCTCTCCGCTAGCACCACAGCACCTCCCCTCGAAGGTTGTTCCGTCTTCGAGAACAAGCAGCGCGCGAGGCTGCGAGGTGGCACTTGCCAGTGGATTCATATACTCTCCGATCTGCGTACGAGCATGCCGAGCCATAAAAAAAGAGCACTCCTTATGGAGGCTCAACAGCGAACATGCGCACTCAACGCTATGGGGCCTTGCCGGTGTCTCGCACCGTCCTTAAAGGTTGGTAGTATTGTAGCGCATAACCAATAAAGGAGATGGCATGTTTCCAGATTTTCTAGAGAATCCCTCAAATGTGGCCGCGCCGCTGCTGCTGGGATGCACTCTGACAAGGACAATTACGCTTAATGGCGAGAAACACAAACTAGTTGCAAGAATTGTGGAGACCGAAGCTTACGACCAAGACGATCCAGCAAGTCATGCGTTTGGCGGTCTCAGTGAGCGCAATGCAGCCATGTTTGGACCTGCAGGTCACCTCTACGTTTACGTTTCGTACGGCATGCATCACTGCTGCAATGTGGTGTGCGGACCTGAGGGTTTTGGCAGCGGATGTTTAGTGCGCGCCGTTGAGCCTCTTGAGGGCGTAGAGGTGATGCGCGAGCTCCGTGAGGCTGGACGCGCGGGTAAAGCGCATACGGGACGTGCAGGTAAAGAGCAAGCGGAACGTGCGCGTAAGCACCCGCTCAAGCTGCGCGACCTTACCAATGGGCCAGGTAAGGTGTGCGCTGCACTTGGTATTGACAAGGAGCTCTACGGACATGATCTAAAAGTTGAGCCGCTTGTGCTGGACTTTGCTCCCCTGCTACCAGGAGAAACAATTGGGCGTTCACCTCGCGTAGGCATTAGCAAAAACATTGATGCTCCAAAGCGCTTTTTCATCGAAGGAAACGAGTTTGTTTCACGAGCTTAGGTAATTTCAAGAGCGCAAGACGGGACCAAAATACTATCAATGAGCAGCACAAAAAAGGACCTTGGGAGACCAAGGTCCTTTTAAATCTTACGTTAAAGCCAACGATGTAATTAGCTCAAATACGTGCTGCAACATCGGGTTTCTCGCCAAGTGTTATGCGAACTAGCAGACACCCTGCGCCATCATTGCGTTTGCTACCTTGAGGAAACCGGCGATGTTTGCGCCAAAGACCAGGTTGCCGGGGTGGCCGTACGTTGCAGCAGCCTCAGAAGCAGCAGTGTAGATGCTCTCCATGATTCCCTGCAACTTGGAGTCTACCTCCTCAAACGTCCAGGAAAGGTGCTCGGCGTTCTGGGACATCTCAAGACCGGAAACAGCTACGCCACCTGCGTTTGCAGCCTTGCCAGGTGCGAAGAAGACGCCGTTTTCGATGAGGTAATTGGTTGCCTCGAGGGTGGTTGGCATGTTAGCGCCCTCAACGACGTACTTGGCACCGTTAGCAACAAGTTTCTGCACGTCAGCAAGCTCGAGCTCGTTCTGAGTTGCGCACGGCATGGCGATGTCGCACTTCTGGCCCCAAGGACGCTCTCCTGGGAAGAAAGTAGCGGAAGGGCGTGCGTCGGCGTACTCCTTGATGCGTGCGCGGCGGACCTCCTTGACGTCTTTCAGCAGCTCAACGTCAATACCCTCAGGGTCATAGACATAACCTGAGGAGTCAGATACGGTCACCACGGTTGCTCCGAGTTGCTGTGCCTTCTGGGCAGCGTAGGTAGCAACGTTTCCGGAGCCCGAGATGCAGACCGTTTTACCTGCGAGCGAATCGTTCTTCTCGGCAAGCATGTGGGTGAGGAAGTAAACCGCGCCGTAGCCGGTTGCCTCGGTGCGAGCAAGGGAGCCGCCGAAGGAGAGGCCTTTGCCGGTCAGGACGCCGGTCCACTCGTTGCGGAGGCGCTTGTACTGGCCAAACATGTAGCCAATCTCGCGCGCGCCAGTACCAATGTCACCAGCTGGGACGTCGGTGTTTGGGCCAATGTGACGAGCAAGCTCGGTCATGAAGGACTGGCAGAACGCCATAATCTCACGGTCAGACTTGCCCTTTGGATCGAAGTCGGAACCGCCCTTGCCGCCGCCCATTGGAAGCGTGGTCAAGGAGTTCTTGAAGATCTGCTCGAAGCCGAGGAATTTCAGGATAGAGAGGTTAACAGTTGGGTGGAGACGGAGGCCGCCCTTGTAAGGTCCAATTGCGGAGTTAAATTCGATGCGGTATCCACGATTGACCTGAACGTTGCCGGCGTCGTCAATCCATGGAACGCGGAACATAACAGTGCGCTCAGGCTCGACAAGACGCTCAAGCAAAGCGGCTTTCTCGAACTCTGGATGTGCGTCAAGTGCAGGCTGAATGGTAGTAAGAACTTCTTTTGCTGCCTGGATAAACTCAGGCTGATCTGCGTAACGCTCTTCAAGCTGTGCAATTACCTTAGATGAGTAGCTCATAAAACCCCTTTCGAAGTGGTTACGAATAGCATAGTCATCCAATGTTTCGATTACATAACAAAATAGAAAAATCTAATTGACGAAAAATTAGTTCAAAAAGATTGCAATTTCTTCTTGCTCTTAGGCGATTTGTCACCTATACTTTTCTCTCGGCTCGGGGTGTAGCGCAGCTTGGTAGCGCAACTGCTTTGGGAGCAGTGGGTCGCTGGTTCGAATCCAGTCACCCCGACCATTTTTTCTTTTTGCTTTACCCTTGCGGCGGTAGTTCAATTGGTAGAGCATCAGCCTTCCAAGCTGACTGTTGCGGGTTCGAGTCCCGTCCGCCGCTCCATAAAATTCCCCATTTTAAATTCTCCCCTGTTCTAGGCATTATTTTGCTCATTCCCTCCTTATTCAGCTTATTCTTGCAGCGAATTTGTTGAGCGCGCTGATAATCTTTAAGCGCATTAATGACTACTTCCTGCGTCTCCCCTCCTGCTTTTCCAGACGTTTTATTAGCAATTTTTCTCTTTACTTGTCATCATCTACTTTTGATTAATTTCCTTGAATATTCATACAATTAAATTCATTTCCATGCATACGTAGGTCGTGTCCCGAAAAGTGGTGTAAGCAAGCATTTCAGGTGTTTAAAAGAAGT
>CALIAD010000011.1 GCA_938041635.1 uncultured Atopobium sp.
CTTCTCTTTCGGAAAAGCCTTATGAGTTTTTGGATATTTAGATTAGGTATAAATACTAGATTTATAAAACTATAACAAGCTTGAATTCTCATTGCTAGTGCAACAACAAAAGATGGTCAAAACTTTGATGTCATTATTCTTGATCCACCTCGCGCGGGTTCAACACCTGCCTTCCTTAAGGCAACAGCTCAACTAGCCCAGAAGAAAATCGTGTACGTGAGCTGTAACGTTGTGACGCAGGCTAGGGACCTCAAGGTTCTTCTCGACAGCGGGTTTGCCATCGAGCGCGTGACGCCTATGGACATGTTCCCTCGCACCAAACATGTGGAGTATGTTGTTTTAGCAGTGAAAAAGTAATCGAATTTGATAATCCTCGCCAGGAAATAACCCTTATCACGCTCTTCGTTTATAAGTTAAATCTCAATCTACGTTATGCCGTAATAAGTTGTTCGGCATTCCACATATCAGAATATTTACCATTCAACGACAAAAGCTGATTATGAGTTCCGGACTCCACAACTTTCCCATCAGCCACCACAAGAATCTGATTAGCATTTTTTATAGTAGATAGTGTGTGAGCAATCATTACAACGGTTTTATTATTTTGTAGAAGATTTGAAATTGCCTGTTTTACAGCTAATTCGTTTTCAATATCCAAAGAGGATGTTGCTTCATCAAGAAGTAAAATTGGGCTGTCTTTTAATATGGCACGAGCGATCGAAAGTCGCTGGCGTTCACCACCGGAAAGTAGATTTCCATTCTCGCCAACAGGGGTGTCATAGCCTTTTTCCATTTTACAAATGAACGTATCACAGTTAGCTTTTTTACAAGCATCTTCTATCTCTTCATCCGTAGCAGAGGGTTTTGCATAGCGTATGTTTTCCCTTACCGTGTCATTAAACAAGAAGGTGTCCTGATCAACCATTGAAATCAGGCTTAGAACATCTTCTGAACTGACGTGAGTAATCGACTGCTCCCCTATTTTAATTTCTCCACTTTCCGAATCATAATACTTTGCAATCAAATTCAGAATTGTTGATTTACCAGATCCAGAATCTCCCACGATTGCAGTTAATCCATGCTGTGGGATGAAAAATCTCATTTCTTTCAAAACAGGATTTTTAGGTACATAGGAAAACGACACATCGTGAAATGAGATGTCATACTTCTTTGGGAGAAAAACATCAGCACTTTTCGTTTCCTCTTTTTCTGTCAACACATTTTGAATATTTTTCTTTGATATCAGAAGGTTCCTGTAACTAAACATATCAACTGAAATCGCGGTAACCAACTTGGCTAAAATCATTGGCAGCATACACAGAAACAAAAAACTAATTGCTTGAATATCACCCGCTTGCCATGCAAGAAACCCAACCCACATGACTAGTGGAACAGTAAGCCAATTGACAATGTTAAAAGAAAAATTAACCGGTATACCATGCGCCTCATATTGATAACTGACCGTGCTAAATTTTCGCATAACATCTATTGTGTTCCTATTTTTGGTACCGCCCATTCCATAGGAACGAAAAGTCTGAATTCCGTCAATATACTCGACTATTTGTCCTATAGCTTCTGCCGTAACCGAGTTCTTTTCCACACCATACTTTTTTACAATTCTGAATGATAGCAACATTTCTGGAATCAACAAAAGAAGAGTACTAGCCAGAATACCTGCAGCAGGAGAATAGAGCACATACGTGAAGGCGATAATTATTAATGACAAGATTCCATTTTTTACAAGACTTGCAAGCTTGTGCGTCAGAATCTGCTCATAGCTATTTACATCTGCCGTCATGATATTGATATATTGTCCCTCGTGTTTTGCTGTAAATCTGGATAGTGGGATCTTTCTTAACTTATCACCAAGTCCAAGTCGAATATTTTTAGAGACCCCAGCCCCGCCTATCTGAGTTTGTGTATAGCCAATACTATAGATAGCAAGTCGTATCACAAAAATCGCTCCAACAAGGCAGGATATGCTGAAGACGTTCCTCATATCAGCTGTTCCGTCATACAGCATTTTGAGAACCATATAAATTACAACATAATTACATCCAGAAAGAAGTCCTTCACAGACGGTCAATATCAAACCGCAGTAAAACTGGCTATCTTTATGGAAAAGACTTTTCTCGCTCATCTTCCTAACTCTCCTTTTCCATAAGTAATATTCCTTGTTAATTCATAGTCTTTCCAGATTTTTTGATAATACTTATTACGTAAAAGTAGTTCGTTGTGAGTGCCAAAATCTGAAATAGTATGATTCTCCACCACCGCAACCTTATTGCACATTCCAACCACACTAAGTCTATGAGCAATAATGACGACTGTTTTCCCCATACACAGGTTCCTGATTGCGTTATCAATTTCCATCTGATTTTCTGGATCAGCAGCACTCGTTGCTTCATCCAAAATAAGGATTGGCGTATTTTTTAAAATTGCCCTCGCGATGGCAATTCTCTGTTTTTCTCCGCCGGAAAACCGAGAGCCATAACTTCCGACTTTTGTGTTATATCCATCAGGAAGCGACATAATGAAATCGTCAATTTGTGCACCTTTTGCTGCTTTCCGCACCTGCTCTAAAGATGCGTTTGTCCCCATGCGAATGTTGTCAAAAACAGAGTCCTGTGTCAGAAAAGTTTTTTGAAAAACAAGCGAAATATGTTCAAGGAGTGTTTCATATTGGATTCTTTTGACATTCTTTCCTCCAATCAAAACCTCTCCTTTATCCACGTCATAAAAACGCGCAATCAATGCTGCAACCGTGCTTTTGCCCGCTCCAGATGCGCCTACAACAGCGATCTTTTCACCATCTTGGATACGTAGATTGCAATTTTCAAGCACATTTATTTTTCCATCATATGAAAAGCTCACATCTTTTAGCTCTATATCATGGCTTTCAGGACAAGTATCTCCACCTTCAAAAGTTGGAAGCGCGAGCAATTCCTCTACTTTTGTAATACCACTAAATGCCTGGGCAAAATTACTAGACAGTTGCTGGAGCGGAAGCAATTCCGTTAAATATAAAGAGCCGATGTAAGCAAACAAGAGAAACGCGCTGGCTGTAATGGATCCCCGCAGGAACAGCTTTCCTCCCAGTGGAACAATCAATAAAAGCCCCGACTCAAGTAATAAAATGAATGCTGCGTATAAAGGTGCGGTTTTTTTCGAAATCTTGTTCCACGCTCTATTTCCATCGAGAATAGCTTTTCTAAATTTTTTAAATGATTTACTGCCCATTCGATATGCCTTAATTAAGCGCATTCCTCGGACGTACTCAACCATAACAGAATTAAAGTTGGAAAGAGATGTGTTGGCCTCTGGCAATACCTCGGACATCTTTTTAAACACACTCATCATTATTGGAATATCCAAAAGTAGAGGGACCAAGGAAATAAATGCCAGCGGGATATTCACGGTCAAGAGATAGGCAAAAATAACTACAGGACCTGTAAAGTAGCTGACAAACTCTGGAATATTATGGGCTAGACACAGCTCTAACTTCTCAATGTCCTCATTCAAAACTGTCTTGATTTCTCCTGTACTCCGCTCATTGACGTACCCAAATGGAACTTTAGCAAGATGTTCTATAATCATGCAACGCACCTTAAACAGGGCGTTATAAGCGCCTTTATGCGAGAGTACGCCTGACAGGCCGAGTAGGATCATGCGAAGAATTGTCGTTACGGTCACTAAGACAATACAGTCCATTAATACTTGCTTTGTCAGCATTCCATGCAGAACAGCATCCATCAACTGATAAATGCCTACATACGGCCCAATTACAAATAATCCACTCAAGAATGCGCACAATACAGATATAAATAAGTACCACTTATCATCACCGGACCATTTAAGAAGTAATTTAACTGGATTTTCTTGAACTTTATTCAAACAAATCACCTCTTTTTTCACCTACGGCGGAAAAGAACATTTGCTTTATCTGCTCCTTGTTATCTACGCGAAACTTTAAATCACAGCTAATTTCACCATCTGAAAGCACGAGCACGCGATTGCATGTTTTGCAAAAGAATTCAAAGTCGTGCGTAACAACAAATATAATTTTCCCCTGTTCGGAAAGACTTTGGACGATTTTCGCCACTCTAATCATACTTTCGTAATCTAGGCCACTGGTAGGCTCGTCAAAGACGATTATTTCTTTTTTGCAAACTTGCCCCACGGCAACGACCACCCTTTGCTTTTGTCCACCAGAAAGCGTGCCTGGATGTCGTTTGGCAAGAGGCAACAAATCCAGCGTATCCATCGTTTCTGCAATAACTCGTGGATCTGGTCTATTTATTCCGAAGGAGCATTCTTCCTCTACACTCTCTGCAAAAAGTTCATAGTTCACATCCTGCATAACCATATAAGAGATTTTCTGTCGTTTCTTTGTTGGAATTACCTTTTCATCCCAGAAAAAATCTCCTTTTATTTCTCTATGTAGTCCGCAAAGAGCCCGGGAAAACGTTGTCTTTCCGACACCATTTTTTCCTACAATCGCAATAACTTCACCTTGTGAAAACCTTGCATTGATATCCCTTATCACAACTTTGTTTCTATAGAAAAAAGAAGTGTTTTTCAGTTCTAGTTTTACATTGCTCGCTTCTCCGTTAATTACCTCGGGAAGTTCTTTTTGTAAGTTAGTAGTTCGAAGGCCCATGCCCTGGCGTTCTACATCAGTCAAAGCTAGAAACTCTCTGGCGGAATAAATCTTTTTTATTTGTCCCTCATCAAATACGATGATTCGATCAACAATTCCCATCAGATAATAGAGTCGATGCTCAGCAATTAAAATCGTTTTCCCTTGAGATTTAAGGATTTTTATATGAGCTCTTAAAGCAGCTATCGTTTCAATGTCCAGATTGGATGATGGCTCGTCTAACAAAAAAACGGATGGACTCATAGCATATACAGAGGCAAAGGCAATCTTCTGCTTTTCTCCTCCTGAAAGAGAAAAAATATTTCGTTTAAGGAGATTTTCAATCTCCAAATCTTTTGCTGTGGAAGCTATTTTTTCTTCAATCTGTTTTCTTGGTAACGCAAGATTCTCCATACCAAAAGCAATTTCGCTATCTGTATCCACGTTGAAAAACTGCGTTCTTGGGTTCTGGAATACTGACCCAACATGAGATGCAACTTCGTATATTGGCATTTCTGAAATGTTGCGCCCATCAAGCAGAACCTCTCCAGTCAACTTACCTGTATAGAAGTTTGGAACAAGTCCATTCACAAGGCGAGTTATTGTGGTTTTACCACATCCGCTCTTTCCGCAGAGAAGGACACATTCTCCATCGTTCACTTTTAAATTGATGTCGTGCAAACTATCTTTTTTGCGAATATCTTCTTGCTCTCCGTGCAAGTCATACGCAAAGGATACATGCCTGAATTCGATCATGCGTTATAAACCCCTCCAAACACAACCCAAAACAAGTACGTAAACTGCAAAAGCGATAGCAATCCAGTCCCTTTTCCGGAACTTAATTTGAAGATGGCAAGTGCGTGGTTTTGGATTCTCTATCCCACGTGTAACCGCAGCAGCTGAAAGCTCATCAGCCGTATTGGAGGCCGTCATTAACAACGGAACATAAAGGCATTCCACCATCATGGCTGGGTTTTTAAAAAATCCAAATAAAGAGGGACTCACATCTCTAAGTCGCATGGCGTCTTTTATATGGTTCCAGTCTTCACAAACTGACGGTATATATCGAAGCATAACTGCTAAAGGAATAACAATCTTATTAGGGATGCGCGCTTTGTTCATCGCGGTCAAAAATTCATTAACTTTGGTTGTAGAAAGAATAATACTTGCTAAGAATGCACAAGGATAGACTGTATAAAACAAGCCCAGCCAAGCTGTGAAGACGGTATAAAGTATTCCTTTTTCAAGCGACATAATAAATAACGTCACCATATAAAAAATGGCATAAAACACTGCATAAAGAAGTGACCTACGAACTTTTCCGCTTACACACCCAAATACAACAACCGCAAAAACAAGCACGCTCTCATATTGAAGCGATGTTGCAATCGTTGAAGAAATCACGCATAGAACAAGTAGGATGAATTTAGTGCGTGGATCAAATCGTGATTCAGAATGTTTTATTGTATACGCGCTCCAAATCATGACGTTATCCCAGCTTTTTCAAATTGCTTCTTGAGTAATTTTTTACCGATAAAACCACTAATAAGAGCAACTAAAATCGTGCCTACTACCATAGTCACTAAGACCCACTGGTTAACAGATGCTGTCATCGTATCTAAATATTCAAGTGGCGTACCTTTCTCCAACATTCGGCTTATCCAAGCCTGAGGATTAATGAAATAGGCAATATATGACCCAGTTCCGCCAAGACAGAAAACAACGTAAGACAAAATATTAATTTTTATACTTTTATAGCGTCTGGTCCATGCCACTAGTTCTGCAAGCATACTGCCGATTAGATATCCAATGGTCATACCAATATGCATTCCTGTTACATAACAAAAAGTTGCCATTAATAGTCCCGCTATAAAAATTGGTCCTGTTTTTGGAACTTTTGCTACTAATAGAAGATATACAGGTCCAGCAAGAAGTGCAGCGCCTACTGGATAATAAAAAGTTAAAGCAGGGAACATCGCAAACGGACCCCCACTCAATGCGATACATAGAAAAATGAGCGCCGAAAAAATGCCGACCGTAATGAGTTCCTTAACTGTAAGGCTCTGTTTCTTGATATTCATTTTGTTTGTCATGATTAATGACCTCCATTTGCATTCATATTGAAATCCAAAAGACGCTATAACAATATGAAGTTAGTTGCATCTAACCTTAAAAACAGCATAAAATATCAGGGAAATCGAAATAGCTCTACTAATTGTTATTCGTCCGATTAGTATGTAATTTTGTCCGATTTGTATGATTCTGAGGTGCTTGCATGGGAATCAGTGAATTTTATGAGGATTGGCTTACTCGCAGTGGATTTGTTGAAATAGAGTCGTCACCAAACTTCAGCCCTGCTGGAAAATTGTATCTTGCTCCAGAAGAAGTAGCCTGTGGATATTACTGGGTTTATGGAGAAAAGAATCTGTTTGATATCAAAATCCACGATTTTTATTTCTTTGAAGATAGCTTTGTCTCTCTAAACACACCAGAATGTTTAAGCATCACCTATTACGATTCAGTATCTGGTGAAGAGCTAACTCCTTACCGTCGTCTAACTGCAGGATGTGTAAAATCCTTTTACGGAGGACATGAAACCTATAAGGCTATTTTTCATAAGAACATTCCAGTTCGGTCCGTGGGCATAGAAGTATTTCCTGCATATTATGAAAAATATCTACGTGAAAGATATCCTGATGACTACATTCCGCCACATGAGGCTTTCAGTCGAATAGGGCAAACGTTTAACTTTCCGGAGATGTCACATCTTTTACAGCAAGTTTGGGATTATAAAGGTAAAGGCATACCAGCAAAGTTGTTCTATGAATCTAAGGTTGCAGAAGCCGTTTCTCTTGTTTATGAACATGGGAAAAAGAGCAAAAATGATCTTTGTACAAGGATATCTCAACAGGACGTAGATGCCTTGAGCAATGTTACCTCCTATATCAATGACCATTACAACACCGAGCTTCCACTTGCTATGCTTGCTCGAATTGCGTGCATGGGTACAACAAAATTGAAAACCTCCTTTAAATGCATATATCACTGCACTATTTCTGAATACATCCAGCAGCGACGCATGAGTCATGCGGAAATGCTCCTGACCTCTACAGACTTTGCAATAGAGCAGATTGCTTCAGCTGTTGGATATTCCAATGCAGGAAGATTTGCTGCAAATTTTAAAAACAATACGGGATTATTTCCTGCAGAATACAGAAAGATATCTCGCAGAAAATTCAAGCTAAGTGACTGATTCGAACAGCCATGAAAACAATAGAGTTTGGAAAACAAAATAACGACGTAATCATGCTGCTTCATGGTGGCGGTTTATCTTGGTGGAATTATAAAGCCGAGGCTGAACTGCTAAAGAATCGGTATCACGTTGTGCTGCCAATCCTTGACGGACATGCAGGTAGTGACAATGATTTTATAAACATTGAGAAAAACGCAAGTCGACTCATTTCTTTTATTGATAAAAACTTTGGAGGCTCGGTTCTACTTATTGGAGGCCTTTCCCTTGGCGCGCAGATCCTAGTAGAGATGCTGTCGCAACGAAATACAATTTGTCAAAACGCTGTCATTGAAAGCGCATCTGTCATTCCGTCCAAGCTGACAAAAGCCCTGATTAAACCAATGTTTTCTCTAAGTTATGGCTTAGTGAAAAAGAAGTGCTTTGCTCAAATGCAATTTGACTATCTTCATATTCGTAAAGATTTATTTAAAGACTATTATCGGGACACGTCACAAATCTCAAAAGAGAACATGATTGCATTCTTGGAAGCAAATACATCCTATGAGATAAAACCCAACCTACAAGATGTCCACGCCAACATCCACATACTTGTCGGAGAAAAAGAACAGAAAAAGATGATCTGTTCGGCAGAGCAATTGCATAAGGCACTGCCTGGTAGCATTCTTGAAATAAAGAAAGGCCTATATCACGGCGAGTATTCCATCAATCACCCCGAAGAGTATACAAAAGAACTCCTAGACATGATGTGCTACATATTAAATAAATCAGCGTGACTTCCCGTACGAGAAGCAACAAGTATAAGCTCGTCTTCGTGAATGGCATAAATCAAAAGCCAGTCTGGTTGAATATGGCATTCTCTAAACCCCTGGTAGGATCCAGTAAGAGCGTGGTCTTTGTGTTTTGGATCTAATGCTTCCCCAGCGCAGAGTTTGTCAAGCACCTCTTGGAGTGGAAATATATCAAGACCTCGCTTTTTAATGCGCTTGTAATCCTTCCGAAACTTAGAAGTTGCTTGAAGTTTAAGCATATAACTTAATCCTCCGCATTGAGATCTTTAAACAACTCATCTGCGGTGTTATAGGATGTTGCTTGAATTTTACCTGACATGATTTCGCGTGCTTCTTCCATGGCAGCCAGTGTTTCAGCATTAAACTTTGGGATTTCCACTTTAAAAGGAAGGCCTCCGTGCAAAACGCACTGGCGTAAGAAGATGTTTACGGCACTTGACATATCAATGCCGAGCTTTTTAAACAGTTCATTTGCTTCTGTTTTAACATTACTATCGATGCGAATTTGAGTAGGACTTGTTGCCATAGTATCAGCTCCTTTTTTAGGTGATTTTGATACAAATGGTATACATTGTCAAGCAATACACGGATATATTTTTTTACTTCACATGGCGAGAAAATCTGTTTAGTTCAATCCCCTACTGGATCTGCTCCGCCCACACAGGTAATGGACATACTGGTTAGCTGTGGATGCAAGAAAGTAATTGCAGTTGATTCAAAAATTAAGCGTACAATTGTTAACGTGCACTACTTAGCTTTTCATCAGGGCATTTCTACAATTAGTGAGGCTCATATGAAAGTTCAGCAGCTCATCAAAGAAACGTGCGCGATAGTCTCCGAGGACCTCGGCAAAGCAAAAGCAGATCAGATTACACAGGCAGCTCAAACGCGATTCGAGGCGCTCTGTACAGAAAATACATCCGATTCCAAAGAACTCCGATCCCACTCTTTCAAATGTATTTACCCTGGTATTGCGGTATATGAGGCTCTGCGTGCGGAGGGTATTTCTCAAGAAAAGGCCGTCTGGTATATTCGCGAATACTTCCAGCGCTTTGCCGCCAAGCGAGTTCCTCTGTTCCAATGGGCCATTAAAACGTTTGGCCTTGCGCGCAAGTTTCCTAGTCTCTTTAAATCAGGTATCGAGAAAAGCTGCACATCAAGCGCAGGATTTGCCTTTGAATATCCAGATAGTCATGGTAACGAAGCTCGCCTCAATATTGTGAGCTGCCCCTACTATGAGATAACCAAAAAATACGGCTGCCCCGAAATAACCGCTGCATACTGTGACAGTGACGATGCGGGATATGGCAATCTGCATCCGCAGCTTATCTGGGGCCGCACAAAAACCATAGGCCATGGTGGCGATTGCTGCGATTTTCTTTTAGAGTATAAAGAAAACTAATCACAGGTAGACGCTGTTTGCCTGCGCCGCCGCTAGAAATTCTGTCATCTACATGACGCGCTTTGAGCACCTCTACTAAGAGTTTTTATGCAAGAAAATCGCATGTTTTCCGACGTCAAGCTGGCAAAAAGACTGACTCCGGCTTGGCTTAGTCCTTTTCTGGCTGTGTTCTTGTTGATTGTTGGGCAAATTATTGGTGCTATTGTAATGACCATTTCAGCAGCTCTTATTATTGCCCCTTACTACATGGCGCACCCAGATCTACCAGATCGTCTTTCTGATTCCCTCAATCTGAGAGAGATTTTTGGAGACTACTATCTTCTGATAACGCTTCTTTCCTTTGTCTTTATCGCAGGCCTCTTTTTCCTGTGGGTAAAACTCTTTGAAAAACGTCCGATTGTCACTCTGGGATTTTACAAAGATAACTGGAAGAAAGAGCTACTCAAGGGCTTTGGTCTAGGAATTCTTCTCTTCTCTATTGTGATGTTGATTCTCATTTTGACCGGATCTTATCAATTGGTTGGCACTACTTTTACGCCTTATGCCTTCGGTTTTGTTCTTCTCACCTTTCCGTTTTGGCTGATTCAGGGAGGAACAGAAGAGCTTGTTACCAGAGGCTGGCTTCTTCCTGTCATGGCAGAAAAATCCAACAAAATTATTGCAATCGTGGTTTCAAGCAGCCTATTTGGTCTTCTGCACATGTTTAACAGCGGCTTTACTATGCAATCCCTGATCGACCTAATTCTTTTTGGCATCTTAGAGACGTTCTACATCATCAAAACTGACAATCTCTGGGGAGCTGCTGGCATTCACGGAGCCTGGAACTTTGCTCAGGGCAATCTCTTTGGCGTTCTGGTAAGCGGTAGCACTACAGGCAGTTCTTTGCTGCAGTTTGCTCCCGGCAATGGGCCAGATTGGCTTACCGGCGGTAGCTTTGGCGCAGAAGGCTCCATCGTCTGCACGCTTGTTATGGTGGTAACTGTCTTGATTCTTGCCTATCAGCTCAAGAAATCTGGCAAACTTTTTGTAAAGAAATCTGCCGAGAAACCCGTTGAAGCCGAAAGCAACAATTTATAACTCCTATAGTTCTATGAATTTTACAGATAGACCGATTTTCTCGTCCACTTCTCCTACAACTTAAGGAGAAGTGGATTGTGTATATACGGTTAATTTACAGCTTGAACAGCAAGTTCTTCTCGTCATTTATTATGATTTACCTATCTTTTTTGCTGTTTGAGGAGAAATAATGCGCGCTAAGAAAGTTTTGAGCATTTTATTTGCTCTTGCTCTTGTGTTGAGCAGCCTACCTGCATCTGCAATTGCTGAATCTATTGAAGACGCGGGTAAATACTCCGTTGTTGTCTCGTACGTTAACGTATTAAACGACGAAGAGATTCACGCTCCTTCTAAACAAGTTGTAAATGAGGGAGAATCCTGGTCTGTTACAGCTCCAACAATCACCGGCTATGACCTGGAAGATCCTGCTCAGGCAACCGTTACTGGCGTTGCTTCTGGCTCAGATCACTACATTAAACAGACCGTCTATTACATGCCTGGTTATGTTACCTACACCGTTAAGCGCATGAAGGAGATGACTACCGGCAATTATGTTGAGGCGTCCTCAGAAGAAAATTACGGTGTGCCCGATTCGATTGTTACTGCTTCCGATGTCACCTATCCAGGTTTTGTGCGCACAACTACAGACCTTTCGCTCAAGGTTACCGCAGATGGCAAGGCTGTTAAGTACATTTACTATGACCGCAATCCTCGCAGCGCAATTTATTTCTCAACTTCTGGTAGTGAGCTGTCTCCTGTAATTGGAAATCCGGGAGATGCTGTTCCTGCCGTCCCTAATCCAACACGAACTGGTTATACCTTTGCTGGTTGGGACCTTAATGACGATGGTATTGCAGATTCTTTGCCTACCACCATGCCTCAAGAGCCTGTTACTGCAAAGGCACTTTGGACTCCAGCAACAGCAACGTATCACTACGCCTATTTTATTCAGGATCCAAACAACCCTTCTAACTACAACTACGTTACAACCACCGCAGCTTCTGGAACTGTTGGAACAATGACTGCAACTGCTCCCGTCCAGCCAAATACAGGCGTTTTCCGCTTTGAAACATATAGCCACGAGAGCAATCCAACTCCTATTGCAGCAGATGGCTCTACCACTATTAACGTTTACTACAACCTTGCAACTATCACTGTCAACGTGCGCCCAAAGAGAAATGGCTCCATTCTTGCAACGCTTACACTTCGTTATGGTGAGTCGTTTAATCCTTACGCCATTAACCCCAATACCGGCAATAAGTACAGCGACGACATGCTCGCCGCCATGCGCGCCGATGACCCTTCTGGAACCTACTATTGGTTCGGCATAATTCCAGGTGTTGGCGGTACTGCAACTACCTTCCAAGCAAAAACAACCGATCCAGAATCCAAAATTACTGCAGATAATGTGCTTGAAATTTTTGGTCGCTATACCGATTCCACTGCTCTTGGTCCACGTTATCGCTTCTACTACTATCAAAACCTTGATGGCACCTACGATATGGGCGGAGATCACACGCTTTCTCGACCTGGCATGGTTACAGAAATTTCAAAAAACAATGGCGACGGCTATCTTGAGAGCGAGAGTAGACATCCTGGTTTCTCGAATGATGGCTATCGCATGAGCATTGGCCATTTTGATGGAACCAATTACGATGCTCTTAGTTGGACCA
>CALIAD010000012.1 GCA_938041635.1 uncultured Atopobium sp.
GCTGGTGAGGGCCAACGCAGAGGACGTCGTCGTAGTAGGTGTACTCGTTGCGCGTCGAGGTGACTGTCATGGAGGTCATGTGGTGGCACATGAACATGTACTCGGCGTCTTTGCGCACGTAGGAGCGCTTCATGTAAGAACTCTCCAGGTCACCGAGGGAGGTAACCACAACGTCAGCGTCGAGCTTCATAAAGAGCGTGATGAGGCGACGCTGGCCCAAGTAATACGGAATCAGGCGAGGCTGCTGTTTTGACAGCTCAAAGACCTGGTCATTAGGGTCAGAGGTGACGTAGTGGATGCGGATGTCCGAGTTTGCCAGCAGCCACTCAATGGCGCCTTGGAAGTATTTGTAGAAGCCGCTTGCCTCAGAATAGAAAACCAGGTGTTTGCCAATAGTGTCAAAGAAGCGCTTGTAGTCCTCTTTTTCGCGGGCAGCATGAGGGTCGCGCTGGAACCACTTGTGAGTGGACTTGGTTGCTGCGTCCATTGCTTCAAACTCATCGCGAGCAGCGTTGAGGTCGTCATAATCGACCTGTTTACGAGGGTCAATGATGATGTTGCAGACAATCTGGACCAGGATTGAGAGAAGGTTTGAGCAAACCCAGTAGAATGCCATGCCGCAAACAACGTAAACCGCAAGCACAAGCGACATTGCAATGGAGAGGCCGTTTGTGGTGTTCTTCTCGGCACGAGACTGCTCGCGCTGGAGTGGATTCAGCTTGTTGGATGCAAGGCCAAGAGCAACCGAGGACAGGGCTGCCGCGAGAGGCATAATCCAAGTGATACCACCGTCAATGATTGGCGTCATGCCCAAAAACTCTGTGCCCGGAGCGCCAGAATCAGTGATGCCATGAATAACGTCTACCAGGCCAAACAGGATGACTACCTGGATAGCCAGAGGAATAAGGCTCAGCAGCGGGTGATAACCTGCCTTTTTGTTGAGCTCGTTGGAGCGCTCCTCGATGGTCTCTCTGTCGCCGAAGTAGCGTGTCTTCAAGCGGAAAGTCTCGGGCATAAGACGCACCATAACAATGGAATTTTGCTGCGTCCAGAGCGCCAGAGGCATCAGGATAATTTTAGTTGCAAGGGTAAAAAGGAAGATTGCCGCCCACCAACTGCCGGTCAAGTCGTATGCAGGTTGAACGATAAGTGAAAAAACGTGTGCAAGCTGCTCCATATACAAACCTTCTACGAGAAAACTCTACAGAAGCCAATAAAACCTAAGACCTGAAAAACCAATGGAATCCATGGCAGGTTAAAAGAAAGCTACGGCATCTAAACGAAGCTTGCAGTATCTAAAGTTAACCTGAAGAATCCATTTATGCATAACTAATTTATGGTATCAAAAAACGCTATTTATCGGCAGTTTAAAGCAAATAAACAAAATAGAATATCTTTGACTTACATGGACAAAATTTATACATAAATTGTTATTTTTAAAATCATTCTTTAAAAGTTACGTAGGCAATTGTCTTTCTCGTTAATCAAAATTTAACCCCTGAAATGGCATTTTATTTGATTTTGGGGTTGCAATCGCAGTTCTGCTGGCTAAAATACTCTCCATGTTATTTTTAATATTCGGCGCATTAGAGCGCTTTTGAAATGAGGAGATTCTATGCAGGCAAATCTGCAGGAGCTAAAAGAGACCTATTCGCGGCAGACGTATAGTGTGTTTTCGATCAACCGCCAGCAGAAGATTGCTGACTCCCAAGTTACTTTTTCGCTTGCTCACTCTGTTTTCATCATTCCTGTATTTGGATCAGCTGAGATTACTATTGGCGGCAAGGAATTCATTTGTGAAGGAACCACAGTTGTACACGCTCCAGCAGGTCAGACCGTAACGTATCGCACTCTTTACGGACGCCCGTTTGACCACGTAAACATCTACTATGATGGCGTTCAGGGAGATACCAGCAGCCCAATCTTCAATGCGTACGCATTTGATCCTCAGGGATTTGACCGTATTCTTGATAAGACGCTTGACCTGGAAAAACTTAACACTACCCCATCGCTGGACAACCGTGTTGCGCAGATTGTCAACGGTACCGAGCTCATTAAGTCAATATTCCTACTCACCAACAGCCAAAAAGTCCAGGAGAGCATGGCAGAGGCTCGCACGTACATTGAGCTCCACTTTGCAGATCCAATTACCATTCCTGGCCTGGCCAAGCGCTGTGGAATGAGTACTCAGCGCTTCTCCAACAATTTTGTTCAAACATTTGGCGTTCGCCCAATGACGTTCATCATTGCGAAGCGTCTTGACCATGCTCAGCAGCTGCTTCAATCTGGTCTTTCTGTGCGCGAGACCTCCGAGGCGGTTGGTTACAATGATCCGTTCTACTTCAGCAGGCTCTATAAGAAGCACATGGGCGTTACACCTCAGGACGTTCATGACAGCTATGAGGGAAATGTCCTGATTAAGTAGGCGTCGTTTACAAAATAGCGAACTTCAGTCTTTTTAGTCACAAAGTTAAGGGTCAGAACGTTCCGTTCTGACCCTTTTTGCATAATTAGGTCATAAAATGCATTCCTGTGAATACGTAATTTTTGCCCTCAAAATTATGTGCCGAAAAAGGTAAAAAACCCGTTTAGTTGGAAATGAAAATTGAAAATTAGCCGATTTATCTCCAACTAAGACGATTTTTTACCGCACCAAAAACTTTTATCTGGGCAAACGTTGTATGCAGAAAAATGAAATCTCCAACTAAACGCATTTTTTACCACTTGCAAGATATGCTTGTCCTCAAACAGTGTCGATTGCACAGACTGCGCAGATCAACGTCCAACTAAGCGTCTACTCTGCCCTACTTAACCAGCAAAAAAGAGGCTGTGCGGAGCACAGCCTCTTTTGCACTTGTAATCTGTAAACCAAGAACTAACGGCGAACCTTTACAGAGTACGCAAGACCAGAAGCAATAATACCTGCAGCTGCAAGTGCACTTGCAATGGACATTGCATCGCCGGTATCTGGCAGGTTAGACCTCTTCTTTTTAGGAGTCTTAGGCTTTGGCTCTGGATTAGGATCTGGCGTTGGAGTTGGTGTAGGAGTAATTGGCTTATCAGCTGTGGTAACTTCCGCAGGAACAATAGTCTCATCTGCAGCATTAAATGTTGCAGGAGCTACGGTAAATGGAATCTGATTTGTATTGAGCTCGTATCCCTCTGGAGATGCAGTCTCAACCAGATAATAATCGCCCGGCGTCAGGTAGAACTTATCTCCATCCTGATAAATGCCCTTAGTCAGCAAATCTGCAGTTGCCGCAGTATTCTGAACCAGTGCGGTTAGCTCTGTCTTTGTAAGAATATCACCGGATGTGAAAGTACCATCAGCGCCAGTAGTGATTCCCTCTTTGACCAGTGTGCCGTCAGCCTTATAGAGGCTATAGGTTGCACCAGCAACAGGCTTGGAAGCATCATCAGAGTCAGTCTTCACGAGCTTCAAAGGAGATGGAACTGCACGATACGTGAGGTAATACTGCCTGGTGCGGTTTACAGAACCGTCCACATTGAAGCCAGGAGCCAAAACGGAATTATCGCGAGGACCAGAGTTATACGTACCAATCGCAAGAGATGTTCCCTCTGGAACGTCAATATCATTTGCGATATAGACGTAAGAATCACCAGGTCCTGCAGCCTTGATCTCATCGACTGACTTGCGAACAGTAGTCAGCAACATGTTGGTTGATGGATCGGTCTCAAATTTATTACCGCCAGCAACAGAGTCATCTGCAGTAACGCCAGCATACTCAGGCATATACACGACATGACCCTTTGTGTTGTAACGAGCAGATACCTGACGATCCTCAAACGCTGCAGAAGTTGTATACGTAGCAGCAAGGTCATCAAGACCAAGAACGCTCACTGCGCCATTACCATAAATAGGAAGACCAGCATTTCTTTGAGCAATAGGATCACTGAGGCCAAGGCCGTTAAGCTGCCTGTAAGCAAGGTCATCGACATAGTGATACACAGCTGCTGCGGTATCAATGACTCGCGCAGGATAACGCTTGGTATATGCGTGAGTGCCACCCCAAGATTTCTTAATGCCACCCTGAATTCCCAGCTGATAAGACCTATCAGAGATGTTCAATGGTGCGGAGAACTCAATGTACTGACGAGTTGTAACTGGTGCAGTAAATACGGCAGCAGGCTCCTCATATGAAGTGCCACCCATAATGGACTGGCCATTTACCTTGACAGTAAACATCAAATTAGTCTTTGGGCCACCGCCCGAAAGAGCACCTGTTGCATCCATTGGCTTGTAGGTATCAACGGCAGCATGAGCCGAAACGGCTACCTTACGCAGGCCATAGCCATTTGGATCATTCTGTGGGAAGTTAATCAAATTCTCTGCATCGCCGAGAAGGACGTAGTACGCACGAATTTCTCCGCCTTCAGCAATCATCTGCGCAACGGAATATTTAGTTGGATTCATGTCCAGCTTGAGCGCAGTGCCATCAGGCTTTACCCAGTAATAACGCGCGATGACGCCCGTACGGTCCTCTCTCGGCTTGGCAGCCTGAGCAGTAATCTCTGCCTGAATCTCAGCATCAGAGATGAAATCTGGGAATGGGTTTGCCGAGGTATGTGTGCCGTCCAGCGGAGCACCATCCACATCTTCAGAATAAACTGTTGGATCAGCAGCAAATGCCGTGCGTGGAAGGGCAAACGCCAGAATTGCGCCCACAAAAAGCATGCAAATTGCTAAAACCGTGAAGCGAGAAAACCAAGCGCTTCTTACGCTTCTAACAGAAGTACCGTTCATACATCCTTCTTTCAACGTGAAGGGTGAATATTTATGCACATACCATAGCTCATTTCATACTTTCATGCGCAGATGAGAACATATCAAATGTCCTTTCCAAGCATTAAACCGCTAAAGGAACACATTCAAGCGGCCTAGGCCACTGGTCTAGACCGCTTGTTAAGGCCGCTCGCTAAGACTGCACGTTAAGACTGCATTAGGCCGCTGGTTTAAGCAGCGGTTTGCTGGTCTGTATTACTTACATTTACTTGTCAGGAGTAAGATGCCAAATCTCATCGTTATATTCAGCGATAGTTCTATCAGATGAGAATGTTCCTGCCATAGCAATATTGATAAGAGACTTCTGAAGCCACGCACTCCTATCCTCATAGTCATTAAACACGCGCTCTTTTGTTGAAATGAATGCTTCCAAATCAAGAAGCGTCATGAACCAGTCTTTTGAGCAAAGATTCTTGTGAAGGCGCTCCAGGCGTTCCTTATTTCCAAGAGAAATAAACTCTGGACTGATTAAGAAATCAACGAGTGGTTTAATCTCGGATTTCTTATAAAACTCTTTTGCGTTGTAACCTTTGCGCTCATAGAGGTCCACAACCTCATCGCTTGATGCACCAAACGTGTAGATATTCTCCTCGCCTACCAAGTCGGCAATTTCTACATTAGCACCATCAATAGTACAAACAGTAATGGCACCGTTAAGCATAAACTTCATGTTAGAAGTTCCAGAAGCCTCCTTGGAAGCCAGTGAAATCTGCTCAGAGATATCTGCTGCTGGAATAACGTGCTCAGCGGCAGTAACGTTGTAATTCTCGATCATTATCACCTGAAGATATGGTGAAACATCTGCATCGTTTGCAATCAAAGACGAAAGAACAAGAATTGCATGAATGATATCTTGAGCAGCCACGTATGCTGGTGCAGCCTTACCACCAAAAATAACAGTAATAGGATGCTTTGGAAGGTGACCAGACTTAATATCAAAATATTTCCAAATCAAATAAAGCAATAGCATTTGCTGACGCTTATATTCGTGGAAACGCTTTACCTGGACATCAATAATGGAATCAGCGGTAACTTTTACATCTTGATTATCCAGTAAAAACTTAACCATTCGATCTTTTGCAGCTTGCTTAATGTCTTGTAGTTTATTGAGGACCTCTTCGTTGTCTCGATACTCTAAAAGTCCCTCGAGATGAGCAGTTGTTCTCCAGCTATCTCCTAACAACGTATCAAGATACTCTGCGAGCTCAGGATTACAACCCATTAACCAGCGACGGAACGTAATTCCATTAGTCTTGTTTGAGAACTTTTCTGGATACAAATCAAAGAATGGTTTGAGTTCTGTCTCTTCCAAAATCTTAGTATGAAGTGCTGCAACACCATTGATACTAAAGC
>CALIAD010000013.1 GCA_938041635.1 uncultured Atopobium sp.
CACCTGGAACGGGAAGCGAGAAGTCGGCGTCGGTATGCATGAGCTGCTGCTCGTTTTTTCTGTAGACGTACGCCGCGGAAAGACAAGCCTGCGCAGCCTGCAACGAAGGCGCGTCGCTCAGATAGGTTGTGCTAAGCGCATTCCAATCGGAGACAGGAGCTTCGTTCATGACCACGTCAACAGGGTTGATGGGCAGCTGCTTTTCTGCGGCGGGCAGCTTCTCCCATGAAGCGATGCCAGACTTGGGCAGCCCGTGAAGCACGTCAACCGTCTGATTCTGCAGCTCATTTGCAGAAACGCTAAGCTCCATGAGCGTCCAAGGACGCAGAGCTCCGCGTTTTGACTTGCGGATGGTAGCGGTAATTACCTCGTCTGTCTGCGGTTTCTTGTAACGCGTGTTAAACGTAAACGTACCGCCCTTAGAAATGAGCGCGCGAGAAGACACGGCAAGTTTGAAGTCTTCCTCCAGCTGCTTGAGAACGTTGGCGTCAACGGGAGCCATCTGATACAAAATGCCGAGAAGCTCGTTGTTGACGTGGAGGTCTTCCTCAAAATTGGCGGGATATGTTGGGATAGGAGCAGGAGTCTCTTCCTGAGCGGTTGACTGCGCAGAATTCTGTGGCGCAGAAGTGGCTGCAGTAGCGGTTGAACCTGTTGTGTTCAGCGCTTGTTGCAACATTGAAGGAGCCGCTTCAAGCGTTTTCTCTTCGTCGGAACCGTCATAGGGGTTGTAGGTAACGGTAAGCGAGATAGTGGGCTCGGGGACCATAGGCTCGGGAGCTTCAGGCTCAGACATTTTTTGCTCTGAAGCTGGAGTTTCGGTTTCGGTAGCCTCTGGAGCTGGAGTTTCGGCTTCAGCAGGTTCTGAGGCTGCCTCATTGGCAGTCTCTTGCTTGGGCTCTTCTGAAGCTGTTTCTGCAGATGGCACCTCTGCGACAGATGTTTCCGCAACGGTTGGCTCCTCTGAGCTTTCCGTAACTGGCAGCTCTTCCGGTTTCTCTACCTCAGGTTCTGCTTCAACTACCAGGTGTTTTGGCTTGAGAGCACGAATGGATTTTGCTCCACGACGACGCTTCCAAGGTTTGCCGTTGCTTTGGGGCTCGACGTTCTTCTCGCCAGCAGCAAGGGCAACCTCAAAGGTTTCAAAGGTCAAAAGCGTTGCGTAGACGTAACCCTTTTTGAACGCCGTGATTTTGATGAAGTCGGGGCATGCCTCCATAAGCGCGCGGATGTCGTCAAAGCCAAAATCCTGCGGCGCAAGTTCATCTTCAATCAAGACGCCCTCAACGGTAGAGAGGGGAGTTTGCTTGGAGATGCCAATGGTAGCTTTTAGTAGTTTATACAGGTAAAGAGCGTGTTCTTGTTTTATAACAGCCATGATGCTCCTGAGATTGTAGTTAATGGACTACATACTACTCGATTTTGAACAGACAAAGATACTGATTGTACATAGAAAGTCGCAATACGTAGCAAAATGCAAGAGCTGGACTGATAGAATAAAGCTAGATTGAAGGGAGCCCATATGATTGGTCGTTTTATTAAAAGAGCTGCAGTTAGAGCTGCAGGTTTAGCAATTACTCAGTATGCCGCAAAGGCAGCACTTCAATCCGAGGCTGGAAGAAAGTTGCTTGCCACAACGGCTTCTAAGGCTGCCAACTTGGCTGGCAATATCGCTAAAGAGCAGATTACCGCTGGCTTTAATGCTCACGTAAGACCAGCACTTCCAAGCGCTGATACTATCCAATCGTCAGTAGCTCGCGCTCAGTCTGCGCTTCGTTCAGCTCAGACTTCTGTTTTGGCTGCTCAGGCTCAGCTTCAGTCCAATCTAGAGAACCGTTTTTCTCGCCCAAAGAACAAGCTTTCAAAGCAGCTTGCAAGCACTGCTGAGTCGCTTGAAGAGATGGGGGAGACCCTGGCTGAGCATCAAGATGCTGCTACAGACATTGCAGTTGCAGATGCTGTTGAGGAAATTGCTGCTCAAAATGGACAGGATCCAGACACCCTGTTTGTTCCTGCCAAGAAGAGCAAGACGCTCAGAAACGTTGCAATTGCTGGCGGCGTTGTGGCTGGCGCTGCCCTTGGTCTAGCAGCATACGGCGCCTATTCCATTGCTCCTCGCAAGCAAAATGATCGCCTGCTTCTGGAGCGCTGGCACGAGATTGCTCGTCATCGTTATGCCCATCGTGGCCTTTACAACAACGAAGCGGGCATTCCAGAGAACTCTCTGCTTGCCTTCCGTGCAGCTGTCGAGAAGGGCTTTGGCTCCGAGGTTGATGTTCACCTGACCGCAGACAATAAGCTGGTTGTTGTTCACGATTCAGCACTTGATCGACTCTGTGGCGTACAGAAAATTGTTGAGGAGTCCACGCTGGAGGAGCTTCGTGGTCTCAGACTGCTTGCTACTGACGAGCAGATTCCAACATTTGAGGAAGTCCTTGAGGTTTATGCATGGAGTGGCTCTGGCGAGCTGCCTGCGCCTTTGATCATTGAGGCTAAGACGCGCAACAATAACGCTGAGCAGCTTACAGCAAAGATTATGCAGGCACTTGATCTTCGTCCTGTTCGTGCATGCATCGAGAGTTTTGATCCTCGCGTTTTGCAGTGGCTGCGTCAGAACCGTCCTGAGATGCTCCGTGGTCAGCTTTCAGAGAACTTCCTGGTTGACCGTCAGACCAAGCACATGAACATTGCTACGCGTGCTGGTGCTACAGCGCTCTTTGGTAATTCTGTTGGTCGTCCTGACTTCATTTCTTACAAGTTTGAGGATCGCAAGAACCCCTTTGTTAAGCTTGCTTGTAACACCATGGGCGCTCACCTCATCACTTGGACCGTCAGAAATGAGGAGGATATAATTGCCTCCGAGCTTGAAGGCGCTCCTGTCATTTTTGAGGGCTTTATTCCAACTCCTGCGTCGCTGATCAACTAGCTTTCTCGAGTGGCGAGAAGATTGTCTGGTTGACACTTCCGGTCGCGCACAGCGGTCGTGCGCAGCGGTCAAGTGCAGCGGTTACGCACAGCGGTCAAAACACATAGGTATCTGGAACTCCACGGGTTTCTCGCCCGTGGAGTTTTTTGCAGAAAATTCTCCAATATTATTGTATGAATATATGTACATATATAAATTTAAGGAGTAGACTAGGCGTAACAACAACCCAAGGAGGAGCTATGGGCTCAAAGACAAAGGTGAAGATTGCTCGTATTGTCTGTGCTGCTGTTTTGTTAGGTGTTGCTTACGCGGTTGAACACGCATTTGACCTGCAGCTTTGGCAGGCACTCTTGCTGTATCTGCTGCCTTATGCCGTTGCAGGATACGATGTTGTTATGGAGGCATGGGAGAGCATCACTGAGGGCGAGTGCTTTAACGAGGACCTGCTCATGACCATTGCCACTGTTGGTGCTTTGCTCATCGGCTTTGTGCCTAACGGCTCTCCAATGTTTGATGAGGCAGTCTTTGTCATGCTGTTCTTCCAGGTAGGAGAGGTGTTTGAGCACCTTGCTTCCGATAACAGCAAGAAGTCTATTGCTAAGCTCATGGATATTCGTCCTGATAGCGCCACGGTTGAGCGCGACGGACAGCTGCTCACCATCTCCCCAGAAGAGGTTGAGCTGGGAGAGATTATTGTGGTCAAGCCCGGCGACCGTGTCCCTGTTGACGCAGAGATTGTTGAGGGTTCTACCAGCCTTGATACCGTTGCTCTTACTGGCGAGAGTGTTCCTCGTGACGCAACGGTGGGGGACAATATTATTTCGGGCTGCGTAAACCTTTCTGGCGTGGTGCGCGCTCGCGTTACCCACCTCTTTGAAGACTCCACCGCTACCCGCATTATTAAGCTGGTAGAGAGCTCAAATCAGAACAAGTCCAAGAGCGAGAGCTTTATTCGTCGTTTTTCTCGCGTATATACACCTGTTGTTGTTTACAGTGCTATTGCGCTGGCATTTTTGCCACCGCTGCTCTCGGGAGATTTTGTTGGCAACGCCTCTACCTGGGTTGTAAGGGCTCTGACCTTCCTTATTGCATCTTGCCCCTGCGCACTGGTAGTGTCCGTGCCGCTGGCCTTCTTCGGCGGCATTGGCGCAGCTTCAAAGGAAGGCATACTAATCAAGGGCTCTGCCTACATTGATACGCTTTCCACCCTTGATACCGTTGCGTTTGACAAGACCGGCACGCTGACCGAAGGTGTTTTTGAGGTCCTTGCCGTTCACCCTCAAGTGATTGGCGAGAAGGACCTTCTGCACCTCGCTTCTCACGTTGAGATGCACTCGACGCATCCAATTGCTGCAGCTCTTCGCGCAGCATATCCAAGTGAAGACGATGGCTGTTTTATTACCGATGTCAAAGAAATTGCTGGTCAGGGTATCTGTGCTCACGTAAACGGAAAGAGTGTTGCTGTTGGCAACTGTGCGCTTATGGAAAGCGCAGGAGCTTCCTGGAAAGAATGCAAGAACCATGGAACCATCATTCACGTAGCTGTTGATGGAACTTACATGGGCCACATTGTAATTTCTGACCGCGAACGAGCTGATGCTCCAGCAGCTATTGCTTCCCTCAAGAATGTTGGCGTTTCTAAGGTTGTTATGCTCACGGGCGATAAACGCGACGTTGCAGAAGAAATTGCAGCTAAGATGGGCATCACCGAGGTTCGCTCCGAGCTGCTTCCACAGGATAAGGTTGCTGCAGTTGAAGGTCTTCTCGCCAAGAAAGCTGCTGGTAAGTCCCTTGCCTTTGTTGGCGACGGCATCAACGATGCTCCGGTACTTGCTCGCGCCGATGTTGGCGTTGCTATGGGCGTTTTAGGATCAGACGCTGCTATTGAGGCTGCTGACGTAGTTCTTATGGATGACAAGCTCTCTAAGCTCTCAAAAGCCGTAAAGATTGCTCGCCATACCTTGGGTATCGCAAAGCAAAATATTGTGTTTGCCATTGGTGTTAAGGTTGCTATTTTAATTCTTGCAGCCTTTGGTCTGGCGCCTATGTGGCTGGCCGTTTTTGGAGACACAGGTGTTATGGTACTTGCAGTTCTTAATTCCACCAGAGCTCTCAATATCAAGTCAATCAAGTAAGAGAGATTGACTTCTTATCAATGCAAGAGAAGCGCTCATATAGAGCGCTTCTACAAACGGCTGTTTCTACACATAGCCAACTACAGATTACTGAGACTTTTTACGAAGCCTGCGAGCACGGTTTGCAAGATTGCGAACCGTGCTTTCCATACCATGGGGAACATAGGTCAGCGACTCTAGATCTTCTGGCAGATAATCTACAAGGCTCACAGGTTTTGTAGGCGTGAAGTTTGCTGGTACAGGACCTGGAGCAATCAGATACGCGTGCACCTTAGCACCCTGAGCACCAAGTTTTTGTTCATACTCGCTAGGAACGTCATTAGGAAAATCAGTCTGAGCATCACGCGTTTGCCAAATAAAGTTGTAACCTGCAACTTCAACTTGCTCAAGAGAAAAATCATAAAGCGGCTGGCTGTCTGTTTTAAGACGAACAACGCCCTCTTTAGTTAAAACATTTCTATACTGCATAAGACGCTCAGCATCGGTGAGACGCAGCTTTGCCTGTCTGATTCTAGGAAATGGAGCAGGGAAGTTGAGATAGATTACAGAGACCTCTTCTGGCGAGAAGTACTCATCAATCTTCATACCAGTACCAGGAACTACGATGGCATTAGGTATTCCTGCTTCATAGATTGTTTTTGCAGCGTATGAAATGCAGATAGGCTCTGTATCAATGGCCACAAAGAGCACATCAGGATGTGCCTTAGCTTGTGCGGCAGTGAAAGATCCCTTACCGCAGCCAAGGTCTACACGAACCTCAGAATAGGGGATAAGTCCCTCAGCAGTAATTGGCGCACACGCAGAAGCCCACGTACCCTTTAAAGCCTCTGGATGAGGCTCAATAACGCTGGAATAAGCCTCTAAGCGCTCTTCCAGAACAAAGTTTTTAGGCAAACGTGCATGTAGTGCGCGCAAAGTAACTCCTCAGCTAGCAGACGTAATCAGCGATTCTTTACAGAAGCTGATCAAGCGTTTCTCCGTACGAAGGTAGGAATTCTGTCATAAAATCGCGCACTTCTGGGAGAGAATCTGCTAAATCTTCAACAACTCCACGAGTTGAGGCCTCAGCGGTAATAAATTCTGAGTTTCCAGACTGGGCTTCCTCAATGCACTTAATGAGTGCCGCAATTTTATCTGCAGCCTTAATAAGCTTTCTGAGGTAAGCCTCACTCTCTGAAGCCTCTGCGCTGTGCGTAAGTACCTGAGCGTAAGCATCTTGCAGGTCCTCTGGCAGTGTGGAGAGAATGGTTTTCTCGGCACGTGCTTCTACCTGATGGTAGGCATCTCTGATCTCTGAATTAGCATACTTTACAGGCGTGGGCATGTCTCCGGTGATAATCTCTGATGCATCGTGATACATACCAATAAGAGCTGCACGATCTGCATCAAGATTTCTGTGATAGCGCACATTTGCAATAGTTGCTAGGCAGTGAGAAATAACGGCTACGTCAAGGGCGTGTTCAGCAAGGCTTTCTGATCGAGAATTGCGCATAAGCGACCAGCGCTCAATGTAGCGCATGCGAGAAATAAGTGCAAAAAAGCTGGACTGCGACGAAGAATTCTGAGACATTGCCCCTCCTTAATTTGTTTTCTCAACCTTACCACGGATACCGGACAAAAACTGTTTTGACACAACTATGCAATGTAGTCATAGCAAATATGAAGTAATCAAATACTTTAGATGTTTATATGAAATTATTGATATCTGAACATCCGTTCATGGGTATTTTTGCTCCGCTTACCGGCAACCATGGCTAACTTATTCCAAAGGAGTTAACCCGGGCTTACTATGCAAGTAAACCTCGTCCGTTTAAAAGAAGTGAGCGGACAACAAAGGAAGGATGGGAAACATGAGTAAGTATGCTTTTGTAGGCGGCAAGCTCGTTGACGGTACTGGCGCTGCTCCAGTTGAGGACTCCCTTGTCCTTATCGATGACGACAAGATTACCTATGCTGGTCCTCGTAAAGAGGTCCCAGAGGGATATGAGGTACGTGACGCATCCGGTCATACCGTAATGCCTGGTCTTGTTGATACACACCTGCACTTCTCCGGCAACCTGACCGACAACGATAACGACTGGGTTATCGAGTCCGTTGCTCAGAAGCAGGCATGCGCAGTCAAGCAGGCTTATGACGCTCTTACCCACGGCCTTACCACTGTCGTTGAGATTGGCCGCAATGGTATTGCTATCCGCGACCTCGTTAACATGGGCATTATGCAGGGTCCTCGTATCTTTGCTACCGGCCTTGGCCTTTGTCGCGTTGCTGGTCACGGTGACTCTCACCACCTGCCACTGCAGATTTCCAAGGACGGACACCCTTGGGGCGACCAGGTAGACGGTCCATGGGAGCTTCGTAAGGCAATTCGTCGTCGTCTCCGTGAAGAGCCTGACGGCATCAAGATCTGGGCAACCGGTGGCGGCATTTGGCGCTGGGACTCCGACCGTCTGCAGCTCTTCTGCACCGAGGAAATCAAGGCAATTGCTGACGAGTGCGCACTGGTAGGCATTCCTCTGTACGCTCACTCCTACAATAACTTTGACGCTGCATATGACTGCGTCCGCTTTGGTTGCAAGCAGCTCATTCACGGCTTTGAGCTTGACGAGCGCACCATGAAGCTTATGGCAGAGCAGGGAACATACTTCACCCCAACCATCGGCTTCCTGCCAACTTGGTACGGAACTTATCCACCAGACTGGACTCCAGAGCTTGACGCATTCCCAGGCGAGACTGTTGTCGAGAAGGGCCTTGCACGCACCTACGCTAACCTGCGTAAGGCTTATGACATGGGTATCACCATTACCATCGGCTCCGACTCCTTCAGCTTTGTCACTCCTTACGGCTACGTCACCATTGATGAGATGTATGACTTTGTCGAGAAGGTTGGCATCTCCATCCTTGATACTGTTGCAGCTGCTACTTACAACGGCGCAAAGATGCTGGGCAAGGAGAACGAGTTTGGTGCTGTCAAGGAAGGCCTCTCCGCTGATATCCTCGTAGTCAAGGGCGACGTTGCTAACAACATTCGCGACCTCACGCCTGAGAACATGGACGTCATCATGAAGGAAGGCAAGATTATTGATCGCGGTAGCTTCTAAGCTTCCAGCTCGATAATTTGTAACGCGAAGGTTGGGCCCTGACTCACTTAAGCGTCAGGGCCCACTTTTACAGGAAAGAAGTTTATTCTTTGATATAAAAGTTTGACATTTGAAGGAGCTCACTATGTCTGAACCAAAGCAGGTGAAAATTGTGCTGCTTACCGGCTATTTAGGAGCAGGTAAGACCACTATTTTGAACCACATTCTCTCTAATACTGAAGGTATTCACGCAGCAGTCATTGTCAATGATATTGGCGAGATTAACGTTGATGCTGGTCTTATTAAAGACGGCGGCTACGCTAAAGAAGGCGACGTTATTCCTCTGACCAACGGTTGCCTCTGCTGCACCCTTTCTAATGACTTGGCACTTCAGTTGGGTGATTTGGCCGATACCGAGGAGTTTGACTACATCATTATTGAGGCTTCGGGCATCTGCGAGCCAATCCCCATTACCTATAACATTTCTGCATTCTGCAATCAGAGCCAGCATGCAACTAATCACTCTCACCTCAACCTTGATAACATCGTCGCAGTTGTTGACTGTGCTCGCATGTTTGAGGAGTTCCACAACGGCGCCGATCTTCTCGACCCAGATATTGAAGAGGACGACATCGAGAACCTGCTCATTCAGCAGATTGAGTTCTGCTCTACGCTGGTGCTCAACAAGACCGATCTGGTTACTCCAGAGCAGCTCCACGAGCTCAAGGCGCTTGTTCGCGGCCTGCAGAAAGACGCCGTTATTGTTGAGGCGGTCAACGGTGACATTCCAATGAGCGAGCTTATCAATACGGGCCGTTTTGACTTTGACAAAGCCTACGCCTCCGCTGCCTGGATGGATGCAATGGAGCATCCTGAGGAGCACGAGGACCCAGAGGTTTTGGAGTACGAGATTACTACCTTTGTGTATCGCCGCCGTCAGCCATTTGACCTGGACAAACTTAACCAGTTTGTGGCTAGCTGGCCAAAGAATATCATCCGCGTCAAGGGTAGTATCTGGATTTCACAAGACCCCGAGATGAGCTACGTATTTGAGCAGGCCGGCAAGCAGGTCCAGTTCTACGAGAATGGCATGTTCTACGCATCGCTGCCAGAGGATGAGCGAGAAACCCTTCTTGACGAGAAACCCGAGCTACGCGCAGAATGGGATGATGAACTGGGCGATCGTCAAACTAAGTTGTGCTTCATTGGCCGTCATATGAACCATGAGGAAATCGAAGCCGGTCTGGATGCATGCCTTACCGAGTATGTTCCTGACGAGTTTGATTACTAGCGTTTTCAGCGCCAAGAGCTCCGGCGCTTGAGACGAGGGACCCAGTTTATCCGGGTCCCTTTTTTAGGTTAGGGGTGCCTAATGACCAAGATTGAGCAGCTTAAAGACTGGATTCAGTCGTCAGATAACATTGTTTTCTTTGGTGGCGCAGGCGTGTCAACGGAAAGCGGTATTCCTGATTTTAGGGGTACTAACGGTCTGTATCGCCAGGGCGGCATCAAGGTAGAAAACATGACTATTGGCCTTGGCCAAGACGGCTATGACATGGGAAAAGAAGCCTATGACCTGGGAAATGGCGTAACCGTTGATCCAGACAACGAGGAGTCTTTTGCCTACAGCAAGGCGCCAGACTTTACGCTTGAAGAGATCTTCTCGCTTGATGTGTTTTTGGATTATCCCGCAGCGTATTACACGTATTTTAGAAATTCTCATCATCTGGGGGAGGCCCAGCCAAACATTGCCCACAAGTGGCTGGCGTCGCTGGAAGCTGCGGGAAAGCTGCGCGCTGTGGTGACGCAAAACATCGACGGACTGCATCAAGCCGCTGGTAGCAAGCGTGTATTTGAGCTTCACGGCAACGAAACGCGCTTTTATTGTCCCGAGTGCGGCCACACCTACACGCTTGATCAGATTGAAGAGCAGTCGTCTGTGGTGCCGCTTTGTCAATGCGGCGCAGTTATTAGGCCTGATATTGTCTTTTACGGAGAAGGCCTCAACATGGACACTGTGTATGGAGCCTTGAACGCCATCTCGCAAGCGGAGGTCCTTGTGGTTGCAGGAAGTTCGCTGGTAGTGCAGCCTGCCGCCGGTCTTCTCGACTACTACGAGGGCAACAAAATGGCCATTATCAACGACCAACCTACGCCGTACGATGGTCGAGCCAATCTGGTGATCAGAGACAGAATTGGCGCCGTCATAGAACAGCTCCTGTAGAAAAACGCCTACCCGCAATGAACTGCCTCCCATTTCTTAGACACGAGAAATAGAAAGCAGTTCAAAACACACCTAAGTCGGATAATCTGCAAAAAAGACGTATACATGACGCAGAAATTACCCTTGAATTGTCAAAGCAAGTGCAACGTTTGGTGATGGTAGACTTCCCAAGGGCAC
>CALIAD010000014.1 GCA_938041635.1 uncultured Atopobium sp.
TAGGCTAGAAGGTAGTAAGGAAATAGCCTTACACCACTTTTTGAGACGTAACTAAAAATGAGCCCCAAACTAAAGTTTGGGGCTCATTAACGTGCAAATTACAACTTTGTAGCTGGTCGCACAGCAACTTCGCAGCCGATCACACTGGTTGCGCACCAACTTCGCAGCCAATTACGCGGGTTGCGCGGCTGGTCAGCGCGGGGTGCGCACTCGCAGCAGCCAGGACTGGCCGCCGCAGGCGCATCGACCGCGCTACTTGACGCCGGCTTTCTTCTTGGCGCGCTCAATAGCAGCCATCTGCTCCTCGGAAAGCCTAATGGAACCGTAGTCTTTTCCGTGGTCAGGCGCGGTGCGACCAAGATCGCCCAGGTTAGCGCCGGTTGCTTCCAGTGCAGACACGCGGTGCGAAGAGCAAGAGTGGCCGCCTTCGCGGACAACGGAATCCAGGCCAAACTTGTCACGGCCAGTATATGGCATGGTTGCGTCGTTGGTGACTGGGTCGTCGGCGTTTTCCAACTTAAACTCGCCATTTACGCCGTTCTTGTAGTTCTCCTTAGCAACCGAAATCATCAGCTTGATGCGGTTGAGCTGGTTAACCTCGGACGCACCTGGGTCGTAGTCGACAGCAACAATATTGGACTCGGGGTGCATCTGGCGCAGACGCTTGATGACTGCCTTACCCACAACGTGGTTAGGTAGGCAGGCAAATGGCTGAGCGCAGACGATGTTTGGCGTGCCCGTCTCAATGAGGTCGCACATCTCAGCGGTGAGCAGCCAACCCTCGCCCATCGTGTTGCAGAGTGAAAGAATCTGGCCGGCCTTCTCGGCCAGCTCATCGATGTTGGGGTATGGCTCAAAGCGCTCGGACTTCTCCAGCATCTTGTTGATTGGCGCGCGCAGGCCTTGGACCATCTTGATGCCCGCGATGTGCGTCATGCGGCTCTTGAACGAAGTGCCCAGTTCCTTGTGCGTGTTGATCGCGTTGGAGAGGCCAAACAGGAAGAAGTCGACCAAACCCGGAACGTTAGCCTCGCAGCCCTCAGATTCGATGACCTTGACCAGCTCGTTGTTAGCCGTTGGGTGGAACTTAACCAGAATCTCACCGACGACGCCGACGCGTGGTTTCTGACGATCGTTAACCACGGGCAGGCTGTCAAACAGCTCAATGGTACGCTGGCACTGCTTGTAGAATTCCTTGCGAGAAATTCCGTTGATCTTGGAGCGTGTATCGGCCATGAGCTGGTCATACAGCTCGTTTGCAGAACCCTTAACAGCCTCGTAGGGGCGCACGCGATACAGCAACTGCATGATCAGGTCGCCGTATAAGAGCGCGTAGACCGCCTTGATTAGCAAGTCAGGCTTGAACAGCTTGAATCCTGGGTTGTCCTCGTCAAGGCCCGAAGCGGCGGAGATAGAAATGACCGGAATCTCTGGGTGACCTGCGTCTTTGAGTGCCTTACGAATCAGCGCAATATAGTTGGTTGCACGGCAGCCACCGCCGGTCTGCGAAATCAGAACTGCGGTCTTGGTCAGGTCGTACTTGCCCGAAAGCACTGCCTCCATAATCTGGCCCGTGACCAGGATAGATGGGTAGCAGATGTCGTTGTTGACGTAACGAAGGCCCATGTCAACGGCACCCTGGTCAACCGAAGGCAGCAGCACAACATTGTAGCCCGCACCCTTCAGCAGCTCCTCTACCAGCTCAAAGTGGATCGGCGCCATCTGTGGAGCCAGGATGGTGTAGCCCGCTTCCTGCATCTCCTTGGTGTAGCGGACCTTCTCGTAAGCTGCAGATTCTGCCTCGCGGTACACCGGTGCACGGCGAGAAGAACTAGCGCTTCTGGCCTTTTCCAGAGAGCCATCGGCCATGCGAACGCCCTGTGGAACAGCCTCGGTAACCAGGCCGGCAGCTGCAAGTCGCTCCAGCTCTGCCTGCTGCTCGTTCAGGGCAGCCATCAGCGAGCGGATACGAATGCGAGCAGCGCCCAAGTTGGAGACCTGGTCAACCTTGAGCATGGTGTAGATCTTGCCCGAAGCCTCAAGAATCTCCTGGACCTGGTCGGTGGTCAGTGCGTCAAGGCCGCAACCAAATGAGAAGAGCTGGATGAGGTCTAGGTCGTTTCGGGACGCAACAAAGCGAGCCGCACGATACAGACGCGAGTGGTACATCCACTGATCAACAATGCGGATGGGGCGCTCAGGCATCATCTTATGAGCAATGGAATCCTCAGTGAGAACGGCAAAGCCAAACGAAGAAACCAGCTCAGGGATGGCGTGATTAATCTCTGGGTCGTTGTGATACGGACGACCTGCAAGAACAATACCATGGGCATCGTGCTCTTCAATCCACGCAAGAGCCTCGTCACCTGCGCGGTGCATCTGGTCCTTGACGTTGATATCTTCCTGCCATGCAGCCTCAACAGCGGCATCAATTTCGGCGCGCGTGATGTGCTCGCCGCGGAAGCGACCCTTGCCTACCTGGGCGTCCTTCTCGCGCTGCTCACTGATGAGTTCGTACAAACGGCGCTTGAGCTCGTTCTTCTTGTCATACGGAATGAACGGAGCCATGTACTGGATGGACGGATCGGAGAGCTCGTCCACGTTGAGGCCCAACGCCTGAGGGTAGCTCATGACAATTGGGCAGTTGTAGTGGTTGGTTGCGGAGTCGTCCTCCTTGCGCTCCCAACGAATGCATGGCATCCAAATGAAGTCTGGGTCCTTGGCCAGCAGATTCATGATGTGGCCGTGGGAAAGCTTTGCAGGATAGCAGGCGGACTCGGAAGGCATGGACTCGATGCCCATGTCGTACGTCTTTGCGGTGGTCTGGTCGGACAAAATGACCGAGAAGCCCAGCTTAGTGAAAAACGTGTGCCAGAACGGATAATTCTCGTACATGTTCAGCGCGCGAGGAATGCCCACTGTGCCGCGTGGAGCCTCGTCTGCAGGAAGCGACTCGCGATCAAACAGCAGCTTGTTCTTGAACGCAAAGACGTTTGGTGCCTCGTTCTTCTTGGCACCACGCTTCTTACCTGCGCCTTTCTCGCAACGGTTACCAGTGATAAACCTGTGTCCGCTGCCAAAGTCGTTGATGGTAAGCATGCAGCTGTTAGGGCAGATGCGGCAGTGTGTGTTGGTAAGCTTGACCTGCAGGTTGTCGATGGACTCGCGGTCAAGCAGGGTGGATACACCGTCAATACCTGCACGGTCGCGGGCGAGAAGAGCGGCGCCGTAGGCACCCATGACACCTGCAATATCAGGACGGATGACATCTCTGCCGGTGAGCAGCTCAAAAGCACGGAGCGTTGCGTCGGACATGAAGGTACCGCCCTGAACAATGCAGTGCTCGCCAATCTCGCTGAAGTCGCGGAGCTTGATGACCTTGAACAGGGCGTTCTTGATGACGGAGTATGAAAGACCAGCAGCAACGTCGCCGATGGTTGCACCCTCCTTCTGCGCCTGCTTAACGCGGGAGTTCATGAAGACGGTACAGCGTGATCCCAGGTCAACAGGGAGTGTTGCCTTGGTTGCAGCGGTTGCAAACTCTCGGACGTCCATCTTCATGGAGTCGGCGAAGGATGCAATAAAGGAACCGCAGCCTGCAGAGCAAGCCTCGTTCAGCATAATGTGCTCAATGACGCCGTCTTTGACCTGCAGACACTTCATGTCCTGGCCGCCAATATCAAGAATGAAATCAACGTCTGGGACAAATGCCTTAGCGCCGCGCAGGTGAGCAACGGTCTCAATCTCGCCAGAGTCTGCGCGCAGAGCCTCAATCAGGATACCCTCGCCATAACCGGTGGTTGTGACGTGGCCAATGATGCAGTCGGAAGGCATCTCGTCGTAGATGGAGTCCATAATCTTGCGAGCGGTGCCCAGGATGTCTCCGTTGTTATTGTCGTACCAGGTGTAAAGCAGCTCGCCCTTCTCGCCAACAACAGCAGCCTTCATGGTGGTAGAACCTGCGTCGATGCCGATAAAGACGCGGCCGTGGTAGTTGGCCAGCTGACCCTTGGGGACTACCTCCTGGTCGTGGCGGGCCTTGAAGTCGTCAAAGTCCTGCTGAGTGGCAAAGAGTGGGTCCAGACGAGCAACCTCGGAGCCCTGGATGTCCTTAAGGTTGTCCAGTGCCTCCATGACCTGCGTAAAGGTGATTGGTCGGTCGGACTCGCCCGCCAGAGCAGCGCCCGTTGCAACAAAGAGGTGGGCGTTTTGTGGCAAGACGATGTGCTCGTCGTCCAGGTTAAGCGTGATGTAGAAGCGACGGCGCAGCTCAGAGAGGTACTGCAGCGGGCCGCCGAGAAACGCAACGTGGCCGCGGATGGGGTGCCCACAAGCCAGGCCCGAGACGGTCTGGTTTGCAACGGCCTGGAAGATAGAAGCGGCAATATCGGCAGGAGCGGCACCCTCGTTGAGCAGCGGCTGAACGTCGGACTTAGCAAAAACGCCGCAGCGAGATGCAATTGGGTAGATCTGCTTGACGTCTTTTGCCAGCTCGTTGAGGCCGGTTGCGTCGGTCTTGAGGAGAGACGCCATCTGGTCGATAAACGCACCAGTACCACCTGCGCAGGTACCATTCATGCGCTGCTCAATGCCGTTGTCAAAGTAGATGATCTTTGCGTCCTCGCCGCCCAGCTCAATGGCTACGTCGGTCTGAGGGATCAGCGTCTCAACAGCGCGCTTAGAAGCGATAACCTCCTGGACAAACTCCAGGTCAAGCCATTGCGCCAAGAGCATTCCGCCGGAACCGGTGATTGCGGCGTACATGGGTGTCTCGCCAATGTACTTCTGAGCTTTGACAAACAGAGAGCGAGCCGTGGCGCGGACGTCGGTGTGGTGACGCTCGTAGTTAGCGTAAACCAGCGTGCCGTCCTCGTCGATGACGGACAGCTTTACGGTTGTGGAACCAACGTCGATGCCCAGCATAAGGTGGGCCTGAGACAGGTCAAGTGGGACGTTTGGTGCCAGCTCGGCACCATTCTCTACCAGCTCAAACTTTGGACTAATCATTGTTTTCCTCTCCGAGAACAAGAGTTGCAAGCGCAAATCGTGGAACGTCTAGCTTGATTGGCTTGCCGTACAGATCGCCAGGTGCAACAAACATGAGACCGGTCATAAGGCCCGCCATCTGCTCGTCGCTCTCGCGCATGCCGCCGACTAACCAGCGGATAAGGACGCCGACCTCGGCAGAAATTGCAAAGGTCAGATAGTAGTCAAAGAAGGGACCAAGTGCGCGCGGATCAAGGTCGTGCAGGGCGCGCTGGGCGATAACCTCGTGTACCAGGTGCTTTAGCTTGTCCTGGAACGCAGGGTCTCCACCGTTGCCCAGCAAAGGACGCAGGTAGAAGCCATGCTTGCGAATGCTGCGAAGCATCTCCGTTGCGCCGGGGCACGGCTTGTAGGAGTCAATGGCCTCTCTGAGCTCAACAAGGTTGACGCGAGCAAGCTGTTCAACAGCAGGTCGCAGCTCTGCCAGCGCTTCCTTTTCGATGTGAAGCACCAGGTCAGGGATGTCTTTGTAGTGGGAATAAAAGGTTCGACGCGTGAGGCCAGCGCGCTCCGTTACGCCCGTGACGGTCACGGAGGTAAGGTCGCCGGTTGCGTCTATCTCTTCTGCCAGGGCTTTCCTAAGCGCCGCGCGCGTTCTGGCGGTGCGTCGATCAAGCTTGCAAGCTGACAAAACAACAGGTGCAGACAATGTTTGCGTCATACGTTTCTGAAGCCTCTCCTGGTTGCAGGTACGTACTGGGTGCACGGGCGCGTGTGAGCGACGCGGGCACGGCGGACGCGGCGAGCGCGACAGGCGCGACAGGCGCGACGGGCGCGACGGGCGCGGTCGGCGCGACAACACCGTAGCACCCGACTTATTGCACATACTGAGTATTATTACACACTCTGTGCAATAACTGCAACAGCGAGAGGGACGATTTTCTCGCCAAGTATGCTCTGCCGGCTAAGTTTTCTATCTTGGCCTGCTAGCGCGCCTGATTTCTGCAAAGAATCTGTAACTTTTGCCTGATAACAGCAAAGAATCTGTGGATTTGCCTGATTTCATCAAAGAATCGGTGTCTCAAATACAGATTCTTTGCACTTTTCAGGCGGGGTTTAAAGCGTGTCCGAGTTTGCCCTTTCATGGAGCCTGATTTTCTCGCCATGTCTGAACAATTTGCCGGAAAAGTGCACCATATCTGAGCTATTTGCCGGTTTTTCTCGCCAAGTCTGAGTAAATTTACTCAGACTTGATGCCCTTTTCAGGCTCAAAATTTAGGGCCACGTAGTCTATCTTTCACGCGCCTGATTTCATAAAAGATTCTGTAAATTTTGCCTAAAAAGGTAAAAGAAACTGTGGATTTGCCTGATTTTGTCAAAGAATCTGTATTCAAAATACAGATTCTTTGCACTTTTCAGGCGCGCGATGGAG
>CALIAD010000015.1 GCA_938041635.1 uncultured Atopobium sp.
CTCAAGAGGCGTTCTTGGCTGTTCTCAAGGTTGATGACGAGTAGAAGGTATTTGTGGAGTCGCTTCAAACAATCATTTCAACCTGCTCACCTCAAGCAGGCCTTTCTTCACAGATTGTCCCTTTTGCGTCAGGAGCTTCACTCAAGGAACGCCTGTCCGCTCATCCTGTGCTTATGGCACCCATGGCTGGTGTCAGTGATGGTGTGTATCGCACTATGGCTCGAGCGGGCGGAGCAGGTCTTGCATACTCAGAAATGGTTTCTGTCGCAGGAATTCATTATGGTGGCGAGAAAACCTGGGAGCTTGCAGAGCCCCTTTCAACTGAGCCAGATATTGCTGTTCAACTTTTTGGTTCAAAGCCAGAGCAGTTTAAAGAAGCGGCAGCTCAGATTAGTGAGCGCCTAGGAAATAAACTTGCTCTTATCGATATCAATATGGCTTGTCCTGTTCCTAAGGTTGTCAAAAAAGGGGAGGGCTCAGCCCTTCTCGATACCCCAGAACTTGCTGCAGATCTGGTCAAAGCTTGTCTTTCTGAGGTCGCGGTGCCTGTTACCGTGAAGATTAGACGAGGTAGACGTCAGGATGAGGAAGTAGCTCCTGAGTTTGCTCGCGCCATGGAAGCTGCGGGAGCGTCTGCTGTTGCTATTCATGGCCGCTTTGCAACCCAGATGTATCGAGGCCAGGCAGAGTGGGAGACCGTTAATAGAGTTTGCGATGCTGTTTCAATTCCTGTTATAGGCTCCGGTGACATGCTCTCTGCTGAAGCAGCAGCTCATGCCCTTAAAGAAACAGGTGTGACTGCTGTTATGATTGCTCGCGGAACGTACGGGAATCCTTGGATTTTCAAGAACACTCAAGCTTTAGTTGAAGGTCAAGCTCCACTTGTTCCAACACTCGATCAGATGCTTGCATCTTTTATGATGCACGTACGCTTACTTGACGCAGCTCACATTCATATTGCTCGCGCAAGAAGCCTCTCTACCTGGTATTTTAGGGGTATTCCAAACGCTGCCTATTGGCGCGGTAAGTCGGTAAGGTGTGTTACTGCTCAAGATTTTATTGATCTGGCGCTAGAGATTAATGAAACCGTCAAGCAACTTGAGGGTGAGCAGGAATTTTCTGAGCACAATCTACCTATAAGCTAGTGATCTGTTGTGGATTCCTGGCAGTCTAA
>CALIAD010000016.1 GCA_938041635.1 uncultured Atopobium sp.
GGCGCTCTTCCATCACCGCTGCCTGTCTATCACGTTCAACTCGAGCTTGAATGTAAGCAGAATAGCCGCCGTCAAATGGGTCAATAACGCCATCGTGGACTTCCCACATGTGGTCGCAGACCTCATCCAAGAACCAGCGGTCATGTGTGACTAGAATAAGGGCGCCACTTCCCTCTGACCAGCGATTTTTTAGGTGATTGGCAAGCCACTGAATGGCGTGAAGATCAAGATGGTTGGTTGGCTCGTCAATAAGCATTAAGTCCCAGGTACCTACCAGCAATCGAGCCAAATCGCAGCGTCTACGCTGACCTCCGGAGAGCTCTCCTACCAGACCATTCCAGTCTAAGTCTCCAATGAGCTCATCAATAATCTTGCGAATACGCGCATCGGATGCCCACTCGTACTCTGGCGTGTCTCCAACAACAGCACTGCAAACCGTCTGTGTATCAGAAAGTGAATCACTTTGGCCCATATAGCCTACTTGGATGCCACTTCTCCAAATTACGTTACCAGAATCAGGCTCGATTCTTTTGGCGATAAGATCTAAGAGGGTTGATTTTCCATCGCCGTTTTTGCCCACAACACCAATACGGTCACCCTCATTAACGCCAATAGTCTGGTTGGTAAGAACCTTCTTACCAGGCCATTCCATAGAAATTTGTTCGCAACCTACCAGAATTCCCACTAGTTATCACCTAAAAAAAGAACGAAGTAACGCAATTTCTTCTCCCCAACCAGAAAGCTCAGAATGAGGAGTCTCCAAAATCATAGGAAGCGTGTTGCCGCGCGGATTAGTCACCACAGCGCGGAACGTTTCTAATCCAATGAAGCCTTTGCCAATCTGCTCATGTCTATCTTTATGAGCCCCAAGAGGATTCTTTGAGTCATTAAGATGCAAGGCTTTGAGCTTTTTCAAGCCAACTATCTGATCAAATGTATCTAGAACAGCATCAAAATTTTCTACAATTTCATACCCGCCGTCATGCACATGGCAGGTATCAAGGCACACGCCCATAAGCTCAGGGTGGTTTACCTTATCTAGAATTGCGGCAATCTCTTCAAACGTTTTACCAACTTCCGTACCCTTGCCCGCCATCGTTTCAAGAAGAACGGTGGTGTGCTGACCCTCAAACAGGCAATCATTAAGAGCTTCTGAGATTTGCTCAATTGCCACGTCAGAGCCTTGACCCACATGGCTACCGGGATGGAAGTTGTAATAATTGCCTGGTAGATACTCCATGCGCTCAAGATCTTCTGTAAGCGCACGACGAGCAAAATCCCTGGTCTCGTCTTTTGCAGAACACAGGTTCATGGTGTAAGGAGCATGCGCAACCAAAGGTCCAAAGTGATGAGCCTCAAGAAGCTCCCTAAGCCTTGCAACATCAGCCTCATCTAGAGCCTTAGCGTTGCCACCACGAGGATTTCTGGTAAAGAAAGCAAAGGTAGTTGCCCCAATAGAAAGAGCATCCTTACCCATTGCTTCCCAGCCCTTGCCTGCCGAGAGATGACATCCAATAAAAAGATCTTCTGGTCGCACGCTATGCACGCTCCTCAAGCATTTTGGCCACACGGTCCAAAAGCTCTGAAGCTACGTCAACAAGTGGCAAAGTCTCAAGCTGTTCTACACCTTGAGGAGTTACAAACGCAACGCGGTCTGTATCTGAACCAAAGGTTGAATCTGGCCTAGAAACATCATTTGCCACGATCATGGAGCAACCTTTACGCTCAAGTTTAGCCTGAGCATGCTCCAAGACGTTATTTGTCTCTGCTGCAAAACCTACAACAACCTGGTCTTTCTTAGTCTTAGAAAGGCTGGCGAGAATATCGGTGGTTTCTTTAAGGTCAATAGATTCAAGATACTCTTGTGATTTCTTGAGCTTATGATCTGCGGGGTGAGCTGGGGTGTAGTCGGCAACAGCTGCCGTCAAAATAGCGGCGTCAACGCTGCCAAAGACGTCTACACATGCCTTATACATGTCTTCAGCAGACACTACTCTTTGCACGTTGACTCCTTGAGGAGCCTCAAGATAAGTGGGTCCAGAGATAAGGGTGACATTTGCTCCACGACTAGCTGCAACTTTAGCCACGGTATAGCCAAGTTTTCCTGTTGAACAGTTGGCAATAAAGCGAACTGGATCGATCTTCTCGTGAGTTGGTCCTGCCGTAATAAGAAGCTTTTTACCTGCAAGATCTTGCTTGGATGGCACCGCGTCATTACCAGAAAGAACCTTCAGTGCAGCGTCTACAATCTGCTGTACTGGAGCAAGTTTTCCGTCTCCGGTATAGCCGCAGGCAAGACGACCTGACTCAGGCATAACCATCTGGATTCCACGCTGACGGAGCAGTGCGACATTTGCCTGAGTGGCTGGATTTGTCCACATATGTGTATTCATGGCCGGGGCCACAAGAACTGGCGTATGAGCTGCTAAAAGCGTTGTGCTTGCAGCATCATCAGCTATACCATAAGCCATCTTTGCCATGATATTGGCAGTGGCTGGTACAACTACCATGCAATCTGCCCAGTCAGCAAGGTCAACGTGAGGAACAGGAGTCTCGGCATTGTTGTAGAGCGACTGTACTACCTCATGATGCGTTAATGCTTCAAAGGTAGTCTTTCCTACAAACTGAGCTGCATCTTCTGTCATAACAACACGAACGTCGCAGTCAGCTTTCTGAAGGCCTCTGAGTACTTCACAGGCTTTATATGCAGCAATGCCTCCGCACACCACAAGGCATACAGAGGGCTGAGCGGTTTTATCCAACATGGCGAGAAATTCCTTTATTCTTCAAACGCAGTAGAAGTAATAAGCATTCTGTGACAATAAGGGCATTCTGCAATCTCAGAACTATGCTGAAGATCGTGGAATGAACTTGGTTGCAGTTTAACGCGACAGACACTTGGAACGTTTCCTACAAGGTGCTCAACTGCCAGGCCCTTAAAACGTTTACGTGCGGCTTCGTAACGCTCAAGCGTGTTCGCAGAAATCTGAGCTGCAAGTTCTTCTCGAGACTTAGAGAGCTCAACAATCTCTGCGCGAAGAGCCGAAGAATCAATCTCAAGGGACTGAGAAAGGCTCTCACGCTCTTTCATAAGCTTTACCTGCAAGTCTTGAGCTGTCTGATAAGCCTTCTTGCACTTCTCAAGCTCTTCTGTTTTTGCTGCAAGTTTAAAATCGCACTTCTCGACATTCTTTGCCAAAGAAGAAAGCTGCCGGTCAAAGTCTCTAAGAGCGCGATGATTGGTAGCAGTTTCTACGGCAGCAGAAACCTCTTCTGTCTTAAGAACATAATGAGCACGCTGCTCATTGAGGTCAGAAATATCAATTTCTACGTCTTTTTTAACACCAAGCACTTGCTTGAGCTGGGAAGCAATCTTCTTCTCTGCAAGTTGGGCGTTTTTAATTTTTTGAACCTGGGGCATTGAGGCCAAGTTGGATGCGAGTTTTAGCAGCTGCAAATCAATATCCTGGAGCTGCATCAGATTAACAGACTCACTCATAGGGCCTCCTCATATACGGTTACTCATCTAGTCTACCGTAAATAAGGACGTATCAGGCGCAGAACATAACTAATGTAGAGATTAGTATGTGAAAAATTTATCCAACAATCTGCAGCAAGGTTGCACAGAAAGTATCAAGGTCTTCCTCAGAAACACGCTCGTCAAAGGTTATGCGTAAGCTACCCAGAGCCTCGTTTCTAGAGATGCCCATAGCCGAGAGAACGTGGCTTGCGTCAAGAGAGCCTGAAGAACACGCAGAGCCAGCTGAGACTTCAAATCCCGCTTGATCAAGCTTTAAGATAAGCGTCTCAGAATCCATTGAGGGAACCATAATGCTTACCGTGCCAGGCATGTGATCTTTGCCAGCGTACGCCTCTGTGGTTGGCTTAATCTTAGGAGAAGCACAAAGAGTCTCATACACCTTATTAGCGCGCGCAGAAACGCTCTCTTGCGTTTTGGAAAGGTTATCCTGGCACCACTGAGCAGCTGCGGCAAACGCGAGGGCACTACGAACGTCCTGTGTTCCATGACGTCTACCAGACTCTTGTCCCCCGCCAAAGCTTTGCGCCTTAAACGGCGTCTTGGAACGCATAAGCACTGCGGCAATACCCAGAGGTCCACCAATTTTATGGGCAGCAACAGTCAGAGCATCTACGTCTTCTACCTCAAGAGGAATACGACCAAACGCCTGAACTGCATCGGTATGGAATAGTGCACCCACCTTATGAGCAGCGAGTGCAAGGTCTACAACTGGCTGGATAACACCAGTCTCATTATTGGCATACATCACAGAAACAAGAGCTACCGACTGGTCCAAAAGACCCTCAAGAGCAGAAGCCTCAATCTTTCCCTGACGGTTAGGCTGAGCAATTCTAACCTCAAAGCCCTTCTCGCGAAGAACAGGCGCAAGGTCTAAAACAGAATCATGTTCAATTGCCGAGAAAACCACCGTGTTGCGCTTGTGATCCTTGTTACGAACACCTTCTGCCATACCAAGAACAGAGAGGTTATTGCCCTCGGTACCACCGGAGCAAAAGATCACGTCAGGAGCTCTAAATTTGCCGCCTACCGCACGTGCAATAACACCACGAGCACCATCAAGCTCTCGCGCTGCTTGACGACCAAGCGAGTGCAAAGAGTTTGGGTTCACCCCTGCAATGGGTGAAGCTTCATAGGTTTTCTCGGCATCAAGCGCCTCTTGGCGCATTGGTGCTGAAGCTGCATAGTCTAGGTAAACGTAATCCATAGCGTGTTTCTGTTGTTTCAATCTTGGTGGTCTATGTGCAAATGATGCTTGAGAGTGCTTCCTAGCCCTGAACGGTAAGAGCAGACTCGCCAGCGTTGCGGATAGCCTCGATAGTTGCACCGCGGTCTTCCTGACCAAACACAGCGCTACCTGCAACAAGCATATCAGCGCCAGCAGCTACAACATCAGCTGCGTTAGCTGCACTAATACCACCATCAACCTCAATCAGAGGATTAACGTTGTGTTTACGGCAGAGCTCTTTGAGTGCCTTGAGCTTCTTAAGTGAGTGAGGAATAAACTTCTGTCCACCAAAACCAGGGTTAACCGTCATGATAAGCACCAGGTCAAGGTCTTCAATAAGATCCTCAAGAACGCTTACAGGAGTTCCTGGGCAAAGTGAAATGCCAGCCTTAGCACCGGAATCCTTGATAAGGTGAACAAGACGATGGGCGTGAACCTCAGCCTCGTAGTGGAAGGTAACAACGTCAGCACCACGGTCCAAAAACAGAGGTGCAATCTCAGCTGGATTGGTAACCATTAGATGGACATCAATGGGTAGCTCAGAAGACTTTTTGCAGTACGAAAAAATATCTGGACCAAATGAAATATTTGGAACAAAGTGACCATCCATCACGTCGTAATGGATGTAGTCAGCATTTGCAATTGAATCAAGCTCGCTCTTAAGCTTGGAGAAATCTGCAGATAGAACAGATGGTGCTACCAGGACGTTATTCATTAAACTCTCCTATCGAGTCATTCCATAAAATTCTTCATTAGGCAGGCGGTTAGTAAGGCGAGAAGTAATGTCTTCTGGCGTAGCGCCTTCGTAAAGTACAGCATGAACAGCTGAGGTGATAGGCATCTCAACGCTCATCTGCTGACCAAGCTCATAAAGACCAATGACAGCCTGAGCGCCCTCAACAACCATGCCGGTTTCTTCCTGGTATGACTGAAGCGTCTTACCTTTGACCAGGGCTTCTCCAAAGGTTCTATTTCTAGAATGCTCAGAGGTGCAGGTAGCAACCAAGTCACCCATACCAGCAAGACCCATGCAGGTAAGTGGGTCTCCGCCAATAGCGCATACCACGCGGCCAAGCTCTGCCAAGCCGCGTGTCATAAGAGCAGCAAGGGCGTTATCGCCATTACCCAAACCAACAGCAATACCGCAGGCAATAGCTACGACGTTTTTAGCGGCAGCACACGCCTCAACACCGCGTACATCAGAGCTCACGTAGGTTCTGAAGTAAGATCGAGAAAGCAACGTCTGGAAACGCTTAGCAACCTCGGCGTCTTCAGATGCTACAACTGCTGCAGAAATTCCCTGTTTAATGACCTCTTCTGCGTGGTTTGGACCGGAAAGTACGGCGATTCTTGCAGGGTTTCCCAGCTCGTCAGCAGCAACTTCGTGCATAAGCTTGTGAGAGCCTGCTTCCATACCCTTGGAGAGAATTAAAACATCAACCTCTGGATCAAGAAATGGTGCGCAAGCAGCACAAACAGAGCGCAAAAACGCGGAAGGAGCAGCCATAACAACAGCATCTACACCGGTGAGAGCCTCAGCCTCACTAGTGGTAGACACAATATTGTGTGGAAGCTCAGAATCAGAAAGGTGTCTGCAGTTAACGTGCTCGTTATTGATGGACTCGGTAACATCGGCCTCCCTGGACCAAATAATTACCTCATCAGAAGTTGAAGCAAGAAGTGTTGAAAGTGCGGTACCCCATGATCCCGAACCAATAACAGCAACTTTTTTCATGATTAGTTGTCCTTTTTCTTTTCGCCGAAAGAGAATTTAGACTCACTACCAGCATTAAGACGATTGATATTCTCGCGATGTGCCCAAATTACTGCCGCTGCTACAACAAATACTGGGATGGTTGCCACCGGGTCCATACCAAATAAAAGGCAGAAAAGTGGAATAGCAACTGCTGCGCCAATGGAGCCAAGCGATACGTACTTAGTTGGTACGGCAAGCGTAATAAACACCGCAAGAGCTACAAGAGCAGCAAGCGGATTAACTGCAAGACCACCGCCAAATCCAACAGCAATTCCCTTACCGCCATGGAAATGAAGCCAAGGCGAGAAAATATGACCAAGAACGCAACAGGCATACACAAAAGAAATGATGAGCTCAGCCTCTGCATGATCATTTCCCGAGATCAGAGGAGTAAATCCCTGGGCTCCCAAGAACCAACGAACCAGCATGACGCTGACAATGCCCTTACCTGCATCGCAAAGAAGCGTAAGAATACCCGCGGCTTTACCAGCATTTCTTGCAACATTGGTGGTGCCAATATTTCCTGATCCAAGTTTGCGAATATCTTCATGAGCCATAACACTTGCAATAATCAGGCCAAATGGAATGCCACCAAGGCCAAATGCAATTAGCCCAAAAATCAGAGCAACCACAATTCCAGTCATTAGTTAGACTCAACCTTCTTACGGAACTTCAAACGAATAGGTGTACCAACCAGAGAGAACTTCTCGCGAAGTCTGTTCTCAATAAAGCGCTCGTAGTTGTCATCAACAAGGTCTGGAGCATTGCACCAGAACGAGATAACAGGAGGTTTGGAACCTGTCTGAGTAGCGTACTGAATCTTAAGACGGCGGCCGCGGTCAGAAACCGTGTGTCCACCCTCTCTGATCTGGGCGAGAAGCTCGTTGAGCTCGGAAGTCTTAAGCTGAAGAGCACGAGATTCTGCAGCCGAAAGAGCAGCGGCAAGCACCTTATCAATAGCGCGTCCAGTAAGTGCAGAAACGTTGATGGAAGCAATCCAAGGTGCAAAGGCCAGCCGCTTTGCTACAGAGACTGCTACCTCATCGCGCTTTGCCTCAGAATCAATAAGATCCCACTTGTTCAGCAGGAGCACCAGCGCGCATCCACGCTCTACTGCCATGTTTGCAAGTTTCTGGTCCTGCTCGGTTACGCCAACAGAGGCGTCAACAACAAGAAGACAGACGTCTGCGCGGTCCATTGCCTGCAGGCCTCTGACCAGACTGTAATACTCAACATCTTCATGTACCTGGCTCTTTTTGCGAATACCGGCGGTATCAACAAGACGAATGGGAGTTCCCTTCCATTCAATCATAGTGTCAATAGCGTCACGCGTAGTACCAGCAACATCAGAAACAATAGAGCGTTTCTTGTTAGCCAGGCGGTTTGCCAGCGAAGATTTACCTACATTTGGTCGGCCGATGATGGCAAGGTTCAGAATGCCGTCATCCTCTGGCTCTTCATCAGCCTCAGGAAAAGCATTAACAATGTCGTCCAGCAAATCACCAGTACCGTGACCATGTGAAGCAGACAGAGGCAGAGGCTCTCCACAACCAAGTGCGTAGAAGTCCCATAGACCATCCTGCTCTGTAGCAGGGTTATCTTTCTTATTGACAACCAAGAACACGGGCTTGGCGCTCTTGCGGACAATACGTGCAACCTCTTCGTCTTCATCGGTAACGCCGGTAGAGCCGTCTACCACAAAGACAATAACGTCTGCTTCTTCGCATGCAAGAAGAGCCTGCTCACGAATGTGTGGAGCAAAGCGATCTTGCGATTTAATTGACTCAATACCGCCGGTATCAATGAGCTTAAACTCACGACCATTCCAGTCAGCATCGTGATATGAGCGGTCTCGGGTTACTCCCCTTGACTCGTGCACGATTGCATCGCGTTTCTCGGCAATTCTATTTACCAGTGTGGACTTGCCAACATTTGGGCGTCCAACAATAGCAACAATGGGCTTAGCCATGTCTCACCTTTCATTCAGTTGGTTTAATAATACCAGCAATACGTGGCTAATCCCACTCTTTGAGCGCTTTAATACATGACTCAGCAATGTTTGTGGGACCAGGAATTGACATGATGACTTTGGCGCCGCGAGCCTCTAGCTGCGCGGTTAAATCTGCCAGTGACATGCCGTCAAGCGTTACTTTATCAAAGTTAAACATGACCTCAGGAAGCACTACCAGAATATCTGTGAGGTCTTCAGGCACCTGGGCGAGAAGATCAACGGCGCAGATAAGTCCTGTGACGTTAACGTCTCCACCAAAGAAATCGTTGCGCACGGCAAAAGTAGAAACGTTGCCATCAGCCGACCAGTCGTCGCAGAAGGTCTGGATAGTTTGCTGAGCAGCTTCTCCTACAATCAACAAAATCTTACGAGAACGAGCAGAAAGATAGGTATCTGCTTCATCAAGAGCGGTGCGCATAGTGCTACAGACCTCTTCAGCCTCATCGAGGAAGCTTCTGAGCATGCCAATGCCGTCATAAAATTGCGGATAACCATCATAGGTATACGCAGGTGGAATAGGTAACTGAGCGTCTACGTAGAACTCGTCAGAGAGCTGGAAGCGCGTAATGCCCAAAGAGGCACGTGCACGCTCCTGGTAGGGCTCAACAATCTTGACTACAGAGCGGGACAGCTCCACATCATCAGAATACGAATGAGTAAAACGCTTAGAGTCTTTGGTATAGCCAAGCGGAACAATGGCCAAAGAGGTAATCTGCTGGTGAGTCTCCACCCAATCAAGCGTTTTATCAAGCTCTTCACCGTCATTGATGTTAGGGCACAAAACAATTTGGCCGTGGATCTCAATACCAGCGTCCATGAGCTTCTCGAGAACTTCAATACCCCTGGCAGCGCGAGCACCAATGAGATTACGACGAACATCTGGAGAAATTGCATGCAGCGAGACGTTCATAGGCTGAAGCTTATGAGAAATGATGCGCTCAACTTCCTCATCGGTGAGGTTAGTCAGCGTAACAAAATTGCCCTGCAAAAAGCTCAAGCGATAATCGTCATCTCTAATAGAAAGCGAAGGGCGCATGTCTTCTGGCAGCATGGCCATAAAGCAGAACTGGCACGCGTTTACGCAGGTCT
>CALIAD010000017.1 GCA_938041635.1 uncultured Atopobium sp.
GTTAAGGGAGCATTTGAGCCAAATAAACTGCTGATAGATAAGGCAATTGGAAAAGATCGGCATAATGCTCAGAAGATGAGAATTTCAGCCACAGGCAAATCATCTCAAACAGAGGTGCGCCTCATTAAGGTTGCATCGTCTGCACAAGGTCAAACTCACAGCTTGTTACTGGTCAATTTGCTGACGGGAAGAAAGCATCAAATTAGAGTGCATCTCTCGTCACTTGGGTTTCCCCTGATAGGAGATACGCTCTATGGAGGCGTGTCTTCTTTGCAGCGTGGAGCAAAAAAGAAGCATAGGCCGCAGCCGTTAATGCTCCATGCATATCGCGTTGGATTTATTCATCCAGTGACGGGCGCAAAAATTGTGATTAAAACGGATATTCCAGAGCGATTTTCTTATTTTGGTGTCACCGAGGTGGACTTATAGTACATACTTTGTGATAGAGACATACATTCATTTTGTGCGGATACGTTACCCAGACGTGCATAAAGTGAACGAGGAGGGGGAGAAATGCCTGGCACAATGCGAGGTGTCTATACCAACCTGACTGAAATCCGCAGGAAGGTATTTAAAGAAGTTTCAACGCTTGCGTATGAAAAAGCAGATAAGAGCGTTGATGAAATTGCTCGCCAGATGGAAGAGCTGCCTTACAAGATTATTCCTGGTGATATTGCTACGTATCGTGAGAGCGTCTTCTTGGAGCGCGCTATTGTTGGCGAGCGCATTCGCATGACTATGGGCATGCCTATGCAGGGCGTGGATCAGCCAGAAAAAATTTCTGACGGCCTAGAAGAGGCCTCTCGACCTGAGGTTTATTACCAGCCACCGCTGATTAACATCGTTAAGTTTGCGTGTAACGCCTGCGAGGACAACGTGTATCGCGTTACCAACGCGTGCCAAGGTTGTCTTGCGCACCCTTGTCGAGAGATTTGTCCTAAAGAGGCAATTAGCTTCGTAGACAAAAAGGCATACATTGACCAGGAGAAGTGCATTCAGTGTGGCATGTGCTTCAAGGTCTGCCCTTACCAGGCAATTCATCACCACGTACGTCCTTGTGCAGCCGCTTGCGGTATGGATGCTATTGGTTCTGATGAGCATGGTCGTGCAGATATTGATTACGAGAAGTGCGTATCTTGTGGCCAGTGTCTGGTCAACTGCCCCTTTGGCGCAATTGCCGATAAGAGCCAGATTTTCCAGGTAATTCAGGCTATCAATGAGGGTTACACCGTTGTTCCGATTGTGGCTCCTTCGTTTGTTGGTCAGTTTGGCAAGGGTAGCGTTGGTCGTCTTCGTGAGGCATTCAAGGAGATGGGATTCGCCGAGGTAGAAGAGGTAGCAACCGGTGCTGACCTCTGTACTGTTCAGGAAGCAGAAGACTTTGTCAAAGAAGTCCCAGAGAAGCTTCCCTTTATGGGAACAAGCTGCTGCCCTTCCTGGTCTGCAATGGCTAAAAAAGAGCATCCAGAGCATGCTGATGCTATCTCTATGGCACTCACCCCAATGGTTTTGACTGCTCGTCTGGTAAGAAAACAAAATCCAGAGTCCAAGATTGTCTTTATTGGACCATGCACCGCTAAGAAACTTGAGGCACTGCGTCGCTCCGTTAAGTCCGAGGTCGATTTTGTTCTGACCTTTGAGGAGCTTGCAGGAATGATGGAGTCTAAGGGCATTGACTACACCAAGCTTGATGATGACAACTCCGACTTTGAAAACGCCTCCCATGACGGTCGCGCCTTTGCAGTTGCTGGCGGCGTAGCAGGTGCCGTAGTAAACGTCATCCACCAGAAGTACCCTGATAAAGAAGTACCTATCATGGCTGTTGATGGCCTTGCTGAGTGCCGAGCCATGCTCAAGGATGCTGTTAAGGGTAAATATCCAGGTTATCTTCTTGAGGGTATGGCTTGTCCAGGAGGATGCGTTGGTGGCGCTGGCACCCTGAGTGCCGTTAACCGTGCAGCCGCAGCAGTTAAGCGTTACGCAAAGACCGCTTCTTCTGAGCTGGCTTCTGCGAATAAATACAACGATCTTATTTCAGAGCTTGCAGGCACCGTTTCTGCTGAGGTTGAGATTGCCGAGGTTCTTGAGGTTCAGAAGCCTGTTGAGTAGTCACGCTCTCTCAAATTAAACGTAAAACGCCGGTGCACTGCATCGGCGTTTTTTATAAGGAACGTAGATTAATAAGGTAACCTACCAGGTAATAAAAAAGGACCTGCGTTAACAGGTCCTTTAAGTTTTAGCTGAGAGACAATCAACAAAATGTTGATTATTTTGAATTACTCAGATTTTTCGTTCTTCATGGATGCATAGAACGTTGCATGTGCAAAAACGTCTTTAATGGTTTTTCCATTAATAAATGGAAGAGCGAGAAATTCGTCTACCGTTGGAACTAGTTCAGAACAATCTACAAAGTGGTTTTTTGAGTTTCTGATACTGGTGTCTTGAGCTCTCCATGCCTCAAAATTGACATCAGTGAGGTAATAAACCTGGTGTCCGACTTGCATGTACACAGAGTGATTACTGTGCAGGTACTCTACCAGGTCCTCGTAAGAAATCTGGAGAACCTCAGAACTTTTCTTGCCCATGATGCAATCCTTTCCACGTCGCTTGCGCGCAAATTATGGACGCACTTTTATAGACTATACCGCCCTCAGAATACGCTTATTCAGATGAATTGAGAGGCATAGGCAAGCGGACGTTTTTTCTCGCTCAACGGCAATGAACGGATGGTTGCAATTTTTAGTGCTACTATTTGAGAATTTCTTGCACCATCTCATCTGCAGTATTGCAGAGTATGGTGGCACCTGCAGCTAGAAGCGTTTCTTTATCCCTAAATCCCCAGGTAACACTAATGCAAGGCATGCCACTGTTGCGTGCTGTTGCAACATCAACCTCAGAGTCTCCAATATAGACAGCGTCTTGAGGGTCAACACCAATTTGAGCAAGGGCGTAATGGACAGGCTCGGCATCAGGCTTTCTTTTAAGGTCATCTCGCTGGCCCAGCGCAAAGTCAAATCTACCTGGGAAGAAATTGCTCATTAAATCTGCTATGGCAAAGTCTGGCTTGTTTGAGACAACGGCACACTTAACGCCTGCAGCCCTAAGCGTATCAACCGCATCAAGTATGCCGGGATAAGGAGCTGTGTTATCCAAGCTATGGTCAGCGTAGTGCTCTTTAAAACACGCAAGTACACGCTGGTATGTTTCATCATCGGTGCCTTTTGGCACGGCATCGCGGATAAGCTTTGCAACGCCGTTTCCTACCATTTGACGGACCTCATCAACGGTATAAGAAGGCATATTGAACTGCTCAAGAGCGTAATTTGTTGCCCAAGCAAGATCAACAATAGTGTTCAGAAGTGTTCCGTCTAGATCAAAAACGGCGGCTTTATAACTCATTTGTACTCCTTTTAATAAGGATACTAAAGACTACGTCTATAATAAGTTTAGTTTTATTTTGTCTAAAGAAAATGCTGTTTCGCTAGAAGACTGTCTAAGAATACTCAAAAAGTATATAGAGAAGGAAAGATAGAATGAAATCCATTAAATTTGATGATGTATCATATCATTATCATAATTCCGATAAAGGAATTCGGAACTTCTCTTTAGAAATCTCTAAAGGTGAATTTATAGCGGTAATTGGTAAGAATGGTGCAGGTAAATCAACTTTTTTGAATTTGGTTGCTGGACTATTAAAGAAGTATGACGGAAAAATTATTGTTGAAGAAGAGATACCCTTTAGAGATGTTGGAGTTTGTCTACAGAAACAATCAATCGATTGGTATTTAAATGTCTTTGACAATGTGTACCTTGGTGCAAGATTAAGTGGGCAAACATCTAGCGATGCTAAGGAAAGTACTCATAAGATCATAAATTTTCTTGGATTGTCTGAGTTTGAAAAATCTTTACCTGATGGCTTATCTGGAGGACAACAGCAGCTCCTGCAGGTTGCAAGAGCGTTGGTTCATAAACCAAATTTTCTTATTCTTGATGAGCCAACCTCCGGGCTGGATGTAATCAAAGGGGATAATTTATTTAAATATTTAAGAAAAGAATGTGATAACAGAAACTGTACAGTACTTGTTTCCTCACATGATCTTGGTTTATTGGAGGAGTATTGTGATCAGGTTTTATTAATAGAAGATGGCAAATTAAAATTTTTCGGCAAAATTTCCGACTTCTTTTTACAGTACTCTTATGAAAAAATAGCGCGAATTACTTTTGATGGATTGTTATCGCTTAACAATCAAAGTGATTTAATGTCTTGTTGCCCTTGTTCGATTGAAGAAAATGAAATAACAATACGTGAAGATTATTTTCTTAAGCTGCCTGTTCTTATCGGTAAGTTACAGGAACTTGTTTCAATAAAAAATATTACTTTTAATAATTTGACACTGAGACAAATAATTTTGGAAGGATCTGATAATGAATTTTAAAAAAGAAAGTTTTGGTCTTTCATCATTTGTCATCGTTGTAGAAACAGAGCTTAATGCACTTAAGTCAAATAAACACATAATATATAGCAGCTTATTGACTCCAATTTTGTATTATGTTTTTTACGCAATAGGAATTCAGTCAACATTTGGAGATATATATTTTCATGGACAGTATATGTCCTTTTTGTCATTTGCATTTGCTGGCATTTTGATTATGTGCTTATTTCAACAAATGAATCAAAGTGTCTATAGGTTGGTTATAGATAAGCGATGGAATATTTTGCCAATTAAACTTGAGAGTGGTATTAATCCTGAGTGTTATGTGTTGGGTATTTCAACACTTCCTTTTGTAGTAACACTACTTCAATTAATAATTCTTTTGGCTATTTCAATGATTACTGGTATGCGGATAAGTCTTTGGCAAGTTATTGGCATGTTTTTGTTGTTGTGTATTTTCATTGTATTCTGGACATCAATTTTTTCCTGTATTGCATTGCTAATTAATGATTACAAACAGCGAGATTTTATTTTGGGTGTAGTAATGACGCCTTTGATTTTTGCCGCACCACTATTTTATTCTCTTGATAATGCTCCTATGATTCTTCAAGTTATATCAAGATGTAATCCGCTAACATACCAGCTGGAATTAATAAGAGACGTAATGATTGGATATTTTGACTGGGGATTACTGGTCTTTTTCTTAATAATCAGCATAATTGCATTGCTCTTTTCAGGAAGTGCACTAAAGAGAGTGGATTATACAAATGAAGAGCATTAAGACTCTTTTGCTTTATCAGCTCAGAGCGAAGAGATAATTAATTCAAATGATTAAAGTGCTCTAATTGAATAGGAGTACAATGTTTTATCTATGAGCAAGAACGTGCCGTCTACACGTTTTTGCCGTCTTGAAGGCGCTTTCCGATTTGGCACAGGGAAGCAAAGACGAAAGGATAACAATGGATTGTTCCTCAGAAACCCCCCAGAATTATTCCGCTCACGCAGCTGTTGATTTGCACAGCATGCATTCGCATACCTGCGGAGAGCTTCGCGCAGAGCATATCGGTCAGACCGTTACGCTCACTGGTTGGGTTTGGCGTCGTCGTGACTTTGGAGGCCTGATTTTTGTTGACCTTCGTGATCGCGAGGGTTTGACACAGATTCTATTTGACCCAGATGTTGATGCAGAAACATTTGCAACTGCAGAGACTATTCGTCCTGAGTGGCCTGTTTTGATTTCTGGTACGGTTCAGCATCGTTCTGAGGGTCAGACTAATGAGGCTCTTGCTACCGGTGAGGTAGAGGTACTTGCTTCCAAGATTGAGGTTCTTAACACCAGTGCAGTTCCACCATTCCAGATTGAGAATCACATTGATGTTAACGAGGACCTTCGCCTGAGATATCGCTACGTTGACCTGCGTCGTCCTCAGATGGCACAGAATCTTCGTATGCGTTCTGATTTTGCATTTGCGCTTCGTGAGGCTTTCCATAAGCGTGACTTTACCGAGGTAGAGACTCCAGCGCTGTTTAAATCTACTCCTGAGGGCGCTCGTGACTTCCTGGTTCCATCCAGAATGCAGGGCGGAAACTTCTACGCACTGCCACAGTCTCCACAGCTGCTGAAGCAGCTGCTGATGATTGGCGGCGTTGAGCGCTACTACCAGATTACTAAGTGCTTCCGCGACGAGGATCTTCGCGCAGATCGTCAGCCTGAGTTTACGCAGGTTGATATGGAGATGGCATTTGTCCGCGAGGAAGATGTCATGACAGAGCTTGAGGATATTCTGGGCGATGCATTTGCAAAGATGGGCATTGAGTTCCCAGCTCCACTGCGCAAGATTCAGTACTGGGACGCAATGGATACTTACGGCTCCGATAAGCCTGATACCCGCATTGGTATGGAGCTCCACGACGTCTCTGAGGTCTTTAAGCAGTCTAGCTTTAAGCTCTTTAGCTCTGCTGCAACAACTGATGGTCAGTACGTCAAGGCAATCAACGTTAAGGGCGCAGGCACCTGGCCACGCTCTCAGGTTGATAAGCTTGCCGAGGTAGCTGCTGGCTTTGGTGCTAAGGGACTTGCATGGGTCGCCTTCAAAGAGGACGGTTCCGTGGGAGGTCCTATCACCAAGTTCTTCTCGCCAGAAGAGCTTGAGGCATTGCGTGCAGAGATGTCTGCTGAGGCAGGGGACTTGATTCTTTTTGCTGTGGGCGGTCGCCTGGAGACAGATGAGATTCTTGGCGGTATGCGCCTGCATATGGCAAAGGTCCTGGATGTACCGCGAGAAGGTCATGATTTCCTCTGGGTTGTCAACTTCCCACTGTTCCACTGGGATGAGGAGACTCAGTCTTACGCCTCTGAGCACCAGCCCTTCACCCTTCCTCGTGAGGAAGAGCTTGACCTTCTGGACACTGACCCTCTGGCTATGGGCTCGTATACGTACGACTTTGTTATGGATGGCTTTGAGGCTGGTGGCGGCGGAATGCGTATTCACAACGCTGAGCTGCAGCTTAAGATTCTGGAGAAACTCGGCTTTACTGAAGAGCGTGCAAAGGCTCAATTTGGCTTCTTGATGGAGGCTTTGACGTTTGGTGCACCTCCAATGGGCGGCTTTGCACTTGGTCTTGACCGCGTATGCATGTTGCTTGCAGGTGCTGATTCTATCCGTGATGTCATGGCGTTCCCAAAGACTACTTCTGGCTCTGATCTTATGTCTAGCGCTCCTTCACCTGTTTCTAATGAGCAGCTCAAGGAGGTTTCGCTTCAAACGCTTCCAAAAGAGGCATAAGCAAACCAAGCAAAGCAAGACAGTAAGGTACGTGGTGTTTTAACGATGAATGATGCTTCTGTAAAAGAAAAAGCTCCATCTGCTCGCGCTGAGTTAAAGGTAATCTTGGACCATTTTGGCGCGTATAAAAAGGACTTTGTTATGTCGGGACTCTGTGTGTTTGCAGAGTCCCTACTCGAATTAGTGATTCCTGTACTCATGGCCCAAATTGTTGACCAGGGTATTTTACAGGGTAACCTTCAGACTGTTTTTGTAAACGGTGCCGTTATGGTTATCTTTGCTCTTCTCGCCATGTTTGCCGGCATTGGCTATGCTCGCTACTCGGCAAAAGCGGCTATGGGACTAGGCGCCCAACTCAGACAAGATGAATATCGCCGAATGGAAGAGTTTGCTTTTGCAAATCTTGATAAATACGATTCATCTTCTTTGGTTACGCGTTTGACTTCTGATGTAACCATTATTCAGAACGCCTTTGCAATGGGTACGCGCCCGTTTATGCGTGGACCAATTATGCTGGTCATGGGCTTGGTTATGGCGTTTATTATGAGCCCAGAGCTGGCAGTAGTGTATTTTGCCGTGCTGCCTTTCTTGGCTATTGCACTCTTCTTTATTGTGAAGCGCGTTGGTCCTTTGTATCGCGTTATGCAAAGTGCAATGGATAAGCTTAACGAGGCTCTGCAGGAAGACTTTGCGGCCGTGCGTGCTATTAAGGCGTATGTCCGAGAAGGATATGTCTCCGAGCGCTTTGAAAAAGTTAATACCCAGTATGCGCAGACTGCTACAAAGACCTTTGGAACGTCCGTCTTAAACCTGCCTATTTTCCAGGCTTCAATGTATGTCACTAATGTGGCTATTCTTTGGTTTGGTGGCCAGATGATTATGGCTGGCAGACTGGGCGTTGGTGAGCTCACGGGCTTCATGAGTTACGTACTGCTTATCATGAACTCTCTTATGATGATTTCTGGCGTGTTCTTGCTTACTGCTCGCGCCATTACTAGCGTGCGCCGAATCGGAGAGATTCTTTCCGAGGAGCCTGCTATTGAGTCTCCAGAGCACGGCTTGACTGACGTTAAGAATGGCGAGGTTCGTTTTGAAAACGTGTCCTTCAAGTACAGCCAGAGCGCTGAAGAGGACGTCCTTGAAGACATTAACCTCTCGTTTGCGCCAGGCTCTACTGTTGGTATTCTCGGCGGCACCGGCTCCGGAAAAACTACCCTTATCCAGCTGATTGCTCGCTTGTACGATGCAACTGAGGGCACCGTGTTTGTTGGCGAGAATGACGTCCGCTCCTACAATCTTGTTTCACTTCGTGACGCAGTGTCTGTTGTCCTTCAGAAAAATGTGCTGTTCAGCGGCACCGTCCGCGACAACCTGCTCTGGGGAGATCCTAATGCAACTGATGAAGAGCTGCTTCATGCGTGTTCTATTGCATGCGTTGATGAGTTTCTTGACAGGATTGGTGGCTTGGACGGAGACCTTGGTCAGGGTGGCGTTAATGTCTCCGGTGGCCAGAAGCAGCGTCTTTGTATTGCGCGCGCGCTTTTGAAGAAGCCAAAAATTATCATTTTTGATGACTCAACCAGCGCGGTTGATACCGCAACCGATGCAAAGATTCGTGCAGGACTTGCTGAACTTGCTGACATGACAAAGATCATCATTGCCCAGCGTGTGAACTCGGTTATGGACTCAGATCAGATTGTCGTTCTTGATAACGGTAGGGTTCATATGACTGGCACCCACACAGAACTTCTCGCCAAGAGCCCTATCTATAGAGAGCTTTATGAGTCGCAGACTGGCGGTAGTCAATCGGACATTGATGCTGCTGGTAAGGAGGTGTCACATGGCTAATCGCGCAGGAGGAGCACGTCCTCAAAACATCGGGCATACCATCAGAGTGTTTGTCTCGTATTTAGGTCATGCGAAGAAGCGCCTTATGTTGGTGGCACTTCTTGTTTCTATCAGTGGTTTAGCAGCGCTCCTTGGCACCTACATGATTAAGCCTGTTGTTGCTGCAGTGGGCAGGGGAGACGTAAACGCATTTACCAACCTCATTGTATTTACAGCGGTTGTGTATGCAATTGGCGCTCTTACCAGTGTTGGTTACACGCAAATTATGGTTCGTGCTGCTCAGAGGATTGTTTTTGACATCAGACGAGACCTTTTTGAGCACATTGAATCGCTGCCCCTAAGATTCTTTGACCAGCGTACTCGCGGCGATATCATGAGCTTCTTTACAAATGACGTGGATACCATCTCGGAAGCGCTCAACAATAGCTTTGCCAACCTTGTTCTGGCGTTTATTCAGATGGTTGGTACGCTTGTGCTGCTCATTGTTCTTAACTGGCAGTTAACGCTCATCACTGTTCTCTTTGACGTTTTGATTGTGATTTATGCACGCTATGCAAGTAAGCGCTCTGCCAAGCA
>CALIAD010000018.1 GCA_938041635.1 uncultured Atopobium sp.
TGGGCTCTGCGGGGTCTTCAAAGTTCATGAAAGCAAGGCCGCCAAGGCAAACAGCCAGCTGGTCCATAAGACCGCAAGGCTTACCAAAGTAAACGTTTTCAGTGTTCTGGCTCATCTGAGCGAGCTTAACCGCAGAAATTTCGCTGCCATCTTCCCAGAGTGCTTCCATTGCGCGACCTGATGCAGCCTCAAAAGCAGCAGAGGAAGAAAGTCCACCGCCACCAGGTACGTCGCTTACTACTGCCATGTCAAAACCAGTTGGCTCAAAGCCAAGTTTGACCAGGTTTGCAGCCATGCCGCGAACAATGGCCTTAGTGGTAAGGAACTCATCCTCTGAAGGCTCTAGGTTTTTGTAATCTACCTCAAAAGGATCGTATCCAACGCTGGCAACACGAATAACGCCCAGGTTATTAGGCGCGCAAATAGCGTCAATAGCAACATCTAGGGCGCCGGCAATAACATGACCACCCTCGTGATCAGTGTGATTACCAGCAATCTCGGAGCGACCAGGCGCATGTACTGCAAGATAGCGGTCAGCTTTTCCGAACATTTTCTCAAAGTGCTCTTTTGCGCGATTGAGCTGAGCTGTGGTTTTCTCGTCAAACGTGTGAGCCATGGTGTTCCTTTCCCTTTAGTGCCGTGAAGCTACAGGTACCTTAAAAGAATCGATAAACAATTTGCGAGCTGTAAGGCTGCTCAGGTGTGCAGGTAGGCTGAGGCCACTCTGCATGGTGAGCACAATCTGGATAAAACTCGCTCTCAAATGCAAAACCAGCGTGAGGCTTGTAAATAGCGCCGTCTTTTGCACGTGCCTCATCAAGCCAGTTGCCGGTATAAAGATGAGCACCTGGAGCGGTAATTTGAATCTCAAGCGAGCGTCCGCTTTCTGATGTGGCGAGAAGAGCGGGGCGCAACTGACCGTTTTCATAGTTGTTAATAGCAAAGCAGTGATCATAGCCACGAGCAATGCTGAGCTGCTTGTTTTCTACACTAAGATCTTTACCAATGGTCTTAGGTGTGCGGAAATCAAAGGGAGTTCCTGCAATAGAATCAATCGTTCCCGCGGAAACCGAGTCTTCTCTCAAAGGCAGATACGAATCTGCATGAATGGTCAGACTATGACCGCAGACATCTCCAGAATCATGACCATTAAGGTTGAAGTATACGTGGTTAGTCATGTTTACAAATGTTGCAGCATCGGTTGTGCAGGTATACGTAAGATTTACCGTTGACTGCGCACCCTCTTCAACAAGCTTATAGGTTGCGGTAATGTGGCGGTTTCCTGGTAGTCCATATTCTCCATCTACCAAGTCAATGCTGAAGGTTACCGTATTTTGAGCTTCATCAATTTCTGCCTGCCAAATGCGCTTATGGATACCAGTAACCAGATCAGTATGCAGGTTATTTTGGTTGTCTGGACCGTTGTTTTTAGGAAGATGATAGATAACACCATTAAGCGGAATCTCTGCTTTATCTGCGCGATTAGCAGAAGGTCCAATGGAGGCACCAAAGCAGGCGGGGTTATCTAAATACAGGTCAAACAGGCTATATCCAAGAACTACATCAGCCTGCGTCCCATAAACATCTGGAACTGAAATGCCCAAAATGGTGGCACCAAAATTGCTTAATTTAATTGATGAATGGGCGCCGCGAATAGTATACGTAAGCGCAGCAGGGGAGTTAACAAAGCTATCAAAGGGTCGAACATCAATCATCGGATACCTCCGAGATACCACTCAT
>CALIAD010000019.1 GCA_938041635.1 uncultured Atopobium sp.
TGGGCATCTCCGCAGTCTTTATGGGACTCATTGGTATTACTGAGGGCGCAATTCCCTTTGCTGTTAAGGATCTTGCACACACCCTGCCTGCAATCATGATTGGTTCTGCAGTTGGCGCTGGTCTTGCTGCTTGGCATGGTATTGAGTGCTTTGTTCCTCACGGTGGCATGATTGTTGCCGCGGCTACAAACAACATTGCCCTCTACACCCTTGATATGGCAATTGGCGTTGCAGTAGGTGTTGCAATTCTTGTTCTTACTAAGCCAAAGCTTGAGGACAACAAGTAACACACGGCGAGAAACGCATGTACTTTTTGGTTTTAGACCTTAAAAATTGAAGTTAAAAGGAGAGGGGCGTAGGGATTCAACCCCCACGCCCTTCTTATTACCAAGAAACACTCTTGGGAAGGGGTAATTATGGAAAAGCTACCAATCAAAAAAGCTGTTGAAGGGTTGCTTAAACTTCAAGATACAGGAAAGTCCGCCACGCTGTTAGGAATTGGACCAATGTCGCCCAACCTGCTCCAGGCAGCTTTTGAACTTGGTAGAGACTGCGATTTTCCTCTGATGTTTATTGCATCTAGAAACCAGGTAGACCTTGATGAACTTGGTGGAGGATACGTAAATTCTTGGGATCAGAAGCGTTTCTCGGAAGATATTGCTGAAGCAGCTCAGAAGGTTGGCTTTGACGGCCTGTATTATCTCTGCCGCGACCACGGTGGTCCTTGGCAGCGCGACGAGGAGCGTAACGCTCACCTGCCAGAAGATGAGGCTATGGAGCTTGCCAAGAAGTCTTATCTTGCCGACATGCTTAACGGTTTTGACCTGCTGATGATTGATCCAACTAAGGATCCTTTTGAGATTGGCAAGGTTATTCCGCTTGATGTGGTTCTTCGCCGTACAGTTGATTTGATTGAGTGGTGCGAGAAGGAACGTGTTTCTCGCGGTCTTCCTGAGATTGGCTATGAGGTTGGTACCGAGGAAACAAATGGTGGTTTGACCTCTACCGACAAGTATCACACCTTCATTGAGCAGCTTAAAAGTGAGTTGACTGCTAAGGGTCTGCCTATGCCAACCTTTATTGTTGGACAAACGGGAACGCTTACACGTCTTACGGAGCAGGTTGGTCACTACGATTTTGAGGCTGCCATTAGCCTTGCTGAGATGGCCAAGAGCTACGGTGTTGGTCTTAAGGAGCACAACGCAGACTACCTTGATGACGTGACGCTGCTTGAGCACACTCCTGCAAATGTAACCGCTTCAAACGTAGCTCCACAGTACGGAACAGAGGAGACTCGCGCATATTTGAAGCTTTGCGATGTAGAGGATCTTCTGGTTAAAGAAGGTCTCCTGAAGGCAGACGCGGTCTCCGGCTTGAGAAACACCCTGTTGGTCAAGGCAATTGAGACTGAGCGTTGGCGTAAGTGGATGGTGGGTGACCAGGTCAATCTGACTGTTGAGCAGATTCTTGCTGATCACAAACTGTCGCTGGATATTCTTGATATTTCTGGTCATTATGCATTCAATAACGACGAGGTCAAAGCTGCAACCGAGCACCTGTACAAGAACCTTGCTCAGTTCAATATTGATGGACAGCGTTTTGTTGTTGACCACATCAAACGTCCTCTTCGTCAGTATGTTGAGTGCTATAGGCTTGAGGGAGTTACTACGCGCATCCGTGAGGCACTGGTAGAGTAAGTGTTCGTGTTTTCAGACACGGTGTTTTGCCGTTGTAACGCCTCTGCTGTCCAATTTTGGACAGATAGATGACAAACCTAAGAGGTTGAAGGCTTTTTGCTTTCGACCTCTTTTCTTGTGCGATGTATCATAGAGAACAATAGTTACAAAAACGACGCTAAGGAGCGGCATGGCCGAAAACAACGAGCGCAAAGATGGAGTTTCTCCCCAGCTTGATATGCTCTCAACTGAGCTGCTTGGAGATGCGTTTGACCTGCTTGCAGATGGCCAATCACTCAACGTTTTGCTTGTAGTTGAGGACGCGTCAGGCACGGTTGCAAGCTATGAGTTCTCCGATGACGGCCCAGAGGAGCTGCTTGAAGGCGCCCATAAGCGCGTGCTTGACCTGGCAAAACAGAAGGGCGATAAAGAAGCAGGGCTCGAAGAGCCTGTTCGCTATGCGCTTGTATATGAAGGGGCCATCCAACTGCTCAAAGAGGGCGGTTACGAAGATGCCGTGCTTCTTGAGTTTGGCGAGAAGGGCTATAAGAGTTTCTCGGCATATTCTTTAGTTCACGGAAAAGGCCAAGGTGACCAGTTTGTGTGGTCTGATCCCGCTCCAGCAGGGGAGCTTGAGCCACTTCTGTAATGAAAAAGCTGCGTTCATTGAAATTTCTGGGCGCTCTAGGCACGTAATTGCACTAAAGTTCTAAAGCTGATAAAAATTAGACCTGAAGTAGCAAGTCCAAACACATACCTTCGAGAGATAGAGACTTATGCGTCAAGACAACATCAGAAATATTGCTATCATCGCCCACGTTGACCACGGTAAAACCACCATGGTTGACCAGATGCTTAAGGCAACCGATGCATTCCGCGAGAACCAGCAGGTTCAAGAGAGAATTCTGGACTCCAACGATCAGGAGCGTGAGCGCGGAATTACTATTCTGGCAAAGAATATCTCTATTGAGTACAAGGGTGTCAAGATCAACGTTATTGATACCCCTGGCCACGCTGACTTCGGCGGCGAGGTTGAGCGCGTTTTGAAGATGGCTGACGGTGCACTTCTGCTGGTTGACGCAGCCGAGGGTCCTATGCCACAGACGCGCTTTGTTCTGCGTCACGCCATTGATGCAGGTCTTTCTATCATGATGGTTGTTAACAAGATTGACCGCGACGGCGCTCGTCCAGAGGCTGTTGTCAACGATTCTCTTGACCTTATGATGGACCTTGGCGCAACCGATGAGCAGCTTGAGTTCACCATGGAGCACGTCGTCTTTGCTTCTGGCGTTAACGGTTACGCTCGCCTTGATCCAAATGATGACAATGACAACATGTTCCCTCTTCTCGACATGATTATCGACGGCCTTCCAGCCCCAGATGTTGATATCGATGGTCCTCTTGCTATGCAGTGCGTCACCATTGACCACTCCGATTACCTGGGTCGCATTGGTATTGGTCGTGTGTATTCTGGCACCGTTCATACTGGTGACAAGATTCTTGTTGTCAAAAACGATGGCTCCCGCGCTATGAGCCAGGTCAAGCAGCTGTTCACCTTTGACTACCTTGGTCGTAAGGAGTGCGATGAGGTTGACGCAGGTGATATTGCGGCAATCGTTGGCGTTGATAAAACTGATATTGGCGACGTTTACACCGATCCAGAGAACCCTGTTGAGCTGGATCCAATCGAGATTGACCCACCAACCCTTTCTATTATTTTTGAACCTTCTACCTCGCCACTTGTTGGTCGCGAGGGAGACATTGTTGGCGGCCGTCAGCTCAAAGAGCGCCTAATGACAGAGCGCGAGAATAACGTTACCATGCGCATTGAGGAGCTTCCTGATAAGACTGGTATTGAGGTTTCTGGCCGCGGTATTCTGCACCTTTCCGTTCTTATGGAGAGCATGCGTCGTGAGGGCTTTGAATTCCAGGTTGGTCGTCCTCGCGTTCTGTTCAAGAAGGACGCCCAGGGTCACACGCTTGAGCCTATTGAGCAGGCCGTTGTTGAGTGCAATCCAGAGTATGCCGGCAAGGTCATTGAGGTCTTTGGCAACGTTGGCGGCACCATGTCCATCATGGACACTGGCGAGACTCAAACTCACCTTGAGTTCAAGATTCCAACCCGCGGCATCATGGGTCTTAAGACGCGCGTTATGAACGTTACTCACGGAGACGCAGTCTTCTACCACACCTTCCTTGAGTACGGTCCTTTTGCAGGTGATATTGGTAGCCGCCAGAACGGCGCCATGATCTCTATGTCTACCGAGAAGGCCGTTGCATACGCGCTTGGTACGCTCCAGGAGCGCGGTCAGCTCTTTGTTGCTCCAGGTGTTGAGTGCTACGAGGGCATGCTGGTTGGTGAGCGTTCAAGGCCAGGCGATATGGTTGTTAACATCGCACGCACTAAGTCTTTGGGCAACCAGAGGTCTTCAACTGCAGATATTTCAGTTCAGCTGACTCCTCCACGCCTGTTTACGCTGGAAGAGGCTTTGGAGTACATCATGGACGACGAGCTTGTTGAGATTACGCCACAAAACATCCGCATGCGTAAGCGTATTCTTTCCGAGACTGAGCGCCGTAAGTGGGCAGTCCGCAACGGCATGGTCAAGAAGTAACAGCGTCGTTTACAGATAACCAATCTGGCGAGAAGAACTTGCAGCTGCAAGGGTTTCTCGCCAGTTTTTGTTTTAGGCAGATTTTAAATAAAGTGCTGGTAAACGGCATGTAAGAGCGATGTAGAACCGCCCAGAACCGCCCAAAACCGCCCAAAACCGTCCGATTGTGAGCGAATGCTACTTTGCTGAGCTGTTCTGCTCAGGTTGCTTACCAGGCTTCTGAGCTTTGTGACGAAGCCTGTTAACACTGCGCATTACGTGCGGCGTAAGGTCAACGTCGGCCGGAGAAAGCACGTTGTACTTGAGCGACCAACGCCTCAGGCCAACGGTAACAGCAACGCAGACAACGGCTGCCCAGATTTTGGTGACCCCTGCGTAGGAAACAAGTGCCCAATATGAGGTGGCGCCAGCAACCGCGCAAAACGCGTAGAGATTGCTTCGCTGGAAAATACGAGGTATGTCGCCAAGAAATACATCACGAAGCATGCCGCCGCCAACGCCCGTAATGCTTCCCATCAAAACAACCGAGAAGGGAAGCAAGTGATATACCAGGGCTTTATCGGTACCAACGACAGCAAAGAGGCCAACGGAAATAATGTCGGTCCACTCGAGCATGCGTGGGAATCTATCAAGCGGTTCTGGGAACATAAACAGTAAAACAGCGGTAAAAACGGCTGCTGGAATGGCGTAGGGCGAGTTGAGCATGTAGACGCCGCCTTCTTGCATCATGACGTCCCTGATAAGCCCTCCACCCAGGCCGCCTAAAAGGCTAAGACCCACAAAGCCCACAAGGTCCAAGTGACGATCTCTTGCAACCAAGATTCCCGAGATTGCACCAATAATTACTGTTAGAAGGTCTAGCCAGTAAGGGATGCCCACAGAAATTGCATCTGTGCCATATGGCGAGAAAAACGGTGGCATCCATACCTCCTACTGGCGTTTTACTTTTTATGAGTATGACAATACTACACAAGTATTAAAAATACACAGAACTTCTCGCCCTATATTGGTGAAAAATCCGCTATACTGTCCCGTGCGGTTTTATATGGAGAGTTGTCCGAGTGGCCGAAGGAGCACGATTGGAAATCGTGTAGGCGTCTAAAGCGTCTCCAGGGTTCAAATCCCTGACTCTCCGCCAGAATTTTCACGGCGCCTACGGGCGCCGTTTCACCCTTCGGAGGGGTGGCAGAGTGGTTGAATGCGGCGGTCTCGAAAACCGTTTACCCCTTCTAGGGGTACGAGGGTTCGAATCCCTCCTCCTCCGCCATTTAACATTTTCATTTGATTAATTGTTACCAATAAAGATATATTTATTTTTCGATTTTATATAGAATGTTTAGGCTTTGTAATTCGATGTCATCTTTTTTGACACGAGGGGAGAGTTAAATGGCTGTTTCAGCAGATGAGTTGAATGGCTACAGGCGCGATCGCTACTTTGCACGCTCCTGGGCACTTCTGACTTTGGAAAAGGGTTGGTGGAAGCCTGTCCTTATTATGGCTCTGTTTGGTCTTATTCCAGTTGTCGGAATTCTTGCACTTGTTGGCTATGCACTTGAGACTGCACGCGTAACTGCATGGGGCATCAACGCTGGTCCAAAGCAGAAAGACCTTAAGTTTGGTACCTATATTGTTACCGGCTTCAAGGCAGTTGTTATTGCACTTGCCTTTGGTCTGGTATACAGCATTGCAACGGGAATTCTTTCTTTCATTCCAGTTGTCAATCTGATTCTTATCCCAGTCTTTATTGTTGCAGCATTTGTTTATCCACTGTGCATCAATGTTATTCAGGTTCGCGCATCAGTTTATGGTCGCATCTCTGCAGGTTTTGCTTTTAAGAACATCTTTGAGATGATCAAGCATGACATGGGCGGTCTGTTCCGTATCTTTGGTATGGGCATTGTACTTGGCATTGTTACCTCACTTATTATGGGCATCATCGGCGGTAGCGCTGCAATTAGCATGATTGTTAACATTGGCACTCAGGCTTTAACCATTGCAAGAACTCAGAACGTTACCGACCAGAGCCAGGTTGGTCTTATTATGCTTGCTCTGCTTGCACGCAGCGTCATTCAGATGGGACCAATTTTCCTGATTATTGGCTATATTGGTCACGTTGTTGGTCTTATCGTTATGCTTCTTATGCAGAACGCAATCGCTCTTTGGATGCGTCAGTTCAACGTTGCTGCATGGGGACAGAGCAACGATCCACTGCCACCATTCATTAACGATCCTCGTGATGGCGCAGCCGCTACTTATGCAGCTCCAGCACCAGTTGCTCCAACCGCACCAGCAGCAACCGCTGCTCCTGCAGCAGCACCTGTTGCTGTTCCTGTTGCAGCACCAGTAGCAGCCCCAGCTCCAGCAGCTCCTGCAGCGCCTGCTGCCCCAGTTGCTGCTCCAGCTCCAGTTGTACCTGCAGCGCCTGTTGCGGCTCCAGCTGAGCCTGCTGCACCAGTGGCTCCTGCTGCTCCAGCAGCACCTGCAGCACCTGTTGCACCTGCGGCACCAGTCGCACCTGTTGCTCCAGCAGCACCTGTGGCTCCAGAGGTTCCTGTCGCTCCCGCAGCTCCAGAGCCTGCACCTGCTTCGACTGTTGTTGTTGAGCCAATTATCCCAACAACTCCAGAGGCTCCTGAGGCACCAGCTGCTCCAGCAGACGCACCAACTCAGAATCCTGAGGGACCTGCAGCTCAGTAAAGTAGAGCACATATAAAAGAGACGGCCATCATGCAGATTGTGTGATGGTCGTTTTTCTTTTTCAATTCCATGTTTTTAAAATTGTGCGAGTGACCATGCCTTGGAAAGATTCGCGTCAGATAGTTGCAAGACTAGAGGCAAATTACTGACAAATTGCCAATTTAAGCTTTATATGTGGACTGCATGTGAGAAAGTTTGTGGGTCAGTTTCGTATTTGAGCATTTATGTGGTATGATGCTTGGTCGAACTTTCCTGCTTCGGGTGCACCTTCACTTCCCGAAGCCATTAGCCCAGAGGAGGTGACAATATGAAGGCCTATGAACTGCTGTTTTTTGTTGACCCAGCTTCCACCGAGGAAGTCCGCGCTGGTGTAATGAAGCGTATTGACGTTGCTATCACCACTGACGGCGGAGTAGTCGACAGCGTCGAGGATTGGGGTAAGCGTAAGCTTGCTTTTGAGATCGACGATCTTACCGAGGGTGACTATACCCTCATCAATTTCCATGCAGATCCAACGCAGATTGCAGAGCTTGATCGAGTCCTGCGAATCAATGATGCTGTTAAGCGTCACATGATCGTGCGTCGAGTCGATAAGGACTAAGTCCTTGTAATGGAAAAGTGGAATTATTCCACGATGAGAGGTAGTGAGATTTATGAGTATTAACAGGGTTAACATTTCGGGCAACCTGACCCGTGACCCGGAGCTTCGCTCCACAGCAGGCGGTACCCAGATTCTATCCTTCGGCGTTGCGGTTAACGATCGTCGCAGGAACCAGCAGACCGGTGAGTGGGAAGATGTTCCCAATTTCGTTGACTGCGTAGTATTTGGACAGCGTGCTGAAGCACTTTCCCGCTTCCTCTCCAAGGGTTCGAAGGTTGCTATTGAAGGCAAACTTCGTTTCAGCTCCTGGGAGACGAAGGAAGGACAGCGTCGCAGCAAGCTTGAAGTTGTTGTTGATGAGGTCGAGTTCCTTTCTAGGAATCAGCAGGGTGGAGCCCCTATGTCACAGGGCGCACCATCTTATGCAGCTCCAACTCCACAGGCACCCGCTCCCGTTCCGGCTCCGCCAGACGAGGAGTTCTACGATGCTGATATTCCGTTTTAAACGTCAGACAGCAACACAGACGTTACTGTCATCTGAAAGGTAAAAGACATGGCTCAGCAGAAACAAGATTTCCAGCGCCAGCCGCGTCGCAAGTATTGCCAGTTCTGCAAGGAGGAGACTGAGTTCATCGATTACAAAGATACTCAGCTTCTTCGTAAGTACATGACCGACCGTGGCAAGATTAAGCCTCGTCGCGTCACTGGCACCTGCACGCAGCACCAGCACGACATTGCACTTGCTATCAAGCGCGCACGCGAGATGGCACTTCTGCCCTACACTGTCCCTGTGGTTTCCAGCCGCGGTGGCCGTAGTCGCGGATAACCTATCTGTTCTTCAGGTAGAGTTGGTTAGCAATGGATAGACCGGATTCAAATATTCCTCAGGCACCTGAAGGGTATTCTCGCCCAGAGAGTAGCCCACAGAATTTTGCCGGTCCAAGCAACCAAAACGGAGGCAAGCCGCGTCCGTTTGAAGCTCCAACCTACAAGCAAGGCTTTGTTCTTTGCGTTGTTGGCGGAGTAATTACCGGGCTCCTTTCTTTTATTGGAGCAGCTTTAGTTGCGTATGGCATGGTAATTGCTGTCTATTGCAAAAAAGGGCACGGATGGTTTGGTCCTGCTATTACTTCAGTACTTGTTACGGGTATAGCAGCTTATTTGCTCTCGGGACCAACGGAGGCGGCTACTTCAGTTACCGCTTGTGCACTTGCTCTTGGAGTTGGCTACGCTTTTGCAACAGAGAAACTCACCGTTGGTGTTGGATCTCTTCTTGTAGGAGCAACGGCTTTGGCACTTCTGGGATACGACGCGTTCTTTGCCGCAATGGCAGGAACAACTCTTCCCGAGCTTGCTCAGAACGTATTTAATCAATACGCCTCGCAGGTCTCAGGTGCTTCTCCAGAGATCCAAGAAGGTCTTTCAACGGCAAAGGCACTCTTTATGCTCTTTTGGCCAACCAGCTATACCGGTATGGCGCTTTTATATTTTGTAATTGCGCGTTTTGGAGCTCGAACAGTGTATAAAGCACTGACAAGAGACCCACAGAAATTGCCACAGTTCCAGCTGATGGACGTTCCATTTTGGATGTGTGCTCTTACCGTGGCCAACTTGTTTGTGTATGCACTTTCAAGCACCATTTTGTCTGCACAAGACATACTTCAGCTTATTACGTTGAATGTGTTTATGGCTCTTAGAGTTGTGTTTGCTCTTCAGGGCCTTGCAGTGCTCACATGGTTTGTGCGCGAGAAGCACTTCTCGCCAGCACTTTCTCTGTCACTGTTTGTATTGGCAGGCATGTTAGAAGTTCAGTTAGGCATTATGGCTCTCGTAGGACTTATTGACGCCTGGGTAAACTTCCGAAAGCTTAATCGCTCAGGAAACCAGGATTCAGAGCCTACGATAAACAACAACTAGTCGATACCATCGACTCATCAAAGGAGTTTCCCATGAAAGTTATTCTCTTGGGCGAGCTTCGCGGTAAGGGCGGCGAAGGCGACATCGTAGAGGTCGCACAGGGTTATGCGGAGAACTTCCTGTTCCCCAACAAGATTGCCCAGCCTGCTACACCGGGTAACATCAAGCAGCTTGAGGAGCGTCGTCACAATATCGCTAAGCGCGAAGAGCAGCGTATTGCTGACGCAAATGCTACCAAGGCAGCTCTTGATGGCAAGCTCGTAACTGTTGACGCTCGCATTGGCGAGGAGGGCCAGCTCTTTGGCTCCGTCACCACCGCTCAGATTGCTGACGCAATCGAGGCACAGCTCAACGTCACCGTTGATCGTAAGCGCATTGCTCGTAGCGCTGCTATCAAGACCGCTGGTCGCCACAATGTCACCATTGAGCTTTACCGTGACATCACCGCTACCGTCGTTGTTCTTGTTGGCGAGGACGATGCTGCTCCTGCAGAGGAGGAGACCGAGGAGGTTGCCGCTGAGGCAACCGTCGAGGTTGAGGTTGAGTCCGCAGAGTAGTTTTATGCATGCATAAAACACTGTTCTCCTGCATTTTTTGGTGGTTTATACAATTTCTGCAGTTTTCTACAGATTTGTAAGCTTTTATAAAAAGCAAGGCCATCTTAAAAGAATGGAATGTTTGTTCGAACCACCCCTTTGTGAAACATAACAAAGGGGTGGTCTTTTTATGTGTAGATAGAACGGTATATTTTCTTATACTCTACCTGCGGTTATTCAAAATGTTATGTAAAACATATTCACTTAACCTGCGGAATTGTAATTTGATTTGTATAACTGCAGATAAGCAATTGTGTAGAAAATACCACGTGTCGAAAAAAGTCCAAAAAATGTTGAAAACGTTGAAAACTCAAGGAAATCCCGCTCAGGGTATGCGAGTTTTGGAAAATCGTGTTGAAGACTTAACTTTTCGAATTTTGCAAGCCAAAATGACCCTTTATTTTTTTGAAAAGTACACTACTATTCACATTCATTCCCAAAAAACATGATTGGAAAAGACGATGGCACAAGACTCGTTTGAGATGAATCCTACGCAATTGACGGCCCTAGAGAACGCCTCTATGCCACAAGATTCTGATGCCGAGTTTTCCATTCTTTCCGCAATGATTCTTTCGGAAGAGATCAGAGGAGAATGCCTCATTAGGCTTTCTTCCGAGGATTTCTATATTCCATCCAATCAAATTATTTTTGAGGCAATTAAGTCCCTGTTTGACAATAACAAGCCAGTAGACGTCATTTCGCTTGCAGACCACCTTAAGAGTAACGGCAAGTTTGAGCGCGCTGGAGGAGCTGTCCGTTTAGCAGAGCTTGGAAACAACCCACTTGCTATGGTTGGTTGGGAAAACCACGCTGTTATGCTGCACCGTGATACTACGCTCAGAAAGATGATTAGTGCTTCTGCAAAGATTTCTGCGCTTGCCTACAACGCGCCAGAAGATACAAAAGAAGTAGTTGACCAGGCAGAAAAGCTCATTTTTGATGTAACCAACAGAGATGTTCAGCAGTCTGAGCAGGGCATTGAAGACATCATGACTGATCTCTTTGAAGAGCTTCAGCAAAATGCTGGCAAAGATGCTTCAGAGCTGGGTGTTCAAACTGGATTTGCAACCCTAGACAACCTCTTCCAAGGTCTTCGTCCTGGTCAGATGGTTGTTATCGGCGCTCGTCCTGGTGTTGGTAAGACCTCTTTTGCTCTCAGCATGGCCTATAACGCCGCAGTTTCCGGTGCAACTGTTGCGCTCTTCTCGCTTGAGATGAGTAAGATTGAGATTGCGCAGAGGCTGTTGGCCTCTGAGTCAAAGGTTGATTTGCAGACCATCCGTTCTTCCAACATCAGAAATGAGCAGTGGCCTACCCTTCTGGAGGCAGCAGAGCGCATTTCTCGCCTTAAAATCATCGTTGACGATACTCCGGGCACAACAGTCACAGAAATCCGCGCAAAAGCCCGCAGAATGCTTAATAAGGCCGAGAAGGGCGTCATTATCATCGACTACCTCCAGCTGCTTTCTCCACCAGCCGAGAAGGGCCGTGCAGACAGTCGTGCAACTGAGGTTTCTGAGATGTCTCGTGGCATTAAGATTATGGCTAAAGACCTCAAGGCGCCTGTTATTGCACTTTCTCAGCTCAATCGTACGCTTGAGAACAGAAACGGCAAGCGTCCACAGCTTTCTGACCTGCGTGAGTCCGGCGCAATCGAGCAGGATGCAGATATTGTTTTGCTGCTTGACCGCTCACTGAGCGATGAAGAAGCCGCACGCGATGACCGTCCTGATAAAGACGTTACCAACATCATTGTTGCAAAGAACCGCGCAGGTGCTCTGAGGGATGTTCCTGTTATGTTTATGCCAACATCCACCAAGTTTGTTGAGATCTACCAGGGAAATAATTACTCAGAAAGTGAAGCCGCTCAGTACGCTGCGATGGCAAACCCCGCGCATTAATCGTTTCTTATGTGTGACAAAACCTCTGCGCTTCTGTGCTTTTGCGAGCGGTATTAGATATACTTATGAAGCAACCCCTAAAGAGGTTGCAACCGTCATGTAATGGTCGTGTTTGTAGATAGCTGCGATAGGGGAGAACTTATGCCAGCTTCCGTACTTGTTGGTGCTCAGTGGGGAGACGAGGGTAAGGGTAAAGTTACCGACCTCATTTCCGGAGATTTTGACGTTGTTTGCCGTTACGCAGGTGGTGCAAATGCGGGCCACACGGTAATTGCTGGAGATACAAAGCTTGCACTTCACCAGGTTCCATCTGGCGTTATGTATGAGAACACCTATCCAGTTATTGGTAATGGCTGCATTGTTGACCCAGAGGTTCTTCTCGGCGAGATTGACATGCTGGAGAGCAAGGGTATTTCCTGCGACCTGCTCAAGATTTCCGGTAACGCTCACATTGTTATGCCTTATCACAAAGATCTTGATGGCGTACACGAGAAGAAGCTGGGCAAGAATCTTATTGGTACCACCAAGCGCGGTGTCGGTCCAACGTATATGGACAAGATGAACCGCACTGGCCTGCGTATTCAGGACATGCTTGACGAGAAGATCTTCCGCAAGAAGCTTGAAGCTGCACTTGAGTACACCAATCCAATCTTGAGCCTTGTGTATGGCCTTCCAACCTATACCGTTGACCAGATTTGCGAGACCTACCTGCGTTATGCAGATCGCATTCGTCCTTACATTGTTGAGTCTTCTCTCTTCCTCAATGAAGAGCTTGAGGCTGGCAAGAACATTCTCTTCGAGGGCGCTCAGGCAACCATGCTTGATATTGACCACGGCACCTATCCATTTGTTACCTCTTCTAGCTGCACTGCTGGTGGCGCAGTTACCGGTTCTGGCGTTGGTCCAACCAACATTGACCGCGTCCTGGGCATTGCAAAGGCATACCTCACACGCGTTGGCTCTGGTCCATTCCCAACAGAGCTCTTTGACGAGACGGGTGATCTTCTTGGCGAAGTTGGCCATGAGTACGGCGTTACTACTGGCCGTAAGCGCCGTTGCGGTTGGTATGACGCAGTAGTTGTTAACTACGCGGCTCGCATTAATGGCCTCACTGATCTGGCAATTACCAAGCTTGACGTTCTTGGCTGCCTGGACGAGATTAAGGTATGCGTTGCTTATGAGTGCGACGGCAAGATTTACAAGACCGTCCCAGAGCACCAGAGCGTCTTCTATCACGCAAAGCCTGTGTACGAGACTCTTCCTGGTTGGAAGTGCGATATCTCTAACGTTCGCAACTTCTACCAGCTACCTCGTGAGGCTAAGGACTACATTGACTTCCTGGAGCAACTTGCTGGTGTACGCGTTTCTATCATCACCGTTGGTCCAGATCGCGAGCAGACAATCGACCGCTACTGGAGGTAACCCGTGGCGTCTTCGGACTGCTCAACTTTTGCAATAGTTTGCGATAACCCCTGTGGGCTTGAAGCTTCCCAGCTTGAAGCCCTGGGGGTTTCTGTAATACCTGGAGCTCTGAGTTCAGATGCTGATCAGGTAGGCGAGTTTTATCGAGGCATCTTTGAGTCAGGAGCTCAAAAGATTCTCTCGCTCCATGTGTATGCAGATTTTTCTGACTCGCTTCTTACGGCAAAAAAGGCTTGTCAGAACAATCCTGATATTTCAAGCTCAATTTGCCTGGTAGATAGTGGAAATATGCCCACCGCTATGGGAATCATGCTTGAGCGCTTAAGTGTGGCAAGAAAGTCTGGAGCTTCATTTGAAGCTGCTTGCGCGTATGCACAAGAGCTTGCTGAGGTAGTTGCCACAATGTACATTGCAATGAACAAGGTTGTCCTTCATAAAAGCAAGGACAAACACCCCAGGCTTTCGTTGCGACTTCGACTTGAGCGTTTGCATAGGCGCATCTCAAACGATATGTATTTGTATCGTTTGGTTGGCGGAAAATGTACAGAGGTGGCTCGCTCATCAGATTTTACCGATCTAGCAGCAAGAATTTCTCGCCTTATGAGCGCTTGTTTTGTAAAGCGCGGCGAGCTCAAATACGTAGTGATTTCAAGTGGCGAGAAACGCATACAAAAGCATCTCAAAAAGCCGCTTAAAACCAACGAATATGATGCAGAATGTATTGCAGAAAGACTTGCTTCTCCTGAGTTTAAAAAACATCTTGGAGAAGGCGCTGTTGGCGTTGCTTGTATCCCAAAGGCGTTGTATCAGAAGGCTGGAGTACTTATGAATGACACCGTTGATATTTTGTTGCTCGGCGCAGGTGGTCGTGAGCACGCGCTCTTAACTAAGCTACAAGAATCGCCTCGTGCAGGAAAAATTTACGTTGCTCCAGGTAATGGCGGCATGGCTGCCCAGGCAGAGCTTGCATCCATTGATCAGAATAATCCTGACGAGGTTGTCGCTTTTGCCAAGGAAAAAGGCATTGGCCTGGTGGTTATTGGTCCTGAAGCACCTCTTGTTGTGGGTGTTGCAGACGCTGTTCGCCAGGCCGGTATTGCATGCTTTGGTCCCAACCAGAATGCGGCGCAGATGGAGGGCTCAAAGGCGTTTGCTAAGGGCGTTATGGAGCGAGCAAACGTTCCAACTGCTGCATGGAAGTCTTTCACAGACCAGGCGTCTTGTGAGGCATATGTTCGTCACATCGGTGCGCCTGTTGTTGTTAAGGCAGACGGTCTTGCTGCAGGTAAGGGTGTTATTGTTGCAACTGAGCTTGAGCAGGCCCTCGAAGGCGTCCGCGAGTGTTTCTCGGGTCACTTTGGCGATGCAGGAGCAACCGTTGTTGTCGAGGAGTTCCTTGAGGGACCAGAGTGCTCACTACTTGCGTTGACTGATGGAACGTACGTTGTTCCGCTGGCAACAGCCCAGGATCACAAGCGCGCTTATGACGATGATAAGGGACCTAACACCGGTGGCATGGGCGTCTATTCTCCTGTTCCGTTTGTGACTGATGAAGAACTTTCCCAGATGATTGCCATTGAGCAGCGCGTTGTTGACCAGCTCAAAAAAGAGGGTATCAACTATTCTGGCTGTCTTTACGGTGGATTTATGCTGACCAAAGACGGCCCTAAGGTTCTTGAATTTAACGCTCGCTTTGGCGATCCAGAAACTCAGGTTGTACTGCCTCGCCTCCAGGGCGATTTGGTTTCAATTTTGATGGCTTGCGATAACGGCACCCTTCGTCATCAGCAGGTTTCCTGGTCTGATACAGTGGCTGTTTCTGTTGTTCTGGCAAGTGCTGGATATCCTGGTTCTTACGAAAAGGGCAAGGAGATTACCGGTATTGAGGCTGCTCAGCAGCTTGAGGGCGTTTCTGTGTATCACGCCGGAACTGCTCAGACCGAGGACGGAAAGATTGTCACAGCAGGCGGCCGCGTGCTCAACGTCACCGCGCTTGCACCAACCTTTGAGGAAGCTCGCGCTCGTGCATATGAGGCTTGCGACCTTATCAACTTTGAAGGCAAGCAGCTCAGGCACGATATTGGACTTAAGGCTCTTCAAGGTCGTCCAGAAAAATAATTGAGGTTAGTGGCTATGGCAAATCAAAATGACGAGAAAACCAACGTGCAGGACGGCGCTTGGAACAGCAATCAGAGCAGTGCGCAGTTCAACGATGTGTTTGATGACATGCAGCCTACTGAGCCAGAGATTCTCGACGCTGACATGCAGGTAACTCCAGAGGTATTTGACTCTGCTCGTAATGATTTGCACTCAGCAGTTGATTCGCTTACTTATGATGGAGAGCGCGTTACTGTGGGTGATGCCGCCTATCATCATTCAGGTGAGCCACAAAAACGTAGCTTCGTTGCAGGTACAGAAGATGCACGTGATGCCTCTCTGGAAGAAAAGCCTCTCTCCGAAGATACCGTTTGGGTTGGTCGCATTTTTGACGTGAATCGTCTGCGTGTCTCTCTTCCTGATGGACGCACTGCTCTTCGTGATGTTGTGCGTCATCCCGGTGCTGTGGCTATTGTTGCATTGACTGACGAAGGCAGAATTTGTCTGGTTCGTCAGTACCGAACTGCGCTTGGTCGCGTAACAGTTGAGCTACCTGCAGGAAAGCTTGATCCAGGCGAGGATCCTCTTGATTGTGCTCACCGTGAGTTGCTGGAAGAGACCGGAATGAAGGCGGGAAAGATGGCTTTTCTCACCACTACCGCCACTTCCGACGGATTTACCGACGAGCTTATTCACCTTTATATGGCAACTGAGTTGACCTTTGAGGGATCAGACCCAGATGCCGACGAATTTATTAACGTGGATCTTGTTCCACTATCTGAGCTGGTAGATGCTGTTCTCGATGGCAAAATCGAGGACGCAAAGACTATCATTGGAGCTCTTATCTGCGATTCAATTTCACACCGATTGCCTATGGAGTAATTACGCATGCTTGATCGTTCTTCTCGCCCTGTACCTGGTAACAACGCCCCTGGCAAACATCGAAAATCGCTGTTTGCCAGTTTTCTTTCTTATTACGCTCCACAAAAGCATCTGTTCATTCTGGACACTATCTGCGCCATCATTTTGGCTTGCATCGAGCTGGCATTCCCTCAAATTCTGCGAGCGCTCACAAAGGGGCTGTTTACGCAGGGTAAAGATGCCATCCTTGGCAGCCTGGTATTTATTGCCGTCGGCCTTGTCGTGATGTATTTTGTCCACTTTCTGTGCCGCTACTTTGTTATTAGTTGGGGACACATCATGGGCGCCCGCATGGAAAGTAAGATGCGAGAAGATCTGTTTGACGCGTACGAGCGCATGAGTTTCTCGTATTATGATCGCCACAAGACGGGCGACCTGATGAGTCGCCTGGTATCTGACTTGTTCGACATTTCTGAGACGGCGCACCACGGTCCCGAGTATCTGATTATTGGCTTGCTTGAGATTGCTGGCTCTTTTGTTATTCTGACGTTTATCAATGTGCCTCTTACGCTGGTGCTTGCTGGAATTGCTGCTGCGTTAGTGGTGTTCAATTTCTTTGCCAACATGCACATGCGCGGTATTTTTAAAGAGAATCGCATGCGTATTTCCGACGTGAATACCCAGCTAGAGGACTCGCTTTCTGGTATTCGCGTGGTTAAGGGTTTTGCGGCAGAAGATCACGAGCGCAAGAAATTTAGGGCAAGCAACTCCGCATATTTAGACTCCAAAGCCAATATTTACCACGCAATGGGCAGATATCAGGCTGCTATTTCTGGCATGATGGGCGTTTTGAACACTGTCGTGTTGGTTTTGGGTGGTTGGATGATTGCTCAGGGTCAGATGCAAGCCATTGACCTGGCAACTTATGCGCTCTACATCTCGCTGTTCACCACGCCAATCATGAACATTTTGAACTTTACTGAGACGTTCCAGAAGGGCCTTGCGGGCTTTAAGCGTTTCTCGGAAATTCTTGAGACTCAGCCAGATATTCAAGATGCGCCTGATGCTCACGACATTCAGATTACTGCTGGCGACATCATCTACCAGGACGTTCATTTTTCTTACAACAACGCTGAAGACGTTATCAACGGCTTGAACCTTCATATTGAGAGCGGAAAAACCGTTGCGCTGGTTGGACCTTCAGGTGGAGGTAAGTCAACTACCTGCGCTTTATTGCCACGCTTCTATGATGTTACAAGCGGAAGCATCACCATTGACGGCCAGGACATTCGCTCCGTTACGCAGCACAGCTTGCGATCGGCAATTGGTATGGTCCAGCAGGATGTGTATCTCTTTGACGGCACCATTGCGGAGAACATTGCATACGGTTGCCCTGAAGCTTCCGCAGCCGATATTGCGCTTGCCGCAAAGCGCGCAAACATCGCCGAGTTCATTGAATCGCTGCCAGATGGATATGACACTCAGGTAGGACAGCGTGGAACCAGACTTTCCGGTGGACAGAAGCAGCGCATTTCCATTGCGCGTGTGTTCCTGAAGAACCCACCGCTGCTCATTTTGGATGAGGCTACTTCCGCTCTGGATAACGAGTCCGAGCGCGCGGTCCAGGAGTCCCTTTCCGAGCTGGCAAAGAACAGAACTACGCTGGTCATTGCCCATCGACTCTCGACTATTATGGGTGCTGATGAAATTATCACCATCAATCACGGTCGTGCAGTTGAGCGTGGAACCCATAATGAACTGCTAGAAAAAGGCGGAATCTACGCCCATTACTATCAAATGCAGTTTGGTGGTGCACCAAACATCGCAAGGCGGTAAAATAGAGCCTTAAGCGCTTTGCGAACTGTGGTTTGCAGCAGCAATCGTTCTTCTCGCGATGCGCTTAACTGCAGGTTTGCGGTTTGTAACTTGCGGTTTGCGACTTGCAGCTTGTAAACCGACGGGTGGAACTAAAGAGCAAAAGTCAACGCATCGCACGCTTTTAAGTGTGTTTATGCAGGTTGAATGAGAGAGCTACATGGCTAAAGATGATGCAGAACGTTCACGCTTCGCGCGCCGCCAGAGGGGCGCGCTTGATGCTGACGCAGCTGAAGAGTTGTTTACCAAGGTAGACGAGACGGGTCATCCTAACGAGGAGCGCGCAGCCCTAGAGCGTGCTCGCAGGCAGGGTGGAGCTGTGGCAGTGGACGTTGATCCCCTCTCAGGATCTGACCCTTCGGGCTCAAATATCGAGAAGGTCATTACAAAGACGGCAGTCCTATTTGTTTTGGTTTTCCTGGTAATCGTAGTTCTGATGCAGGTCTCTTGTGGTGTTATTCGTCGAGCTAACACAGCAAATCTAACTGAATCAGTTACGGTGCGATCTGTTGCATCTGCATTGCGTGGCGGAGTCGAGTGGGGTAATGGATTTACGCAGTTCCCCGAGGATTTCTCGGTTCAGGAAGCTGACGAGAACACTGGTCGCGTTGAGGTAACAGTTACCGATACGACCTCAAAAGACGTGCTTGAATGCTATGCGGGATCCAGTGTCCAGGCTCAGGCATTTGCTATTAACGCGCTGCTCAACCCACGAATCAATACCGTTGTCTATCACGTCAGTGTTCACAGAAATGACCAAGGCGAGCTTCAGAAATCTCAGCTCTTTGGATTCCTTAAACCTGGCGGAGATGCAACACCTATCTTTACCTTTACGTTCTCAAAGACGCAGTCTTCTGATGGAGTAAATATCACCATGGTCATTACTGGTGCAAACGATACTATTCAGAAAGAGCTGCGAGACCAGATTGCCACGTCATTTACGCCGGTCCGCGTGCTTGGCGGTATTGTTGGCGGAGACCCTTCAACAAAGAAGAACACCACTACTAGCACCACTACGAGCACCACGGGTACAACCAATGGCACAGGTACAAGCGACAGTTCTTCAGGCACTAAGTAGTCTACGGACCTGCAAGCAACAAAGCAAAAGAGCAAAAGAGCAAAAGAGCCGCTGAAGCCAGCGGCTCTTTTGCTTGTGCTGCTGGAAGTGACTTATCGAGAGGTCGGCTCGCCTCAAAATGGTGGCGCGGCGAATGATTTGCACGTTAATTTGACTGAAAGTTATGGAATCGGTGTTTCCAAGACGATTTTGGTCCTTGAATTCTCATTGCTAGTGCAACAACAAAAGACAAGGTAGTGACCCATGGGTCTACAATGGCGCTTACGACAACGTTCATTGAAAGGA
>CALIAD010000020.1 GCA_938041635.1 uncultured Atopobium sp.
GATTAGGAACATGTCGATTCTTCGGCAGAACCTACCAAAGCTGCGCTATTTTGTGGGCCAGGCCTAAAAGCCGATGCTAACACGCTGCAGAATCATAATCCCCCGTGCAGAAAATGCATGGGGGATTTGCATTCAGTAGGCAAAGTGGACGTATAAGCCGGGTTCTGTCGCGGACAACCATTTATCTACTACCAGCATTGCTACTGGTCTCTAGCGCGCAACCCGAGCGCAGTGCGGGCCACACCATAGCGCTCCTATTTGCGTTTGCTCCGGATGGGGTTTACCAAGCCACGCTGTTGCCAGCATGCTGGTAGTCTCTTACACTACCGTTTCAGCTTTTCTCTTTACGCGAATGCGCAGGTGAGAGTCTTCTTTTCTGCGGCACTTTCCGTCGGGTCACCCCGCCTGGCCGTTAGCCAGCATCCTGCCCTGTGGAGCCCGGACTTTCCTCATAGTACCTTTCCAATTAGCTGGACGGGCACTCCGCGGTTGTCTGGTCCACTTTGCATGGGCGATTGTATCACGTTCATAAGGCTAGAAGCTCCGAAGTCAAACAATCTCCAAGTAAATGAGATGTTGCGAGGACGCGGGTTTCTCGCCATATGTTCAGCAAGGCAAGGCGGAGAAGGACGTAATTTGGCACGCTGTGTTCATGAAAAGCAACGGTGGTCACTTTGAATGCTGCTATGATAAATAGGCTTAAATACGAAAGGACTACCGTGGGACTCTTTGATCTTTTCAAGAAATCTTCCAAGGCTGCTGCGCCAGAGGCTCTTGTTGTTTCTGATTACACTGCTAAAACAATTTATGCACCAGCAAGCGGAAGGGTTGTTGCGTTAGAGAGCGTTCCTGATCCTGTTTTTGCAGGTGGTATGCTTGGTCAGGGTCTGGGTATCTGGCCCTCTGAGGGCGTTGTGTACGCACCAGTCTCGGGCACTATTACCGCAACTACTCCAACTGTTCACGCCTTTGGAATTACTGCCGATTCTGGCGAAGAGGTTTTGATTCACGTGGGCGTTGATACCGTTGAGATGAAGGGTGACGGCTTTACCGCCCTTGTCGAGCAGGATCAGCATGTTGAGGTTGGTCAGCCACTGATGACCTTTGACCTGGATAAGGTTAAAGACGCGGGTCATCCTGAGGTGGTTATTCTTGCTATCACCAATTCTAGCGAGTATAGCAACGTAGAGATTTTTGCCGCAGCAGACCAGTCAGTTTCTGCTGGCGAGAAGGTCTGTGTACTCGCATAACTGCGACTTTATAGCTGTTCCATGTCTGACACATCCTACAAGACACTCAAGCTGGACTTTGTTGCGGAAGGTCTTTTTGAAGACAGAAAAAGCCGCTTCATAGCCCAGCTTTGTCATGTAGAGACAGAGACAGAAGCGCAAGAGTTTCTCGCCACGGTAAGGGCAAAGCACTACAACGCCCGCCATAACGTGCCTGCATGGATCTTGGAGGACGGAACAGAGCGTGCCTCCGACGACGGAGAGCCTTCCAGAACGGCGGGAATGCCGGTGCTGGAGGTATTGCGCGGAGCAGGACTTAAGAACGTCTGCTGCGTTGTCACGCGCTACTTTGGCGGAACGCTTTTGGGTCCTGGCGGACTTGTTCGTGCGTATACGGCAGCAACTCAAGAGGCTTTGGCTGCTGCTGAGGAAGCCTCTGCTGTTCAGGAAATGCTGCAGGTTGTGAGGGTGGAGTTGTCGGCCCCGTATAACCTGTATGAGCAGATTCAACGCCTGGTCTCGGATACCGGCGGCAAGGTTATAACGGCAGAGTTTGGAGCGGACGTTTTTCTCGCCATAGACTTTAGGTGCGGAGAAGAAACGGCATTTACGGATGCGCTGACAGAGCTCAGCGCCGGAAAGATTACAGCCGAGGTCTCCGCGGCACGTTTTGATCTGTTCTAGTGGGTTTGATAAACCTAGCCTCAATAAACCAAAAAATACCGAATAAAAGAACAGTAAGGATTGCGTAGCCATTTTTTGGAAGCATGCCTCTGGAATCGCAATACCAGATTAAGAGGAAAAGAAATATAACAATAACCCGTAAAATTATACGTTCCTTTGAAAAATATTTCATTAAAACCTCCTAAAATAAGATAAGGTTTTTCTTATTTCAGTATACACCAACAAGGCCGGCACAGAAAATTCTGTACCGGCCTTGTGTACGTTTATATCCGTATTCGTAAGCTGTGGTTGCGTGTACCTTACTTGCGATTACGGCCACCAAGGGAGTAGCCAAGGTTCTCCCAGAAATCAATCTGGACATCTTCGCCCTCGTCCCAAACCTTGAGCAGGTCCTCTGGAACGTACTGACGACGAACATCAGCCTCGCCACCGTAGAGGCGGAACCAGTCTGCGCTCATGATGAGGTAGCCGTCCTTACCGGAGTCCTTACCCCAGCTGTTCTCAATACGCCACTGCTTAGCCTTGCCATCCTTATCAAGCTCAACGCCCTGGAAGGTCATTGCGTGGGTAAGGGAAGTCTCATAGTTCTCAATCATTGAGGCACGATCCATGTCAAAATCAACGCCAAAGAGGCCGTTGTAATCCATGGTGTCGGTTGAGAGGACGTAGTTGAAGTCCTCATTGTGGCGAGGGAACTCCTGCATAACGTCGCAGGCCATGCAGACAGGGTTGCCGTCCTTCAAAGAAGCAATGGTAGCTGCCTCAAGAACCTCTGGCTCAACGTTTAAGAAGCGAGTCTTAATGCCACCTAAAACGGTATCGATGAAGGTTGGGTGATACACCTTGCCGTAAGGGTACTTCTTGCTTGGAACGGAGATGAGCTGGACAAAGCCACGAGGATCAACGCCACAATAGCGCTCAGCAAACTCAAGAGGAGTGATGCCAAAGTCGCGAAGAATCTGGGTGCCCTCCTCGTCCTTCTCGCCGTCCTTCTTGTCCTTGTTGTCAGAAGCCTTACTTGGCTCAACAAGCGAGAGCTTTGCCTTATCTACCTGTGCGTTTTTGCCAACCTTGCACTCAAAATCAAAGGTCAGAGGTGGCTCGCCAAGGCAGACGGACAGAATCTGGTGGAAGCCCTTGAGCTGCTCCTGCTTAAGCGCACGAAGCTCGTCTTGAGACTTACCAGCTGCGTATGCTGCACGGAGCTCGCCAGCGCTCTTCCTGAACAGGCGGTCAATGCGCTCATCCATCTGAGTGGAGTTCTTGGAGCAAGCAGTCTCTGGCATAGCATCCTTAGGAACCAGGCCGTACTTCTCGACCAAGCTCATAGCAAATGAGTAGTAGCCGCCATCGCCAATGCCCTCGGTCAGAAGTGTGTTGACAACACGAGAATCGGTTGGCTGGTCAGCAGTCTGAATGATGTACTCAAGTGCAGAGTTTGCCTTCTCAAGCTTGTCGTAGAACATGCCATATGCCTGGCTGAACTCAAAGGTATCAACGTCAAGCTTCTTGATTGCCTCCTGGCGAAGCACATTGAAAGAAGAGAACATCCAGCAGCGACCGCTCTGACGCTGGTTGGTGACGTCGCCGGTCTTTGTAACAGCAACACCGTAGGTGTCAGCGTAGGTGCGCATGGTGGTGATGTCGCGAGCAGCTGCGGAAACGCCCATAGAGGTTACGGAGTTGCGAGCAACGCGGTTAGCGCGGTCTGCACTAAATGCAGCGGTTTCCTCGTTTGCCCACTGTGGATTTACGGTCTGATCAGCCATTGAGGCTCCTTTTGTTTGTAGCGTTTAGAAAAACCTGGCGAGAAGACCGATCTTCTCGCCAGACGGTTTGCGCCTTAGCGAAGCGTTGCAAGAGAGCCCATTGGATCCCATGGCTCGAGGACGGTTGCTTCCTCGGTCTCAAAGGTCTTGAGCTGCTCAGGAGTGAGGTACTTCTTGTCAACAACAATCTGGTAGACGTACTCGTCAAACCAAGGGTCGGAGATGGTGTCAAAGCCATCGCGACCGTGATCTTTACCCCAGCTGTTTTCAACCTTCCAGAGGGTAGTGTTGCCTTCTGCGTCAAAGTTAACACCCTCAAGAACCATTGCGTGAGTCATCAGAGACTCGCCGTAGTCAAGGCGCTCAGCACGGTCAAGTGCGCCCTCAACAGGGAAGCCAAAGAGGCCGTCAACGTCAAGTGCGCGGGTATCCATGATGCCCTCTTCACGAAGGTAGGACTGAGCAACGTCGCAACCAAACCAGACGGGCAGGTTGTCCTTAAGCTGAGCTACAGCGAGGCGCTTGAGCTCTGGAATCTCAAGGTTGAGGTAACGAACGCCGCCACCCTCAACAACGTTGCCCAAGCGGGAAACGGTGTAGGTGTGGTTGAAAGGCTTATCAGCGGTTGGAGCAGAGATGATTGAGATGTAATCATCAAGGTTCATATCAACAGTCTCAGCAAAGAACTCCTGAGGAGTAAAGGTGCCAGAAAGAACGAGGTTATCGTCCTTATCGCGCAGGCGTGCCTCAAAAGATACAGGAGGCTGACCCAGGCAGGTTACCAGCAGGGTATAGACGTCCTCCATCATCTCTTTCTTCATCTCACGCAGAGACTCAAGGGATTCACCAGCTGTTGCAGTCTCACGAAGGCGCTTTGCAGCACTACGAAGATAACGGGTAAGGTAGGTGTCCATCTCGTGGGTGTTGCAAGAGTTAGCAGTCTCTGGCATAGCGCTCTTTGGCACAACGCCGTACTTCTTTACAAGGCTCTTGAACATATCCCACTGGCCACCATCACCAATTGGGTCGGTAAGCAGGAAGGAAACAAGACGGCCGTTCAAAGGCTCATCAAGGGTATCCAGAATGTTCTCAAGGAACCAGTTGGACTTCTCCATCTTGTCCCAGAACAGAGGATATGCCTGAGAAAGCTCAAATGTGGAGAGGTTGTATTTCTTGATGATGCGATATCTAAACGTATTGAGGGAAGCAAACATCCAGCAACGGCCAGAGCGCTGCTGGTTGGTACGCTCACCCTGCTTTACCTCAACATCAAAAGTAAGAGGATTAAGGGCAACGCCTTCTGGTACGCGAGCTGCTTTTCTAACACCAGCGCTGGTAGCAGCATTTTTAGCTACAGTATGAGCGCGGTCGGACTCAAAGTTCTTCTGAGCCGCTGCAATGTCGTCAAAGGAAATGCTTTTCATCTCATCCATATGATCTCCTTAACTGGAATAGGTAATACAAAAACTATATTCCCAATTAAGAGGTCCCTAGTCTAAGAGTTACCAGTTTGAAACTTTTATTTTGAGAAGTTTTTTGATCAAACGGTTTTTGTAAATTCAGAGAGATTTTGTGACGTCATTAATTTGGCGAGAAAATATTTTTATCCAATTTACCAGCGGTAAAAGAAATATCTGCATATAGAACATATGTTTGTATTAGTAGTTATTGTCTGGCGAATCGGCTACACTATACAAAGAAATTAAGAACCCTTGGTAAAAGAACAAATTTTGAAGCACAAAGAGAAGAGCGTAGAAAAAGATGGCATTTGTTCACCTCCACAACCACTCAGATTTTTCCATTCTTGATGGAGCTAGCCGTGTCCCAGACATGGTTAGTAAAGCTGTAGAGTTTGGCATGCCAGCGCTTGCTTTAACTGATCATGGTTATCTCTTTGGTATTCCAGATTTTGACCTTGCGTGCCGTAAGTACAATGAGGCACTTAAAGATTTTGGACAGTGGTGCCACGATGTGGAATGTTTTGAAAAGGGTTGGGATCTAGAAGAGCCTCCTACAGATGATCCCAATGCTGGTGAGCATGATAAGGTTCATGCTCAGTGGGCTTCTGACGTTCAAATTTGGAATCAAACGCATGACATTGAGGCGGTAAAAGCCAACAAACCTTCTCCACTTATCAAGCCAATATTTGGCTGTGAAGCTTATTTCATTCTTGATGATTGTATTGAGAAGGGCACTAAGCAGGTGCGATATCACCTCATCCTGCTTGCTAAAAATGAGACCGGCTATGTCAACTTAATGAAGATGATGTCAGAGGCTGGTTCAAAAGAGATGTTCTATTACAAACCACGTACTACGCTTGAGATGCTCAAGCGTTACCACGAGGGCATTATCTGCACTTCAGCTTGTGTTTCTGGCATCATTCCTCGCATGTTGTTTGAAGGCCGTCCAGAAGAAGCGGAGCGTTGGGCAAAAATCTATCAAGATATCTTTGGAGATGATTTCTACCTAGAGATTCAAGATCACGGTTTATCTGATCCAAGCTGGGGTGGATATACCGATAGAACTCTTGCAGAACGCATTGTAAAGATGGGTCATGACCTTGGTATTAAGGTAGTTGCTACCAACGATAACCACTATCTCACTAAAGAGGATGCAAGCGTTCAAGATATTGCTTCCTGCATTGGTTCAGGCGCTCGTGTTGATGATGAGAACCGCAAGCGCATGACAGGCAGCGAGTTCTATCTTAAGAGTGAGCAAGAAATGCGCCAGATTTTCTCGTGGTGTCCAGAGGCTATCGAGAACACCATTGAGGTTGCAAATAAGTGCAATTATGAGCTGGATTGGACCCATATGTACCTGCCAAAGTTCCCAGACTTGGCAGAGGGGGAGACCTCAGAGGAGCGCTTTAGAAAAGAGTGTGAGCTTGGTCTTGCAAGACGTTATGGAGATGATTGGCAAAACGTTGTCATCAACGAGATTAACGTTAAAGACCGTTTTGAGTATGAATATGACATCATCTGCAAAAAGGGCTTTGCAGATTACTTCTTAATTGTTCAGGAGTATGTTCGCTGGGCAAAAGAGAATGGCATTGGTGTAGGTCCTGGTCGTGGTTCTGCAGCAGGCGCTATTGTTGCATACGCTATGGACATTACCTCGTTTGACCCTCTTGAGAATGGCCTCATGTTTGAGAGGTTCTTGTCTCCACAGCGCTCTGAGATGCCAGATATTGATATGGACTTCGACGATGAGCGTCGTCTTGAGGTTGTTGAGCACGTCCGTCAGATTTATGGATCTGAGCGTGTTTCTCACGTTATTACGTATTCAACCATCAAGGCTAAACAGGCAATAAATGACGCGTGTCGTGTTTTGGGTTATCCCGTTTATATGGGACAGCGTCTGTCTAAGATGATTCCAGGAGATCCTAACGCTCACCTAAAATTTGTTCTTCATAAGGCTCAAGAAGGTCAAAAGGGTGCCGATCAGTATTCCGCTGATTTTGAAGATGCGTACGAGAATGACCCTGATGCGAGAAGAATTATTGATGCAGCTCTGTCTATTGAGGGCTTGCATCGTGGTGAGGGTGTGCATGCTTGTGCAGTTTTGATTGCTCCTACGCCTGTTAATGACCACGTTCCTACCAAGGTAGATACCAAGGGTGGCGTAGAGATTACCCAGTACGAGGGCCATTCTGTTGCAGATATGGGTCTTCTCAAGATGGACTTCTTGGGGCTAAGAACTCTAACGGTTATTTCTCGTGCAATCAAAAATGTGAAGGATAACTACGGTATTGATATCGATGTAGATAACATTCCGTTTACAGACCCAGAGATTTATAGACTTCTGAGAGAAGGCAGAACTGCTGGTGTTTTCCAGGTTGAGTCTGCAGGTATGACTGCAACCATTAAGGGCATGAGGCCAACAGAGTATAAGCACATCGTCGCACTTATCGCTCTGTATCGTCCTGGTCCTCTTAACGCAGGTATGGTTACCAGCTATATCAATCGTATGAACGGTAGAGAAGAAGTCAAAGATTACGATCCACGTCTTCATGACATCTTGGAAGAGACCTACGGAACCATGGTCTATCAAGAGCAGGTTATGCAGATTTCTATGAAGATGTCTGGTTTTACCGCAGGCGAGTCTGACAAGGTAAGAAAAGCAGTAGCAAAAAAGAAGATCAAACTTATGCAGGAGGTTGTCCAGCACTGGGATGACGGTACTGATGAGACCATGGAGGCTCACTGGAAAAACGGCGCAGTTCGTAACGGATTTGATCGCTCGGTTGCAGAAAGCATTTGGGACGATGTTCTTGAGTTCGCATCGTATGCATTTAACAAATCTCACTCTGCTGGCTATGCCATTCTTGTTATGCAGACCGCATGGATTAAAGCGCATTATCCACATGAATTTATGGCAGCAGTTCTTACCTCATACATGGGCAAGACGGATAAGATTGTTCACTATGTAAGCGCTTGCCGTCATGAGGGCATCAAGATTCTTCCACCAGATATTAACGAGTCTGGTAAAGACTTTACGGCCACTAAAGAGGGTATTCGTTTTGGCTTTGCGGGAATTCGCGGCGTAGGAGCTGGCGTTGGTGAAGCTATTATGCTTGAGCGCCAAAAAGGCGGTCCTTTTGCCAATATCCACGATTTTGTCGATCGTGTTGATGCGAGCCAGGCAAAGCGCAATGTTGTTGAAGCTCTTATCAAGGCAGGAGCTTTTGACTCAACAGGCTATACCCGTATGCAGATGATGAGTTTTGTGGATAAGAACAACCCACAAAACATCATTGATGCTGCTACTAAGCGTCAAAAAGATAAGGCTGTTGGCCAGTTCTCTATGTTTGATATGTTTGCAGAGGTAGAGGGTTCTGGCTTTAGTGATAGTGTCCCAGAGCCAGATGGGGTTGAGTGGGATAGGCGTTTCAAGCTTACTAAAGAGTACGAGGTCTTAGGCATTTATGTCTCTGATCATCCACTTCGTCCATACGAGTACGCCCTCGCTAAGAGCAGAGATTATGCCCTTGCAGAAATTGAAGAGAATGTAGAGGTTCAGCTTCCTAACGGTGCTATGTCTCAGCAGTTCAAAGTTCCAGAAGGTAAACCTATTCGCTTTGCGGGCATGGTTACTAATGTTATGAAGCGCACTACTAAAAACGGCGATCCAATGGCAATTGTTACGCTTGAAGACATGGAGGGTAGCGTCACTATTGTCATGTTCCCTAAGCTCTACAAGAAGGCTGCAAGACTTCTTGCTGGAGATGTTGACCCAGAGACTGGCGAGAGCCAGAGTGACATCTTCATTTCTGTTCTTGGAAAGCTTGAGCGCTCTGATAGAGGAGACCAGGTTATTGCTCAAGAAGTTAATCCTATTGAGCTTAACAGTGCTAACAACACACCAAAGACACTCGTTATTCATATGCCTGCTTCTCAACTTCAAAGACAGGCTATCGAGACACTTGGACAGATCTTCTCGCGCTATCCCGGCATGGACTGTATTGAGATTAGGGTAGAAACAGACATGGGCGATGTTATGCGCATGGAAATTCCTACCAGGATTGATGGACGTAGCATGGTTCTTTTGACCGAGCTTAAAGATTTTATTGGTCAAAGCGGATACGCACAGATTGTTTAGATTTTGTCGATTCTAAATTTGCAGGTTACTCTTAAGTAATAACTGTTACTATTTAAGTAGCACTTGCTAAGAAATTCTGACATCTTTGGATGTCGTGAGAGGAGAAAAAATGATCGACGCAAAGTTTTATCGCAACAAGGAGACAGGCGCTGTTGTTTACGGTGTCGCAGGCAACGTAGAGGCAGCAGACCTTGAGCTTCTCCAGGCTGGCGTTACTGACGGTGCAGCTGAGAAGCACGTTCCATTTGTTACTCGCGAGGGCAACACCGTTACCGTCCGTGTTGGTGAGGTTGCTCATCCAATGCTCGAAGAGCACTACATTGAGTTCATCGCTCTTGTTTCTGAGAACGGCGCTCAGTTTGCACAGCTTAAGCCTGGCCAGGAGCCAGTTGCTACCTTCACTCTTGAGGAGGGTGTTGAGGCAGAGGCTTATGAGTACTGCAACCTTCACGGTCTTTGGAAGGTTTCCCTCTAAGTCTATTGACTCAACAATAAGCACTAGCTTAATAAGGTCAAACGGAGCTGCTACCTGCGGCTCCGTTTTTTCTTACTACACCTGTTTGTTTTTGGGTAAAAACAAATTAAGCACTTTATGATAGGAATGGTATGCGCATAGCAGTTGCACAAATGAATACTCAGGCCGGAGACTTCGAGTTTACCGCTCAGACCATGCTGGAATATGCTCAGAGAGCTCAACAGCAAGGTGCTGAGCTAGTCATTTATCCTGCGCCAACTCTTACAGGGCTGCTAAGCGTGCCAGAGGCTGACATAGAAGGGCTTTTTGCAGACCTCTCGGAGATTATCAATTCGCTTTCAGAAAAGCTTCCAATTGCGGCCCTTATTCCTGTTGTAACAGAGTTTGATGGAAGTGCAGCTAGCGAGGCTCTTCTCGTTAGAAACGGAGCCGTAACCCCGCTAAAATTGACTGCCCAGATAGCGCACATGAGCGCTCTTGCTCGTTCTGCTAGCTCTGCACAAACATCTGGCGAGAATACCTTTGAGCTCGCAAAATTTGAAGCAGGCGGCCTTACGTTTGGTGTTGCTTTTACCTACGACGATCTTGACGCGTGGCAAGATGTTGACGACTCGTTAGATGCTGTCATTTACTTGCCGTATTTTGGCTTTGCTGTTGATGATTCGTCGTCCGCCATGGGCATGGCGGTGGCAGAAAGCCGCTATCTGGGAGATGTCGAGGAGTTTGATAGCTGGCTTATCGCTGCAAACGCTGTTGGCGCCTATGGTAACCAGGTGTTTTGTGGTTCAAGCTTCTTCTTGTCTCCTTCAGGAGATTTGGTCAAACAAGCAGCGTCTTTCTCAGAAGATATGGTTGTCTGCGATGTTGATCAAGATACTATCGAAAACTTTGATAGAGAAGATACTGCGGGTGTCTATAACAGCGCGCTTACTACCTGGGGCGTATTGGCTACAGGAGTGCGAGACTACACGGTAAAATCTGGCTTTGACGGCGTGTTTATTGCAGTTGATGGCTCGCTCAATTCTCTTGTTACTATGGCGCTTGCTTCAGACGCTTTAGGTCCTATGCGCGTCCACGTACTGCTGCTTCCAAATACAGATTCACGAGCAACAAGTGCTGCAGAGTTGCTTACCGCAAGACTTCGAGTTAATAAAGTTGCTGTGGATAGCACGGTTTTCTCGACATTGACCGATACAAAATTGGTGAGTGCATACGGCTATGCATACGCTGACCAGCACAATTATTTAACGCTTGAGACTGCCGATAAAACCATTCTTGCGCTCAAGGGAACAGAGATTTCTAGCGCACACTCTCTGTGGCCACTGGGAGATATGTACCACGCAGATATCGTTGACCTTGCAAGAGTTAGAAATACCTTCTCGCCAGCTATTGACCATGCAGTTCTCGAGAATATCTCTGAGGTTGTAACTGATGGCCTAGAAAACGTTGCGCCAACTCCTCAAGAACGCATCGAGTTTGTTGATTACGTGCTTACCAGCTATCTTGAGTGGAATAAGAGCATTTCTGCCATTGTGGAAGAAATGGGAAAGGTTGACGAGGTCAAAGCAATTATTTCTATGCTCCACGCCCGCCAAAAAGACCGCAGAAATACCACTGAGGTTCTGGAAATGTCTTCAAAGAGTCTCACAAACGCTCAAATTCCACACGCATCAGTCTGGCAAGACAGAATTAGAGATACAAAAGCTTCCGAATCTGATCTGGTAGAGTCCTTGCGAAATTCTTTGCGAGAAATTCAGGGAGCTTCTATGCATCTGCCTGAGTTGTCAGTTGATCCAGCGGAGGCTCAGGAGGGCTTTAAGGATATGCTGGAGCTTTTAAAAGAGCTGGCACAAGAATCTGATGCACAAATTGGCATGGTTGACCCCAAAATGTGGAGAGGCCCTTTCTCAGAAAATTAGTTGCATCGTTTGCGCATACTCTGTGATAATATAGAACGAACGTTCTATATTAGGAGGTGCAATGGTAATTCTTGGAATAGACCCTGGTCTTGCTCACACTGGATGGGGAATTGTAGAGACTAGGGGTTCTGAATGCCGTGCACGCGCCTATGGATGCATAACTACAACCGCAGATGAACCAATAGATATGCGCTTGGGAAGAATCTATAACCAGATTGTTGAGGTTATAGATAAGTTTTCACCAGAAGCTCTTTCTATTGAGAGCATTTACTTTGGACAAAACGTTAAATCTGCTATTCCTACTGCACATGCTCGCGGTGCCGCTATTGTCGCTTGTTCTAAAGCAGGTCTTACGGTTGGAGAATATACTCCAATGCAGATAAAGCAGGCTGTTGTTGGTACAGGAGCTGCTGATAAACAGCAGGTTATGTATATGGTTCAAAACATATTGTGCTTGGACCATCAGCCTCATCCAGATCACGCGGCTGACGCTTTAGCTGCTGCAGTTTGTCACGCTAATCTTGTAAGAACCACCTCGCTTGGAAAGGGAAGAATACAACTATGATTGTCCAACTTACGGGCACACTTGTATCCGTTACTCCTTCAGTTGCTGTTCTCGACGTTAATGGCGTTGGGTATGAGCTAGGTATATCAGCTTCAACAGCTGCTGCGCTTCCACAAGCGGGTGAAGCAGGCGTCACCGTTTTAACTCGTATGGTGGTCAGAGAAGATTCAATGGAACTCTTTGGATTTGCTTCGCGAGAAGAGCGTGCGCTCTTTGATCGCTTGCGTGCAATTTCTGGAGTAGGTCCTAAATTGGCTCTTTCCGTGCTTTCTACGTTTACGCCACAGCAACTTGCAGTAATTGTGGCTACCAATGACGGAAATCGTCTTAAGAGCGTTTCTGGCCTTGGTAAAAAGAAGGCAGAGCGCTTAGTAATTGAACTTTCTGATGTGTTCGCAAAAGATGCAGAGCTTAAGCAGCTTGTTGGTCTTACGTCTCCTGCAGACTTTGCTGCTATTCCAAAACCTGCTGTAACCTCTGTAGAATCAGAGGCTATTGAGGCTCTTCTTGGAATGGGCTTTACTTCTCAGGAAGCAACGCTTGCTCTTGAGGGGTATGAAGAGGCTGGTGCTATTACAATTGAAGCTGCTATTGGATATGCACTAAGGCGTTTGGGAAGTGGTAATTAATGTGGGAAGCAGATGCAGATAACTTATTTGAGTCGTCGTCTACTCCAGCTCCATTTCCAGGACACACTTCTCAACGTGTAGTTTCTAGTGGACTTCAGGCAGAAGATCTGGAGCAAGATAGAAACTTGCGACCAAAAACTCTTGATGAGTATCTTGGTCAGGAACGTGTTAAATCAAATCTCCGTGTTCTTATTGAGGCTGCAAAAAGTCGTAATGAGCCGCTTGATCACGTTATATTTTCTGGGCCTCCAGGCCTTGGTAAAACAACACTTGCTGGTGTTTTAGCAGGAGAAATGGGCTCAAAGCTTCATACAACCTCTGGTCCCGCAATTGAGCGAGCAGGAGATTTAGCAGCAATTCTCACCAATCTTGAAGAGGGAGATATCCTCTTTGTGGATGAGATTCACAGGCTTAATCACCAGGTTGAAGAAATTCTGTATCCAGCAATGGAAGACTTCTTCTTAGATATTGTTATTGGCAAAGGTCCTGCGGCAAGGTCAATCAGGCTTGATATTCCACGCTTTACCCTTGTGGCTGCAACAACAAGAACCGGACTTTTGACTGGTCCTTTGCGCGATCGTTTTGGTATTTCGTATCGCCTTGACTACTACACTGTTCCTGAGCTTCAGACTATTGTCATGCGCTCGGCAAACATTCTTGATGTAGAAGTTGATGAGCAGGGTGCTGCAGAAATTGCTTCTCGATCAAGAGGTACACCGCGTTTAGCAAACCGTCTGTTAAAACGCGTACGAGATTACGCACAAGTTAAAGCCGAAGGTACTATTACCTGGCAGGTAGCCTCAGAAGCCCTTTCATTCTTTGAGATTGATGAGCTTGGTCTAGATGTAATGGACGTGCGTGTTTTACGTGCGCTTTGTGAGACGTTCAGAGGACGCCCCGTTGGTCTCACAACCATTGCAAGTGCAGTCTCAGAGGATCCGTCTACACTTGAAGATGTTTATGAGCCGTATCTTTTGCAGCAAGGGCTTATCATTAGAACTCCTCAAGGTAGACAGGCAACGCATGCTGCATTTGATCACTTACGTATTCCTGTTCCTACTAACTAGTAGATTGGAACAAAATGCTTCAACGAGATTACATTTTGGAAGTAATCGATGACTTTACTTCAACGGTCACAGCAGGTTTGGGAAATGCTTTAGAGACTCAAACTGAAGAGTCACTCGATGGGGTAGAGGCAGCTGTTGCAGAGCTCATTGATTTGAGCCCAGAGACTGCTCTTGCGCTTTCGCCAGACTCTCTTGTAACTATGATGTTGCTCTCCGGCGTAGCTGATTCAGTTGCAGAGTATGTGGTGTATGCCCTCGACAGGCTCTCTCACGTTTATGAGCAATTAGGAGACGAGGATAAGGCTGGTCTCAGAAGACAGCAGGCCGTAGCGGTTGCACAGTCCTTCTCGGTAGATCAAAACGCTACTCCAGAGCAATTTAAGGATTTTGAAGCAAAGTATTTTGCGTAAGCATGCACTAAAAGAAAACAAATAAACCCCAGTTCGAAGTGAACTGGGGTTTATTGCTATAGAGTGATGTAACTAGCTGGGTTACCAAATGACAATCTTGGTTCCATAAGGGATGTTGTCATATACCCACTTAGCATTCTCTGTTGCAAGACGGACACAACCATGGGAGCCGTTATATCCTAGTCTGCCGTCACGAACGGTGTAGCCGTCTGCATGATAGAGGATGGAGTGGATGAGATACTCACCAGAGATGGTTGTGTAGTACCAGCATCTAAAACCAGAGCCAAAGTAGAGACCCTTGTTACCTACGGTAAATTGTCCATGAGGAGTCCACATACCTGGTGCTCCTGTGGTGCACTGCCATTCGTACCAGACAACCCAGTTGCCGTGTGAACCTCTGTATACTACAAAACGATTGCCGGTAGTATCAATCTGAATGAGCCAGTTAGTAGCACTGTAATAGTTCTGAGCATAGCGATACATATCAGGGTAGTAACAAGGCTGCTCCTCCATGGCGCCGTCTGCACCAGCCCAATAGAGTTTGCCGCCCCAGGTAGTGTATCCAGTTACCATAGTTCCATTGGAATCAAGATAATAGTCTTTGCCATTATCTTTAATCCAACCGGTTCTCATTTTGCCGTCAGCGTCCAGGTAATACCAGCCACTTTTGAGGTGAACCCAGCCGGTTTGTTTCTCACCGTTTGCGTTGAAGTAATAATAAGTTCCTTGGATATTGACCCAATCAGAGGCGGCTGAGCCATCATTGAGATAGTAATAGTCCTTGCCGTTTTCTTTTACCCAGCCAGTTTTTACCTTATGGTCTGAGCCAATGTGAAGAGTAAGTCCAGGAAACTTTACGGTACCTGTAGGCTGAGTGCCGTTATCAGCAGTAAAGATTCCATCAGGAGAAAGACGTCCAGTCAGTACTCCATCTGGACCAGCCCAGCGCTTAATACCATTGGTAAGGGTTACCCAGGAATTACGGATAAGACCATAACCCTCATCAAAGTAATAGTCCTTGCCGTTAATGGAATGCTCGCCAACGTAAGCGGGATTACCTAGTTTTGTGGAGTCAAAATACCAAGTCTTACCATTTGGAGTATTAAACCAGCCAGACGCAAAAGCTCCGCTTGATTGAGCCCAAGCCCAGCTTCCACTTGGAAGGCGCACCCAACCATTAGAGGTCATTCCGGCGCTCTCATCTACATAGAAAGTTCCGCTAGAGAGTTGAACAACTCCAACCTTCATCCGATGGAAGGGATCTTCAGTATCAAAGTAGAACCACTTTCCGTTTGGCAACTGCTTCCAATCGGAGTGGAAAGAACCATTTGTGTCAATATAAGACCATGTACCATCCTAATGATGAACCCATCCTTTGGTGACAAGACCATAACCCTCATCAAAGAAGTATGCCTTTCCATCGATGAGGTGAGCACCTACAAATGCTGGGTAAGCATCCTGAGAAGGATCAAAATACCAAGTTTTACCATTAGGCGTTGTGTACCAACCCTTGGCTGCATTACCGCTAGCATCTACATAGTGCCAACCAGAATCATCTTTAATCCACTGGCTTGTGACAAGTGTTCCATCTTCTTTGTAATAGTGGAATTGGCCGTTTTCTTGTCTCCATCCAGAAGACTAAGGGGTTGGCGAAGTATTCTCTGTTGGAACAGCAGGTGTCTGGTCTGTTGTTGGAGTTGTTGTTGGCGTTGCAGGCGAGGTAGGCTGAGAGTTTTCAGGTGCTGTAGGAGAAGTATTTTCAGATGTTGCAGTAGTTTCAGTTGTTACAGCAGGGACATTTACTGCGGATGTATCAGTAGTCTCTGCAAAAGCGGGAGCAGCATGGAAGCCACAAAGCAGAGCTGCGCTTAGCGAAGCAACTGCAATAAGTTTTTGCATTGAAGGCCTGCTGGACAAACATGTCTTCTTTTTCATTTGCATATCCTTTTTTGAAGGGATAACTTTCTATATAAATAATAGTTTGATGTGTCTGTTATTGTTCCCGTAAATTAATCCGATACAAATTCTCTATCTTCTATGAAAAAATGCTCAACTAATGAGATAAAAATCGTTTAATAGCAGATATATCCATAAATAAATGCTGGAAAACAGCTTGATTACCTGTGGCTCTTCCGGTAGATGGTGTGAAAATCTCCATGAGTGGTTTCTCGCCACATAAGTTGTTGATTAAGGTTATTATATTTCACGTGGCGAAACGTCACGGTATCGCGCTCCACAGGCGCAGTTTTGCCCTGCGGGGCTAAGAAAGAAAGGCACGAAATGGCTCAGGGTACTGTAAAGTGGTTTAATCCAGACAAGGGTTACGGCTTCATCTCTCGTGAGGATGGCGACGATCTGTTCGTACACTTCTCCGAGATTCAGATGGACGGTTTCAAGACTCTCGACGAGGGTCAGCCTGTCGAGTTTGAGATTACCACCGGCCAGAACGGTAAGCTCCAGGCTTCTAGCGTCCACAAGATCTAGTCCTTGCGAACACTACCATCAAAAGGAGACCTTCGGGTCTCCTTTTTTGTTACACCGACATTTTTATAGTGGCGCTACCTAGGAACTTTAATACCAGTGCTTAATGGTAAAGTTAGCAAGTTCAGAGAGTTTCTCGATGTCTTGATGTTCATCATCACAATTAACAGCGCAGGTAATAAGACCAACAGAATTTCCTGTCTGAAGAGCCAGAGGAATGTCTTCAAACAGAATTGTTTTCTCCGCTGGAGTATTAAGGCGTTTAAGTACCTCAAGATACAGATACGGTTCATCTTTTGCAGATCCAACATCTGCTGCAAATATCTGAGTATTAAAAAGTGCGGATAAGTTTAAACGAGGTTCCAGCATGCCAAGCAGCTCTGGCTCGTTAACGGTGGCCAGCGCTGTAGAGATATTTCTTTCTTTTAACTTGCTGACAAAATCAACAACACCAGGACGGAGTTGCACCGAGTTCACAAAGAAACTTTTGCTTAGCTCTTTCCACTCTGTGACGATTTCCTCAGGATTTTCCCTTAGTCCATAGGTGGCAATTGCCCATTCTGCGCCTTTTTCAAATCCAAGCGGGGAGAGAATCTTGCCAATTTCTGGGGTGTAAGGGATTCCTCGCGACTCAAAAAACTCCTGGTCAACAAGCTTCCAGATGTGATGCGTGTGGGCAATGGTGCCGTCAAAATCAAAAATAGCTGCTTCAAAATCTATTGCAAGAATATCTTCAAGTGTCGAGAAAATCACAGAGTTCCAATCAAGTTGCGGTGAGCTTGTGTTTTTTATTGTTGACGTGTCAGTCTAGTGTAAACTTTTAACAAGTGTGAAGAGGAGTAAACCAATACTTTTCGGAGGACCGCATGAAACGGAGCTTATTTAATACTCGCGGTAAATTGCTTGCTGTTTTGTTCTTTGTTGCAGCATTGTTTGTAACAACAGTTCAAAACGCATATGCAACTACCTACACAACTATGGATGCCCAAGGCAACATAATTCAGAGCCAGTCTCTGAGTGATGCTGTTGCGCTTTCTCGTGCAACAGGAAGACCAATTGCGCTAGATCCTGGCCACAGTGATGGTACAGATGGTCGAGACCCAGGCGCAATGTACTACGGTTTAAAAGAAGGCGATATTGCCTGGGCTACAGCTATGTACGTTAAGAAATATCTTGAGCAGTGGGGAGTTCCCGTTGTAGTGGTTCGTGGAGAGCATGAAGACCCTTCGCTCAAAACACGCGTTCAGCGTGCCGTTGATGCAAACGCTTGTGCCATCATCTCGCTTCACTACAATGCCGGCCCTGCATCTGCAACGGGCTCAGAGGTCTTAGTTCCTCATGACGTTAGCTATAACCATGATCTTTATGTTGCTGGCCAGGCACTTGCTGGCAAGATTAACTATTACTTGAGAGAAAAAGCGGGTATTGTCACCCGAGGTGATGGCGCTACTGAGCGTGGCTACAACGATAAAGACGGTACAGACTATTACGAGAATGGCGATGAGTCCGATTATTACGGTATTGTCCGCTATGCTCGTCAAAAGGGAATTCTTGGCGTAATTATTGAGCATCAATTCATCTCTAATCCAGCACATGCTGCTGAGTTTAAAGACCTTGGTGATAATTCTAAGGTTGACTACATTGGCTGGGCAGATGCATGGGCAATTTGGGAAATGTACAGCTCTGATACCTGGTGGAGCATGAGCAGTGTTTCAGTAGCTCAAAAGGATAGTGACATCACTCTAAAGCCAGTTCTTACCGGTGTAGTTTCTGACGCAACATTTACTTACAGCTACGCTGGTCCAGACGGAACTAAGGTGACGGTCGCATCTAACACTACGGCAACTTCGTCTACTTTTACGCTTCCTGCAAGCGGTCGTTACACTTTGTACATCACTGCAAGGTCTTCTGATGGCCAAGAGATAACCCGTCAGACAAACTATGACGCTAAGATTAAAGAGTCCTATGGCTGGCGTAGAGCCGCTGAAGGATGGATGTATTCCGACGATAACGGTACTGCTTACGTAAGTAGATGGCTCAAAGACGATGATGGCTGGCATTATTTTGATGCTAGGGGAGTTGCTGTTTCTGGTTGGTTTACCACGCCAAATGGTAAAGTTTGGTATTTTGACGCAGCTGCACCTCATAACGCTGCTGTTCTTGGTCAAAAAACCATTTCGGGTAAGTCTTATTACTTTGACGAGATTAATGGAATGGCAAAGAATACCTGGGTTCACCAGGCTGATGATTCTTGGTCTTGGGCAACAGAAAATGGTTCACTGCATGCCGGTTGGAAACACATGCCTAACGGCAAGTGGTTCTATTTTGATGCTAACAACAATTACCATGCCACTTTTGGTCTTATGACTGATGGATACAAGAAGTACTACATTGATCAGAATCGTGGACTGATTTATGGCGGTTGGGTCAATCTTGCTAATGGCGATTGGATCTGGCTCAATGATGACGGTACGCTTTATTCTGGCTGGAAGTACATGTCTAATGGCAAGTGGTTCTACTTTGATGAAAATGCTGAGTATCCACTGATGAAGACAGGACTTGTTACCACAGCTAGCGGCTCATACTACGTTGATGCTAATAACGGTATGAAGGTTAATGACTGGGTAGAGATGCCTAATAATGTCTGGGCTTGGGCTCAATCTAATGGTGCTCTTGTTTCTGGTTGGTTTAATACACCAAATGGTAAGACATGGTACTTTGATCCAAATACAAAAGAGCACGGTGCTCTCTTTGGTCTTC
>CALIAD010000021.1 GCA_938041635.1 uncultured Atopobium sp.
AGATATGCCTTGGGTAATTAAACCTCGCTTCTGGTATTACACCGAGGACCTCAACATGCGTATGATGAGGAAATTTACGTATGACGAGGTTGATATGTCTTCTCAACGCTATAACGAAGATGACCTTAAGTATTATCAGGAACTCCAGCACTATGGTTTGTCTATTCATGATGAAAACGATACAGGAAGCTTCCGCTTTATCCATCTTATGGGATCCCATGGTCCTTTTATTCTTAATAGGAACCTTGAGCGCCCTAAAGATCCAAGCGAAGAAAATGAGATCGAGCAGACACGCGGTGCTTGGAAAATCGTAGATGCTTATATTGCAGAACTTAAGCGCCTTGGTCTCTACGAAAACACCTCTATTATTGTGACTGCTGACCATGGTCGCTGGTATCTGACGCCAAACGACATTACAGAGACTTCTGCTCCAGCAATCTTCTATAAACCTGCTGGTCAAAGCGCAGAAGAAGCGGAGCAACCAATGCAAATCTCAGATGCTCCTGTCTGGCACTACGATATCTTGGCTCAAACGCTCAAGGATATGGGTGCAGATTCTCAGATGCTCTCTAACTACACCACTCCCCTTGATGAGTCTTATGAGGGAGAGAATCGTCCTCGTTACTACATTGAAACTATTACCGAGAATAACCGCGATGCAGAACTTAGAGAGTTTGTCATTAATGGTGACGCAACCGACTTTACCACCTGGAGTTTGACGGGAAATAACTGGCGACTCGTTTCCGATAAATAGCCATTGTAAATGTAGGTTCTTACTTTTAGATAAACAAAAACGAGTCATTCTTACCACAGAATGACTCGTTTTTTAAGACATCTAGAATTGCAGAAACAAACTAATCTCTCTTGAGCAGCTCACTCCAATCTGGAGTTGCAGAAAGAACCGTTCCTACAATAATGACAATGCAGCAAATTACAACCAGTGGAGATGGAATTGCTTCAGGCATAATTGTTGGCAGGATAATACCTGCAAGAGCTGCAAAAATGACCGACCATGCAGAGTAAGAAATGTTCAGTGCCATACCGCGAGAAGCGCCAATGGCGTCAATTGCCTTGTAGTAGAAGAGATACGAGGCAGTACCAGCAAGTGCTGCAATAAAGACAACGCCATTTGCAGGAGTGAGTGCAACCTGTGCAGCAAAATCAACGGAACCAGCCAATGGCAAGATGAGAAGACCGTATGCAAATGCAGAGGTGGTTTCCCTAATCTGAAGAGCAGTCTCATTATCAACAGCATCGTCTTGCATACCCCAAGCCAAAATAACCGCCTCAGAGCCCCAGCCAAAGACACAAGCAGCAACGCCCAAGATACCCACAAGAACATTTCCGTTACCCTCGCCTGCTGCTGTTGAGAGACCAATAACCATGACGCCAACAAGAGCAACGATAAGGGCAATAACCTGCTTTAAGTTCATCTTTTCTTTGAGCAAAAGCCATGCTAAAACCGAACCAACTGCAGGATAAAAAGCTGAAATTGCAGCGGTGTAACCAGGTCCAATGGTGTTAATAGCAGCTAGGTAGCCACTCATACCAATTGGTCCACCCAGAAGTGCGCCAAGCATAACTACACGGCCACTCTTTGTTTTTGCTGCCTCAAGGGTGTCTTTAAGTCTGCCTTTCTGAGCCATCATGACTAAAAGAACTGCAGCGGCAAAGAAATCGTGCATGAATGCGCTGACAAATGACGCCTGAGCTGAATCAACATAAGGACTCATACCAAGAGCAACGCCAAGAATAACGGTATCAACCGCCCAAAGAATACCGCTTAAAAGACCGTAATACATAGTTTCTCCTTTTGCTCTTAGTTCTGAGCGTCTTCGTACCAAGAAAGAACACGATCAATATTGTTTGCAGCGTAGCGATAGTAAATGAAGAACCACTCGCCTACGTTCTCGCCCTCTGCTTCCTTAACCAGAGACCAGAGATACCAGCACCAACCAGCAAAGACTACATAGCTCCAGAAGTGTCTGCGCTGCTCAAACGTTGCCTCTTTTCCAAAGTAGTAATCAATAGCAGCATTAGCCTCATCATCAGTAAGTTCACAGCAAACTGTGAAGGTACCAAAGTCATTTGCCTCATCAGACATGCCTGCGTATTCCCAGTCAATAAGGCTGTAGTTGCCGCCCTCATCGATCAAGAAATTTAGATAGAAGAAATCATTGTGAGAAATAAC
>CALIAD010000022.1 GCA_938041635.1 uncultured Atopobium sp.
TAGGTGCCTTATCTGCGCTTCTTTCAAACGTTTTCTTTGGCCAGGGCTCGTGGACGCCATGGCAGATGTATGCGTGGGGGCTTGTTGGCTATCTGGGAGGCCTTCTTGCAACTTTGACCTCAGCTCGCCCTGCATCTTCTAAACGCACATCCGTCCAACAAGGCGAGAAACCCCACAAACTTCCACCTTTTCTTCTTATGGCTTGGGCGTTTATCTCTGGACCATTCTTTGGTCTTGTCATGAACGTGTACTTTGTTATTGGATTTGTCCATCCTCTAACCCTCGAGTCCGCCCTTCTTGCGTTTGCAGCTTCTATTCCGCTTGATCTTACGCATGGAGTAGCAACGCTTATTTTCTTGATTTTGCTCTGGCTCCCGTGGCAAACATCCGTTGACCGAATCCTCACAAAATATAATCTCACTGGTAGAACTTTTAGATAAACCAACTTTTACCGTCTGCCTAAAATATCTTTTATTTTGCAGCCATTGATCTAGACTTAATCCACTGTCAGCCCCCAGATTCTGGGGGTAAAAATGCCACCTACATCTATCTTTGCTGCAACGGCAAACTCAACACTTGAGTTGCTTGCTCCTACGCGCTGTGTCGTGTGCGAGAAACCCGGTCAGCTCCTCTGTGATGAGTGCCAGGCAAAATTGCCGTGGATCTCTCAGCAATGGGCGTGTCCTAATTGCGGCGCTCCGTATGGGAAACTTGTCTGTTCAGAGTGCGCCGATAAAAAGAAACGACCCGTTCAGTGGGAGAGTAGGGCAGTTATTTGTGCTATGGGATTTAAAGGCCCTCCAGCACGGTTGATTTTGACGCTTAAAGATGGCCATGAGCTCCGACTAGCGCCGGTAATTGCCGCGGCTATTTTGTGTGCGCTTGAAGAGGCTTCAGCATGGAGTGCTCGTGATGGCACTTCTCGCTTTGATAGTTCAAAAATTGATGGCGTTTCCTTTATTCCGGCAACTGCAGAAGCATACGCGCGCAGAGGCTTTGATCATATGGAGCTGGTAGCTCAATCGTTTTGCCAGCTTACAGGCTTGCCTTTGTATGACGTGCTTATACGGCCTCGCGCAAAGGACCAAAGAACGCTCTCATCTGCTCAGAGGCAAATCAATTTGAAAGGAAGTATTGCTTGTACCGTACCAGTTAACCAATCAA
>CALIAD010000023.1 GCA_938041635.1 uncultured Atopobium sp.
AGCCCCTCTATCTGCAACACCTCGTCAAGCGAGATGTGGTTGAGGTGCACCTTTGACGGGTCGTACGGGTCAAGATGATCCCTGACGGCAATGAGACTTGTAGCGGTTCCGCCGACGCCCACTAAAAGCTCAGGCGCTGCACACTGCTGCTGAGCTCGCCCAATAGCCCCAGATATCATCTGAGCTGCCATTTTGTGAGCTCCATCAATGTCCTCAGCTGATGGGTGATCCGAAGACAGATTAAAGCGCTCAGTCAGACGTCTGCAGCCAAGATCAACGGACTCAACAAAGTTGATGTCGAGCTGCTGTCCTCCGAACTGCTGCTCCTCAAGCTGCTGACCTGCGCCTTGTGCTGCAGGCTGGCCCGCCAGCGTGCCAACGACCAACTCAGTTGAGCCGCCGCCGCTGTCGGCAACAAGAATGTGATGATTCTCAAAATCGTGAGAGACACCCAAAAAAGTAAGCGCGCCTTCAATCTCACCTGGAATAATCATGGGTTCAAGCCCCAGCGAAGCTAGACCCATTCCCAGGTCAGGAGCATTTTCTGCATCGCGAGCAGCGCTTGTGAGCGTACACACAACTGCCTCAGCGCCCTCTTTTCTCGCGTAATCAACATAAGAAGAAACGCAACCAACACAACGATGAATTGCCTCAGGTAGCAGGCGTTTTGTCGTATCAACACCCTCGCCTAAATTAACAATCTCGGTGTATTTGGCCATGCGAATAACACGACCGTCCTCAACCTGCGCAAGTGCAAGTCGAGCAGTTACGGTTCCAATATCAATTGCAGCTAGAAGCATTAGTGTGAGTTCCCACTATCAGACTTTGAATTGTCGGCGCCGGACCCCTCAGAAGATCCACCTTCTCCAGAGTTCTTCTGCTCGTGAGACTCTCCAGGAGATGGCGCAGATGTAGAATCGTCAGAGTTTGCGCTCTTAGGAGCCTCAGTATTGCCGGAATCGCCTGGTGTAAATCCAAAAACAAAATCCCCAACCTTGATGTACCACGGATAGTCAGGATGCTGAACGGTGTTCTCGTCCTTCTTTTTATCAAGGCCCTCTACTCGCGCAGATTCCTCGCCGCCAGAAACCAAGCCCTGCTTATGAGCCTCGTCTATGATGCCCTCTTTTGTCTGCAGACCCTGAACCTCGGACTCAAGTCGTTTTTGATCTTCCTCGAGCTTCTGCTGATTTAACAGCAACTCGTCATGCTCGCGAACAGCGTGGTAGTAGCCACGAATTGGCGGATACAAGCCCACAAGCAGGAAGATTACAACGCCGAGAAAAATGACAAGCCTGGTATGGTTACGCGCAAAATCAAGCGCTTTGTCTTTAAGCTCTACCAGAGAAGCTATGCTGAACTGCGGTTTATTGGTTCTTTCAGTCTTCTGTCCGCGCTCGGACTTCTGACCGCGCTCGGACTTCTGAGCCCTATCGATCCGCTGAACAGGAGCAGTTCTTTTAGACTTGACGTCCTTGGAACTCTTCTGAGAAGATGCTTGTTTTGATGGCGCCGTGCCCTCTGACGACGCTGTATCTTTTGGAGTCACCGAAGGCTTTTTAACCTCAGTAGCCTTCGAGTCAGGTTGAGATTTCTCAGTTACCTGGAGTTTCTCGGCTTTTTTAGTTGAAAATATTTTGAGAGCACCAGAGGCATGCTCCGCGGTAGTCTCTTTAAGAGGCTCAACGGAACGCTTGGTGGGCGTTGTTTTTCTTTTTGTACCACTCTTTTTAGTGGTGTCTTGACTCATCACGGATCTCATTTCTGGTTTGTTTGGTGATGCGTCGCAACAAATTGCAACATCTTTATTATGGCAGAGGCAGCGCCGATAGCCCTGCCTCAGTTTGGAATTTCATCGTTTTACCGAATAGAAGTCGTCGCTCCAACGGCAAGTCGTAAACTTTGCGGTACGTTGCACGTCTTCGTGCGATTCACGCAGCTTGCTTACGCATCAAGATGACGTTTTGCCTCTTGCCATAAATCTTCTTGTAGCTCGGGTTTCTCGTCAAGCGAGAAGCCTCTCTCAGTAGCAGCTTTCTCCATGTACGACCAGCGAGCGCGGAACTTTCTGCAGGCGCTCATCAGCGCTTCTTCCGCGTCAACGCCTTCCCAGCGAGCAACGTTTATCAGCGCAAATAAGATGTCACCAAACTCGTCCGTTTTCTGCTGTGTACCTGGGGCTTCAGCGTCAAACTCCGCGCGCTCCTCGGCAACCTTGTCCCACACATCACTAACTGACGCCCACTCAAAGCCCATCTTTGCGGCACGCTTTGAGATCTTCTGGGCCTGCATTAACGCAGGTAGAGACTGTGGAACCGAGTCGAGAAGACCCTCGGTGTGCACGGTATCTTCCGCACTGGCGCGCTCCTCAGCTTTGACGCTCTCCCACACGTCCAAGACAGCCGCAGCCGACGACGCTGAGCCAGCTTCTGGCCCAAATACATGCGGATGCCTGCGTACCAGCTTCTGGTTGAGCGCTCGACAGACGTCGTCGATGTCGAAGCCCGCTGCGCCAGCGCTTGTAGCATGGTCGCACACGCCGCCCTTCTCGGCACCGTCCGCACCGCTGTCCGCCTCAATCTGCGAGTGAAGAACTACCTGTTCAAGCACGTCGCCAAGCTCTTCCTCAAGGTGCTCGGGAGAGCCCTCAGCAATAGCCTCAACCGCCTCGTAGGCCTCCTCAATCATGTTCTTTGAGATGGACTGGTGCGTCTGCTCCTTGTCCCAAGGGCAGCCGTCCTCCTGACGAAGTCGCCAGATAGTTCTGATCAGACGGTCGAACTCCGGATGCGTCTGCGGCGCTCCAGGACGAGCTTTTGTTTCTTCATCAACTGCGGCAGCTAGCTGGGCGATCTTCTCGTCAGATGTCATAGAACTTACTGCTCCTCAGGGTACAGAAAATTCCAGTCGTTGCGCAGGCCGGTCATGAGCTCCATAACGTCCTTTGAGACCTCAAGCTGCGCCTGAGCAGAAGCGTCTCCTGCAACAGCAGCCTCCAGGTCTGCGAGCACGTATGCCAGAGCATCAGCCGTGCGTCCTACCTGGACTTTCTCCTGCTTGCCGTCGTCAGTCCACGTAATTGTGGCAACGTCGGCGCGTGGGTACTCCATAATCTCAATGAAGGCTTTATCAGCAGAAATCATAGCTCGTTTTGGCTGCTTGGAATGAAGTGTCAACGCCAAGACAACCATCTGACCCTCGGCGTTTCTGAGCAAAATGCCGTCCGTCTGATCAACGCCGGTAGGGGCTGGATTCATCATGGAGAGCACGTCATGAGGCTGGCTCTTCAAGAAAAGACGCGCCAGTGTCAGCGAATAGACGCCAATGTCCAGAAGCGCGCCGCCCGCAAGTTTGGGATTGAAGAAGCGATTCTCCATGTCAAACTCTTTGTAGCTGCCAAAATTCTCCTGAATCAGGTTGACTGGACCAAACTCGCCCGCCTCTACGCGGCTAACCAGCTCTTTGTAGAGTGGCATGTGCAAAATGGTGCAGGCGTCCATGAGCTGAACACCGTTTTGACGTGCAAGTTCTTCGGCCTCAAGCAACTCAGCGGAATTGAGTGTAATGGACTTCTCGCACAGAACGTGCTTGCCCGCCTGAAGTGCTTTGCGCAGGTAGATGATGTGCGTGTTGTGAGGCGTGGTCAGATACACCGCGTCAATCTCGTCGCTGGCGAGAAGATCGTCGATGCTGTCATACACACGTTTGACGTGGTGTTTTTGTGCAAACGCAACAGCCTTCTCCTGCGTTCTGTTGGCTACGCCATCAATAGTTCTGCCGACTGAGGCCAGTGCCTCTGCCATCTGGTTTGCAATAACGCCGCAGCCAATAACACCCCACCTGAGGTGTGGCGCGGCAAAGATCGTGTCAACGGCGCTCGCAGCATCCTGCGCGGCGCTCGCGGTCCCCGCAGAGCTCGCAGCGTTCTGTGACGTCTGACCTGCTGTTTGGCTCATATTTACTCCTCAACCTCGTCGTCGCCACCAAGCTCTTCAAGAACTCCCAGGGCGGCGGGCATCAACTGCTCTTCATTTCGGTGGAACGGATACGCCAGCTTATGCGACTTTGGATACACAATAGCACCGCGACCCTTCAACTTGAGGGCTTGTTCGCGAGGAATTTCTACACCCAGATATACCAGGCGTCCATTTGTTAGGCTCACTGACGTTGCGCCCAAACGCTGCGCGCGGATGCGCACGCGGGCACGATCAAATAAGTTCTTACCTGCAAGAGGCAGGGCGCCAAAGCTATTCTCGGTATCTTGCTGAAGCGCGTCAACATCGGAAAGCTCTGTAGCCGCAGCAAGACGACGGTACACCAGAACACGACGGTCAACCTCTGGCAAATAATCCTCATCAAGATAGAAATCTGCAGGTAGATTGATGGTTACCTCGGCCTGCTCAAGCTCTGCGGACTCTCCGCGAGCCTCAGCAACTGCCTCGCCCAGCATCTGTGTAAAGAGGTCAAAGCCAACACTGGAAAGGTTTCCGTGCTGCTCGGCGCCCATAAGGGAGCCCGCGCCTCTAATCTCCAGGTCGCGCATGGCAATACGCATGCCGCTGCCCAGATCCTGGAACTCGTTGATTGCCGTCAGACGCTCGGTTGCCTCTTCCGTCAGCGGCAGCTCCGCGGGGAACATAAAGTACGCATACGCCTGCTGCCTACCGCGACCAACACGGCCCTTGAGCTGGTACAACTGCGCCAGGCCCAGACGCTGTGAGTCCTCGATAATCAGCGTGTTAGTGTGCGAGTTGTCAATGCCGGACTCGATGATGGTGGTGGCCACCAAAACGTCAATCTCGTGCTCCTGGAAGGCAAGCATGACGTTTTCTACCTCGCGAGCGCTCATCTGACCATGAGCCACACCCACGCGGGCCTCCGGAGCCGCCTCCTCCACGCGAGCCACTGCCTCATCAATAGTGGTCACGCGATTGGACACGTAATACACCTGACCTTCTCGCTCCAGCTCACTTCTAATAGCTGCGGAAACAAGGTCCGGGTTGTACTCGCCCACCATCACCTGAACAGGCTTTCTACCAGGCGGTGGCGTCAGAATCAGGCTCATGTCACGCACGCCGCTCATGGCCATCTGCATGGTGCGCGGAATTGGCGTTGCCGAGAGCGTCAGCACGTCTACCTGCTCGCGCATGTTTTTGAGCTGCT
>CALIAD010000024.1 GCA_938041635.1 uncultured Atopobium sp.
TGTAGGCTAGAAGGTAGTAAGGAAATAGCCTTACACCACTTTTTGAGACGTAACTCATTGAATATATAAAGCTCTGTGATTAAGTTATTTCAAGATGATTTATCAATATGTATAACTATAAAAATACGTTCAGCCCTAAAAATTAGTTTTAGAGAGGTACCAAGAAAGCTATTTTATAAATAAAAGATTCAGTATTGTCGCCTCCTTATCAAATTGAATAATCATCAAATTTATCATGTCATTAAATATAGTTTATAGAGCTGTAGATGTAATTACTCATAAGTAATTAATATCGTGGCTTAGAGAGGCTCTCAGAGGCTCATTTTCTGGGTAATAATAATGTGATTGAAGCTCTGTATACTATTGCAGTCGATATTATTTATATAATAGTAAGTAAAAGTCTGATAATCGATATTATGTAAACTAATGAGTTGAAGAAAAAGGAGAAGGATTTTGAGCCCCTCTCCTTTACTGTATCGTGTGCGATAGCGATAAGCGCTATACCGATGAGTCAGTCATGACATTCAATTTAATCATGACATCGCTTTCATACATCTCATCATAAATAACAAGAATCTTGTCCAGCGCCATCAATTCAGTTTGGCCGGTTGGAATAATCTCCAAGCCCGCACGATCAATAGTTACAACCCTCACTTTGTCAGGCCATGGGATATCTTGGAGCAATTTGCCCTCAACGGGACTTCCTTGGCCAATAGTGAACTCATGAAGGATTTTCTCGCCAGAATTAAGTGTTGGTTTAGACTCCCCTTGCTGAGAAGCCAAGAATTCTGCAAGTAAATGCTCGTAGAATGGGTCAACACGCAGGATATTTGCGGTTACATAGGACACAATTGCAACTGCAGACATAGCCATAAGAGCCTCGAGAGAACCTGTGAGTTCAAATATAAGCACAACTCCAGTAACAGGCGCTCTTACTGCTCCGGCAAATATACCCGCAACTCCCATGGCAATAAAGTTAGGTGCATATGCCATTGGAATACCAAAAATATGGGTAGCTACCAGGGCAAATAGTGTTCCAACAAGGGTTCCCATGACAACCATTGGAAAGAGAGTTCCGCCGGGCGTTCCAGCAGCAAAACATGTTGTGGTAAAGAAATATTTGCCTAGCAAAAGCGCTATAACCATGAGCTCAGTAAGTGTTGCTGGCTCTTTGATTTTCTCGATAATGGCGTCACCGCCGCAAAGAAGATCTGGCCAGGTAAAAGCCATAATTCCCGCAAGCATAAACGGAATAACAAGCCTTGAGAAAGGCACAAACTTGTTAATCTTTTTGTAAAGGTCTTGCGCAAAGAACATTCCCTTATTGTGAAGCGCGCCTAATAAACCGCAGATAAAGCCTACGATTAAGACAAATGCAAAGTCGACATGAGGTAATGGTGCTACGTAAGGAAGCTGAAGGACAGGCTTCATGCCAAGGACGTTAGAAACCAGGAAGTCAGCGCCTACTGATGCGGTCATTGCCGAGATAATCAGTGGAGCATGAAACTCTTTCTGAATCTCTTCGATAGCAAAAAGTGTGCCGGTGAGAGGGGCATGAAAAGCGGCTGACATACCCGCAGCTGCACCACAGGTTACCAGAAGACGTTCTTCTCCCCTTTTGCGTTTAAGGAATTTTGAGACCGCTTTACCAGAAACAGCGCCTAACTGGACTGCCGGGCCTTCTCGACCCATAGAAAGGCCACCAAAGGCAACTAGAACGCCCTGGATAAACTTAACAGGAAGAACTCGATACCAAGGCATATCGGCAGATCCCATGACCTCAGCATTGGTCTGAGGGATTCCAGAGCCAGCGGTATAGGGTTCAAACTTCATGAGTAGACAAACGGCCGCCATAAGAATAATCAGAACACCAAACCAGAGAGTCATATAAGGCCAATTACCTGCGATTGATTGAGTAATGGAGCGCATTTGAGCTTCTGCAAAAGAAAGACAAAGGCGATACAGCGTGACTACGCCGCCACCCAGAAGGCCAACAAGCAGGCCTTCTCCAATAAGGGCTACCTGAAATCTACGAGAAAAGTGACGTTCAATAATGTTTGTCTTATGTTTGAGATGAAACGCCACAATCTCCCCTAGCAGTCTATGGTTAATAAAAAAGCACGTAAAGCGTACTTGGATATTGTACGACTTTACGTGCGTGAGTTAAAACTTTGTACAGAAATTGTACGTTAGCCGGAGAATGGTCCTCCACCATAGCAAGCATAAACAGGACCCTCGATAACACCGACGGACTCGTTAGCTGCGTGAATCATGCGGCCACCGCCGATGTAGATTCCAACGTGCTCATAGCCTGCACGGGTAAAGACAATATCGCCATAGTTGAGCTCGTCTAGGGAATCATGCCAGTTACCAGCTGCGCGGATAGCACGGCCAATGGTGCCTGCAGTACCTGCACGGTAGCCGAGGAAGCAGTAGTAGACCAGACCACCACAGTCAAAGCCAGAAGCAGGAGAAGCTCCGCCCCAAACGTATGGATAGCCAATGCAAGCATAAGCTGTAGCAACGCCACCGCCTGCAGCTGGGTAGCCACCGCCACCGCCGGAGTATGATGACCCACCACCAGAATTAGAACTGCTGTTGGAGCTGCTGGAGCTGCTGGAGCTGCTAGAGCTAGAAGAGCTTGAGGAGCTTGAACTTGAAGAGCTGGAGCTGGATTCGTTAGAAGGGCTATCGTTAGACTCTGAGCTGTTAGAAGGAGTCTCACGAGTAACAGTCTCAATTGCATAAGCAACGTTGTTGTTAGCTGATGCAGCCTCCTGAGCAGCAAGCTGAGCTTTTACCTCAGCATCAAGGGAGTCATAGTAAGCCTTAGCCTCTGCAACCTGGCTCTGAAGACCATCTGCGGTGGTCTTCATCTCAGCGACCTGAGCCTGAAGGTTCTCCTGCTCAGCCTGAAGCTCAAGCTGCTGAGCCTGAAGCTGGTCACCAAGAGCCTTGACGGTATTGATGGAGTCAGCCTCCTGCTTGCTGGTGCGGTCCATATAGTAGACGCGGCTGACAAAGTCCTCTGGGCTGGATGCTCCAAGGAGGAAGTCCAAAGTCTCCTGTGGGCCCGCCTTATAAGCACTCTTCATAGCTGCAGAAAGGACAAGACGCTGCTTATTGAGCTGGTCTGTAGTCTCTGCAATCTGCTCCTGAACCTCACCAATCTTGTTGTTGGTGGCGTCAAGTGCATAGGTTTTCTCGTTAAGGTTATCCATGGCCTCTGCAAGAGCTGCACCAAGAGAGTCTAGCTGGGCAGATGCGGCCTCAAGATCGCTTTGTGGGTCTGCGAATAGCTTGGCTGGGGTAAGCAGCGTAGTAGCTACACCAAGACCTGCAAATAAGAGAGCGTCTCGTCTTGTGAAAGATCGGCGCTGTGACATATAAGCTCCTTCCGCAAAGCACGAAATCAATTGGGCAACGTGTTGCTTTGCTTTGCCATCTAGGATAGCTCATTTGATAAAAAATCAAAGTCAACTCGCCGATTTCTTAGCGAGAAACCCTTGTTATTAGGAAGCTACCCTATCGAGTATTTGAATAGTTTACCCCGAAAATGACATTTAATACAAATTCCAATGACTATTTGTGCAGTTATATAGCATGGAGCGGGCAAATATCATTGCATAAATTTATCTTTGACCTGCAATTATGGAGAAATTCTATGTATTGCAAACAAGTTTACTTTGATTAACAAAATGCTTATGTAAATAAGACAAATGGCCGACAAGCACGTAGTCTTGTCAGCCAAAATTGTCAGGTTAAAGTAAGTCTAATGTAAGTGATTTAGCTTATTGAACCTTGATAAGGGTGTAGACCTCTTGGTCAAAGCACTTGCCAATAATCTCCCTTGGGTGCAGGTAGCAAAGCTCAAGCGCAAACGCAAAGCCCGCTACTTTTGCACCGGCCTTCTCGGCAAGTTGCGCACAAGCAACGCAAGTGCCACCAGTAGCAACCAGGTCATCCGCAATAAGGACAACGTCGTCTGGGGTAAGAGCATCGGTGTGAATTTGAAGCTCGCTGGTACCGTATTCCAGGTCATAAGCCTGTGCGTAGACCTCACGAGGCAGCTTGCCTGGCTTACGAGCAGGAACAAAGCCTGCGCCCAGTTTGTAGGCTACAGGGGTTCCAACAAGAAAACCACGAGCCTCAGCACCAATAACCTTGGTGATTCCTGCATCAGCAAAGTGCTCTGCAATGTCATCAACAACTGCGTGGAAGCACTCAGGATCTTTAAAAAGTGGAGTTACATCTTTAAAGATAACGCCTGGCTCTGGATAATCAGGAATGCTAATGATATGACTCTCATAATCATACGTAGACACAATGTCCTCACATTCAATATCAAAATCAATGAATAGTTATATATACCTAGATTACTCGTCTAGATGCATATCCTTAAAAGATTCACGAACTAATTTAGTGATAAGTTCATTTCTAACCGCATTGGTGAGCCCTAACATGCGGGTCAGAGCAGCCATAAACTTCTGACGAGTCTCGTCAGTATGGTCAACTTCAACTCCCCCGCCTTTTTTAGCGTATACGACAAGCGACTTGGCAAACATACTAGATTCTCGGTTCGCAGCCATAACGTATTGACGCAGGTTCTTGGGCTCAAAACCAAAGTGACGAAGTTCGCTACAAAGGCGAATCAGCGTAAGGTCCTTGCCATCTACAAGGTCTCTACCATGAGGAGAGCGCTTTAAAGCAATAACGCCTGCTTCGGAAAGCTGACGAACAAAGCCTACAGAGCATCCCACAATTTCTGGGATGCGATCAATAGCGTGATATTTCTGAACAACCTCAGGGTCATCTACAGGTACCACAATGGCATCAGCATGCGTGGCACCAAGAATTGCCTGAGACACTTGCTTTCCATCAAGCTGAGGTTGAGCCTGGCGAGAAGAACTTTGATCTTCAGGTGCAGCCTGAGCCTTAGCTCCAGTTGCATCATCAGTCTGAGCTTTGACCTGTTGTTCAGCCTCAGGGTTTTTATCTTGCCTATCAAGTTCTTCTCTAATAACTGAGAGCGGCATAAAACGGCTTTTCTGCAGATACAGAATAGTCTCAAGTCGCTTAACGTCTTTTTGGGAATACAGGCGATAGCCACCAGCAGTTCTAGTAGGAGTAAGCAAGCCTTCATCCTGCAGATATCTGACTTTAGAAACACTCAAGTCAGGATAGAGAGTCTGTAATTTCTTGACTACTTTACCAATGGTAAGAAAGCCTGAATCAGCCATAAAGCTATCCTTTAACCTTAAGCTGAAACTCTGCTGGTATGGAAGACCATGCGGAAGGTACCAATCTGAATAGTTGAGCCATCACGCAAGGTAGCCTTGTTAATAATGGCACCATCAACCCAGGTACCATTGAGAGAATCAAGGTCTTCAATAGTTGCATAACCAAGAGCAAGATTAGAGAGATCAATGGTGGCATGATTTCTGGAAACTGTCATGTCGTTCAAGAAAACACTGCTCTTTGGGTCTCTGCCAAGAGAAATCTGAGGTAAATTGAGCTCAAAAGTCTGACCAGTCTGTGGTCCCTTGACAATAGTAAGGACAGGGTGAGCTGGCTTTTGTTGAGCCATAAGGTCTGGAACCGTAGCGTCAGCTGATGGCATGCGGAAAATCTCTGTTGAGTCTGGTGACTGCTGTTTGATGTCGTCAGTTGACATGGTTTCTCCTTAATTTGGTTACATGATAATAATAACGCTTAACGACACGCAATGCAGTCCATTTCGATGAGCGCACCGAGTGGCAACGCAGAAACCTCAACAACTGCCCTGCCAGGTGCAGGAAGAACAAAGTACTGCCTATAAATCTCGTTTACCTTAGGCAAATCATTGATATCAGCAAGGTAGATGGTTGTCTGAGCTACATCAGAGAGCGTGCATCCTGCCTCTGCAAGGATTGACTGAGCAAGATGAATGACACGAGTAGTCTGCTCTTCAATCCCTCCGTCAATTAGCTCCTTTGGGTCTTCTGCAGAGACCGCAATTTGACCAGTTACAAATACCAATCTACCTGCAGTAGTACCCTGAGAGTATGGTCCCATAGGAGCAGGAACACCTACTGCATTAATTGCATATTTCATAGAAGATCACCCCTTGCGCCAATGAAATTATCAGAGGCTCTGAGTAAACCCCAACCCTCAAGTTTATCTTTAGCTACTACTACTTTAGTGTTACTTGCAAGTTCTGAAAACCATGGAAGATATGTTTTTAGGCCTTCAATGAGTTGCTTATGTCCAAGAGGATGGACTGTTTCAAAAGAAAGCAAGCTTCTAAAAAGAATTACCGTATGTACCGGTGGGACCATAATCAGATATGCAGGTACTTTCTTAGTTGAAACATTGGCTACAAGTGCTGGGATTGTTTGGTCAAGCATAAGATTACAAAGTTTTGAGTCTTCTGGAAGCTTCTGTTCTCCCAGGTAGTCCATAAGGACCTTCTTGGCCTTTTTACCAGCAAGAAGAAGTGGAGTAAGCAGCGGAGTTGCATCTTCCAAAGACACTTCTGCATAAGGAGTTACACCGTTTTGCTCGACTGACGCAATGATAGAAAGCCACTCGTCTAGAACAAGAGAGCGCTCAGATGCATCAAGTACCACGTACTCGTTTTGACCAGAGCGCGCGAGAAGACCGATGGAAGATAGGGATCCGTCTCCCGTAAGTGCACACTCAAATGAAGTCTCTCCTACCTCAAGCTGTTTACCTGCAAAGACAGCTTCCACAAAATTTTGAGCTGATGTACCACTCACCAGCGTGTAGCCGATACCACTCAGGTCAATAAGAGCGCAATCTTTCAGAGCTTCCTCAAGGGGTTTCTCGCCATAGAAAGATTGGGCTAAGTTGAAGCCTTCAGTTGAGGTTGAGAATTGTGCGCCAAGATACTCAAGCTCGGTATGAAGGATAGAGCGTTTCTGCTCAGACATTAGTTTCTCCCAAAGAGATACGGAGCAACCGAATACAGGTCAAAGAGGTTGTAGGCTGGAATAGTCCACAGCGTAAGGTGCGCCTGGGTCATGGTGGTGCCTACCTGCGCGGAATCCTGAGACCAGTCAGTTGAAGAAATCAGCTGGTTGTTGGCTACTGGATAGTTGGGAGAAAGCATAGAGGTCTGGTAGGTGAAGTCTTTAGAGCCAGGCCATGCCATATACGTAGTGGAAGTTGATGGTTTAACTACTGCAGAAAGCAAAAAGTTATCCTCGCTCGTACGAACCTGCACAATCTGGTCAGTTTGCTGGATGCTTACGCGATTGTAATTGCGATAAGCCCAGTTCATCAGAATGGCAGTATCGTCAAAACGACCCTGTGTAGTCTCGCAACCAAGCACGCAGGTGTAGAGCGTAATGTTTCCACGCTTTGAAGCGCCCAAGAAGGCAGTACCAGAGTCTTCAGCGCCTGTCTTAATGCCGAGAAGACCGCGGTAGGAGTCCATAAGGTCATCGGTTGAGTGGAACGTACGCTGCTCCCCTCCCACCGTTGTGGTGTATGACCTGGTGTGCACTGCGCTTGCAATGAGTGGATAGTGCTCGCGCGCATAGCGACCCATCAGAGCAAGGTCTCGCGCGGTTGAATAGTGACCATCAGCATCGAGGCCGTGAGGATTCTGGAACTGCGTGTGAGTCATGCCAATCTCAGCGGCTTTCTTATTCATTTGATCAACAAAGGCCTGCTGAGAGCCGGATACGTTGATGGCAATGTTATAAGCCGCATCGTTTGCCGAATACACCAGCATCATCATGATCAGCTGTCTAAGTGTTGGAGTATCGTCCGAGGTCAAGCCTGCTACCTGCGATCCTTCTTCAAGATCTGGAACGGAGATCTTGCAGGGTTCATCAAGGTTAACGCCCGAATCAAGTGCAACAATTGCTGTCATAACCTTGGTAATGGATGCCATAGGAAGCTCTTGATCTGGATTTTTGCTCCAGAGAACGTTTCCTTGAGCATCGGTGACAATGGTAGTAGTTGCCTCGGTAAGTTTTGGCTCATCTGTTACAGAAGACTTGTGAGATGAGATATTTTCTGCCAAAACCGTAGTTACAGGAGCAAAAGGAGCAGCTAAAACAAAAACAAGCAGCAAGCTAACAAGAAAAGCCAGCATCTTATCAGAGAGCTGGCGCAAAAAAACATGGTTGTGCTTAAGGAAAGTCATAAACAACCTAACTTATGCTTGAGTATTTTTACTATCTTTAACTATTTTAGCCGCTTCACCAGTATAAACAACTGCAGTAATTGCCGAGAAAACAATTCCTATATACACAAAGAAGATACCGAGTGCGCTGCTCTCAGAGTTAAGACCTGGAAGCCAACTGACGTTGACCAGGCCAAGGCCGGATACAACTGGAATGCCCAGAAGAAGCAGACTAAAACCAGTCATCAAAAAGGCAGTTGCAGCTTTACCAACAAAGACAACATCAATAGGACGCCTGCGGAATTTGCGAACAGCAAGTGCGCCAAAAGTAAGGTAAACATCTCGACCAATAACAAACAGCGGGATCCAGAGAGGGAGCTCACCAATAATCAAGAGGCCAAGAACGCCTGTGATAAGAAGGACTCGGTCCATGATAGGATCCATGATTTTTCCCAGCCAGCTTACGGTTTGCGTTCTACGAGCAATCTGGCCGTCAAGGAAGTCAGTAACAGCTGCAGTTACATAACAGCCAAGTGCTACCCAACGATTTCCACCTGTTGAGAAGAGCACTAGAAAGACAATCGTAAGAATCAATCTGCAAAAAGTAATGACGTTTGCAACAGTAAAAATTGCATTGGAAGGGTTGTTAGAACTACCAACTGGATCAGTAATAGTTCCCTCTGCCTGCGCCTTTGCTGCATCGGCGTCTGCTGCTTCTTTAATTTGGGATGCTACTTGATTAGCTAGCTGCTGCCTAGTTTGCAACGTTTCTCTCCCCTTTTTGTAGAACATAACATGCGTCTATTTTAACGTAAGTTGCGCGATAGCAAATTATTCGCACATTTGTTTAACAAAGGACACAAGAACACGGACGCCCTGAGCATACACGCGTTTCTCGATACGTTCATCAATGCCATGAACGCCGTTTGCCTCATCTTCTGGCGTTGGCCTAAAAGGACAAATGCGCAGAATAGAATCACAAATTCCCTCGTAGCGGACAGAATCGGTGCCACCACACACAAAGGACGGAACAAAGGTAACACCTGGATGGTAGTGCTCCATAATGGCCTTGAGCTCATGATAGCCAGCACCAGTCGGAGAATCAATTCTTCCCGCAGGAGTGGAATGCAAAGCCTCAACCTTAATGGAAGGGTCAACCTGAGCTACCACCTGTGTAATGTGTTCAACGGTTTTTTTAACACTCACACCAGGGAGCAGCCTTATGTTGATAGTTGCGCTGACATTACCAGGCATAACGTTAGCCGCACTACTTGAACCCTCAAGCATGTTGAAAGCGTACGTAGTGGTTACAAACGGATAAAGTTCCTTAATTTGAGCTGCAGCCAGTGCAATCTTATCTGCATTGGTATCTACGTCATGTACCAACGAAGCAAAAGGCTCCTCGGTGATTTCTGGCGCAAGAACCTTGAAGGTTTCTTTAACAATGTCATTAAGCTCAGGTTGAGGTTTAGCCTTAGAAAGAGCAGCAAGTGCACAGCTCAAATGCTCAAGTGAAGTTCCACCAAACGGATTAGAGGAATGTCCGCCGTGACCAGGCGCAGTAAGCTTAACGTTCAAGAAGCCCTTTTGCGAGATACAGATGTCGGCCACGGTAGCCTCGGGCGCACCGTAGGCGCTGCCATCAAAAAACGTAGTGGTGCCCTCGTCCAAGAGGCAAGCTGCACGCATTTCTCGAGAGGCCATGACCTCTGCAAGCTTGGTGGCGCCGTGACTCAAGACCTCCTCGTCTTCGCCAAATGCCAGATAAATAGAGCGCCTTGGCGAGAAACCCTGTGAAAGCAGATACTCAAGTGCTTCAAGCTCACCCATAAGCATGTCTTTGATATCAAGCGCGCCACGTCCCCAAATGTACGTGTCGTCGACATCTCCATCAAAGGGATCGTGCGTCCATGCGTCTTCTGTACCAGCAACAACAGGAACAACATCCTGGTGAGCAATAAGCATCAATGCAGGGAGCTCTTGATTGGATCCTGGAATCTCAATGAGGAGCGAGTGGCCTACCACTTCAACGTTAGAGGCTGCGGTCATAACATACGGAAAGCTATCAACAATGTGCTGTTGAAGACCGCCAAACTGAGACCAATCGGTTGTCTCTGCGTTGGTATACACCGTCTTAAAAGATAGCGCCTTTGCAAGTCTCTCAGACATTGCCTCTATGTTGAGCTCTGGATATTCATCCTCGTGAGCAAAGTGGTCGTAAATATTCATGGACCTCTACTAATCTCGTAGTTTTAAGTTAATAACGTAATAATAACGGCAATTTTTATGCGTTTCCCTACTCTTGCTGGTAGAATTAACAAAACACTCACTTAGCACACGTATCTTGGGAGCCCTGATGATTAAGCTTGTTCTTTCCGATATGGACCAAACGTTAAAACCTGCCGACACTCCAGCTATTTCACAAAGAACTCATCAGGCAATTAATAATCTTAAAGCCGCAGGTATCGCGTTTGGTCTTTCTACCGGAAGGCCAGTTTATGATGCACTTTCTTATCTCAAATCAGATGTTTCTCTAACTGATACTGGCGTGTTTTCAAGTGGAAAGATTCTCTACTTTAATGGCAAGCTCATTTTCACAAAAAAATTTACTTACGAGATGATGGAGAAGATCTACGAGGTCATTTCTCCAATGCAGGATTGCCTGCTTACCTATTACGCAGAAGGTCCGCTTGAGCAGCCTCTTGACACGTCATTTACCTCTTGTTGGAAAATAGTTGACACTACTCAAGAGGTGGTAGATCACCTTGCGGCCTCATTTAACACGTTTGTACCAGGACTTGGACCACAGTCCGTTCCAAGAGATGTCCCTATGTATGCGGGAGGTCTACTCTTCCCTCAAGATGAAAAGCGCCAGCAAGAGATCTATGAGGCTGTTACCAGTGCAGTTCCAGAGGTTGAGTTGGTTTCTCCCTATATTGGTTGGTTTGACATCAATTATCGTGGCTGGAATAAGGCACAGGGATTCGAGAAGCTCATTGAGACTATAGGTCTTAAGCCAGAAGAAGTTATTGTGTGCGGCGATTCCGAAAACGATCTGGACCTTCTTAAGATTGCTCATCACTCATGCTGCATGGTAAACGGCACTGACGAGGCTAAGGCTGTCTCGAAGTATCTGCTGCCTAGCGTGTATGAGGAAGGCGTAGCTCAGCTCTTAGAGGCGCTTACAGAGGCTCAGGGAGACTTTGATTCTGAGGTTGTCCAGGCTGTCCTGAAGAGAACTCTATAAAATTAGAGCTTGATGCAGAGCGTTGCAATATAGTCATTCCCATACTGTGATAATCGATTCCTTTTATCACATGACTCATAAAAATCAATCATAGCAAGGCCATTTTTAAGTTGTCCTCTAATCTGAGCTTCTAAGGTATGGCTAAATTCATATCCATATGCTGGATCTATGGTTATTTTACCTTCTTTTTCAAGCTTTCTTGAATTAAAGGGAATTGAAAACTTTAAAAGTAATTCCTCATCGGGTTGGTCCCATACAACGTCAGC
>CALIAD010000025.1 GCA_938041635.1 uncultured Atopobium sp.
AAACGTTGTATGCAGAAAAATGAAATCTCCAACTAAACGCATTTTTTACCACTTGGGCACCATTTTGGGCAAATTTCGGCATCGTGGGTACTGTTGGGTACTGTTGGGGGATCGTTTTGCTGATCGAAAGACGCCTTAAAAGCCTCCCCGGAAAGAATTTTCCAGAAATCTCATCTTGATAAAACGTTTTATCACTTAGAGTAGTATTTGAAACATAGCCGAAGCATCATACTGTTATGTATGTGTTGTTATGTTCGCTCTAGCTCTCGTCGCAAGGCGGGAATGTCCGCTCTAAAAGCGGTGTACCTGCGCAGAAATGCGCACGTACTTTGCGTGCACAGCACAAAATGTGGCTACACGTACGCTTTCACGGACGGCGAACAAAACACTCGCTCAGGTGATGGAAGCAACGAGGTTGCCTAACCTGCGTAAACGCGCAGGCGGCAGCCCAAGAAAAGGAGGAGCACATGGCTCAGCCCGTGTACGGCACACCTTGGCAGACCCTGAATCAGCCTGTATCTGAGGACGAGCTTGCCGGCGTCGATAGGTATTGGCGCGCAGCTAACTACCTGTCTGTTGGTCAGATTTATCTTCGCAGCAACCCTCTTATGAAGGACGGTTTCTCTCGCGAGGACGTTAAGCATCGCCTGGTTGGCCACTGGGGAACCACCCCAGGCCTAAACTTCCTGTTTGGCCACGTCAACCGCTTCATCCGCGACCATAACCAGAACACCATCTTCCTCATGGGCCCTGGTCACGGTGGACCTGCAGGTACCGCACAGTCCCTGCTCGACGGCACTTATCGCGAGACCTACCCATTCATTACCGACGATGAAGAGGGCCTCCAGAAGTTCTTCCGTCGCTTCTCTTACCCAGGCGGAATTCCTTCCCACTACGCACCTGAGACTCCAGGCTCCATCCACGAGGGCGGCGAGCTGGGCTACACCCTGTCCCACGCATACGGCGCCGTCCTGGACAATCCATCCCTGCTGGCAGTCGCTGTTGTCGGCGACGGCGAGGCAGAGACTGGCCCACTTGCAACTTCTTGGCAGACCAACAAGTTCATGGACCCACTGACCGATGGCATTGTTCTCCCAATCCTGCACCTCAACGGCTACAAGATTGCTAACCCAACCATCCTTGCTCGTATTTCCGACGGTGAGCGCGACGAGTTCTTCCGCGGCATGGGCTACCACCCATACAACTTTGTTGCAGGCTTCGACGACGAGGACCACGCATCCATCCACCGTCGTTTCGCAGCTCTTCTCGAGGCCGTCTTCAACGAGATCTGCGCTATCAAGACTCGCGCAGCCGCAGGTGACGCATCCCGCCCTTACTACCCAATGATCATCTTCCGCACCCCTAAGGGTTGGACTTGCCCTCCTTACATCGACGGCAAGAAGACCGAGGGCTCTTGGCGCGCACACCAGGTTCCACTGGCATCCGCTCGCGACACCGAGGCTCATTTCCAGGTTCTTCGCGACTGGATGGGCTCCTACAAGCCAGAGACCCTCTTCACCGAGAAGGGCGCAATCCGTCCAGAGGTCACCGCTTTCATGCCTAAGGGCGACCTCCGCCTCGGCGCTAACCCTAACGCAAACGGTGGCGCAATCCGCCGCAACCTCGTCCTTCCTGACGCAAAGAAGTACGAGATCCCAGTTGCCGAGAAGGGCCACGGCTTTGGTGCTACTGAGGCAACGCGCGTCCTTGGCGAGTACACCGCTGAGCTCATCAACAGCAACCGCTCCGAGTTCCGTATCTTCGGACCTGACGAGACCGCTTCCAACCGCCTGCAGCCTTCCTTCCAGGTAACCGACAAGCAGTGGTTCGGCGGCTTCAACGACGACTTCGAGAACGACGAGCACATCTCCCCAGTTGGTAACGTTATCGAGCAGCTTTCCGAGCACCAGTGCGAGGGCCTGCTTGAGGGCTACACCCTGACCGGCCGCCACGGCATCTGGTCTAGCTACGAGTCATTCGTTCACATCGTTGACTCCATGATCAACCAGCACGCTAAGTGGCTCGAGGCTACCGTCCGCCACATTCCATGGCGCAAGCCTATCTCCGCTCTCAACCTGGTCCTTTCCAGCCACGTTTGGCGCCAGGACCACAACGGATTCTCTCACCAGGATCCTGGTTTTGTTGACATCATGCTTAACAAGAGCTTCAACAACGACCACATCACCAACATCTACTTCCCAGCAGATGCTAACCTCCTGCTTGCAGTTGGCGAGAAGTGCTACACCTCCACAAACTGCATCAACGCAATCTTCGCTGGTAAGCAGCCTGCTCCAACGTGGGTAACTCTCGACGAGGCTCGCGAGGAGCTTGCAGCTGGTGCTAAGGAGTGGAAGTGGGCTTCCAACGCTGAGGCTGGCGAGGAGGACATTGTTCTCGCATCCTGCGGCGACGTCCCAACTCAGGAGCTCCTTGCAGCTCTTGACATGCTTGGTAAGCTAGGCATTAAGGCTCGCTTTGTCAACGTTGTTGACCTGCTCAAGATTCAGAATGCTTCCGAGAACAACGAGGCTCTCTCCGACGAGGAGTTCACCAAGCTCTTCTCCGCAGACAAGCCAGTTCTCTTCGCGTTCCACGCTTACGCTGGTTCCGTCCGTCGTTTGATTTGGAACCGTCCAAACCACGACAACTTCAACGTTCACGGCTACGAGGAGCAGGGTTCCACCACAACTCCTTACGACATGTTGCGCCTGAATAACATGGACCGTTGGGCACTTGCTGCTGACGCTCTCCGCATGATTGACGCTCAGAAGTGGGCAGATCAGATCGACGAGTGGGAGAAGTTCCGCACCGAGGCCTTCGAGTTTGCTGTCGAGAAGGGCTATGATCACCCAGCATTTACCGACTGGTCTTGGCCAGACGCTTCCGATGCTGATCAGGCAATCTCCGCAACTCAGGCAACCGCCGGCGACAACGAGTAACACGTCGCGACCGCGAGCGCCGCACGGCGCAACCGCGCTAGCTGCGAAAACGTGCCTTCCGCCCGGTATCCACTTCATGTGGGTACCGGGCTTTCTTGTGCGTAACCGCTGCTAGTGGACGGGTTTCTCGCCAGGCAGCGGTGTGTTCGGCGCGCGCCTGATTTCTGCAAAGAATCTGTAACGTTTGCCTGAAAACGTAAAAGAAACTGTGGATTTGCCTGATTTCGTCAAAGAATCTGTATCTGAAATACAGATTCTTTGCACTTTTCAGGCGCGCTTTGAAGTATGTCCGAAGCTGATTTCGAAAGCCCCTTCATGAGAGCTCTCATGGAGCCTGATTCTCTCGCCATGTCTGAGTAATTTGGGACGTAACTGCGCCCGCACGCCAAAGTGGTAAAAAATGCGTTTAGTTGGAGATTTCATTTTTCTGCATACAGTGTTTGCCCAGATAAAAGTTTTTGAGGAGGTAAAAAATCGTCTTAGTTGGAGATAAAACGTCTAATTTTTAATTTTCATTTCCAACTAAACGGCTTTTTTACCTTTTTCGGCACATAATTTTGAGGTCAAAAATTACGTATACATCAGAATGAATATAAACACTCAAATATGCAAGAAACTGACTAGTGGCCCAAAAATCGCACGCTATTCTTTTCGATCATACGTGGCTCAAGGATTATCTGAATCGAAGCACCATCGTCCGCCAGCTCATCTGCGTTTTCCTGACCTGCTCCCTCAACCTTTGCAGCAACATGACCTGTTTCGCCAACCTTTGCAGCAACATGACTCGCACCAGCGGGGCGCACCTACCTGCGGAGGTCGCGCTTACCGCCGCTACCCGCGCTACCCGCGCGCGGCGCGACCGGCACGCTCGTCCAGCTTGGCTCGGACAGCGGCCTTGAACGCGGCGGCATCCGTCATCCACGGAACGTGCTTGCCGCCGATAATGTTGAACGGCTCGTCACCCTTAGCCAGCAAGTACACCAGCGCCGGGCGAGGGTCGTCGTAAGCTGCGGAAACTGCCTCGTAAATGGCGTTGTAACGGTCGAGGATAATCTTGTGCGCGGCACCCTCGGGCGTGGCCTCGGCCATCTGAGCGCAAATCACCGCAGGATCTTCCATGTTGCAGTCCTCGGTGGTGTAAATCATCAAGTCCGCCCATTTGGCCGCCTCTTCTGGCAGCTCTTGGCGACGGTTGTACGCCTTGCCGCCAACGGCCCCCATGACCACATAGCGGCCATAACCAGGGAATTCCTTGGATGTTGACGAGAAAAGCTTCTGGTAGGAAAGCTTGTTGTGGGCGTAGTCGACCAAGCCCGTTACTTTGTTGTCGGGCGAGCTCAAGAGCTCCATGCGGCCTGGCACCTTAACGTTCATCAGCGGAAGCACGGCGTCCTTCTCGCGAATGCCCAGGTAGTCGGCAACGGTGATTGCCGCAAGAGCATTCTCCACGTTGAAGAGGCCGGACATGGGAAGCGCGGCAGCACCGGTCCAGGTTGGCGTGTGCACGGTAAACGTGACCATGCCCTGGTGAGGGGTGATTTCGTCCGCCCAAACGGTTGCGTCGGAATCGGTTGTGGAGAAAGTCAGGACCTTCTCGCACTTCTGTGCACGCTCCATGACCTGGTCAAACATCATGGTGTTCTTGTTGATAACGGCCACGCGAGCAAGATCAAAAATCTTCAGCTTGCTCTCAAAGTAATCTTCAAAAGTAGGGTGTTCAACAGGGGAAATGTGATCGGTTCCAATGTTTAAGAACACCGCGACGCTCAGGTTAAGGCCAACCGTGCGGTCGTACTTGAGTCCTTGGCTGGAAATCTCCATGTCAACGTAGGGGAGGCCAGCGTCCGCAGCGTGCTTGAGATGGCGCCACAGCTCAGGAGCCTCGGGCGTGGTGTTGTGCGCGGGTTGAGTGTCCTTGCCGTCAAAGACCTCGATGCCGCCAATCACGCCGCACCTGGAGTACGGCTCGTCGCCGTCAAGGATGGCGCGCAGCATATACGAGCAGGTAGACTTACCCTTAGTGCCCGTAATACCGATGGTGGTGAGTTTCTTGTCGGGATGTCCCGCAACGCCTGCAGCCGCGTAGGCCATGGCAAGGCGCACGTCATCCACGCAAATAGCGGCTACGTTTGGCGCCACTGCCTGCAATTCCTCCGAGAGCGACTGCTGGCAGAGGTACGCAGCAGCCCCAGCCTCCACCGCGCTTGCCAGATACGCTGGCGAGAAACTCGCGCCCTTGCAGACAAACAGCGAACCGAAGGTGACCTCACGAGAATCGCTTGCAACATCGGTAAGCTGTGCGTTTTGATCCACCGCGTCAAGATGCGCAGTAGTGTACTCGATGTTCTTGCTGGTAAAGAGCGCCAGGAGCTCGTGTAATGTCATCCTCAAAAGTCCTTCTATAGCTGTTTGGCGCAAGCACAGCGCGCCCTTAAGACAGTATAAATAGTTTAGCTGTCTGACCCTACTTGTGCTGGCGACAGTGCAATTTTCTTGGCTCTTGTACGCAAGCCTTATACCTTTATGGCGAGAAAATCGTCAATCTTGCTTGACGTAGAGAGTGCCGCGAGGTATAGTACTTGTCCGCGCATAAGCGCATGCATTGCGGGGTGGAGCAGTCTGGTAGCTCGTCGGGCTCATAACCCGAAGGTCGTAGGTTCAAATCCTGCCCCCGCGACCATAAGAATTTCAAACCCGCCATCGGCGGGTTTTTTGTTAGCAATTATTAGAGGCTGGGAAAGCCGTTTCGGCCAGTTGTCGCAGCAGGGAAGACAGATCGTCTTCATGCATAAAATCGTCTCTCCTCAGAAAAACGGCTCTCTACGCATCAAAGCCAAAGTTCAGCAAACGCTGCAATCTCAGCTCAAGACCCTTGTGATGATCGTAAGAATCCAACATACGTTGATACTTCGGAGCAGCAGCCGCCAGCTTATCAACCAGTGCATCTGTTGTCTGCCTCACTGAGCGCAGGGGCTCAGGATGGTTTTTACCTTCGTTTTCTCCGCTTGCAATGCACCAGCGAATGTTCGAACGCACATGGCTGGTATCAAAAGTTTCAACAAAATCGGGAAACCACGTACTTGGGCTAGCCAGAAGATACTGGTCAAAGTGGCAGGTTGTCTGCATCTCAAAGAGGCTGCACAGACCCGACAAAGAATAACCTAGCAAGGTAAGAGGACACGTATCCTCTTCGGTATGAGTAGCTAGAGCAGCGTATTTCTCGACAGCTGGAAGTACGACATCAGAAAGAAATTCTCGTCCAAATCCTCCAAAATTTGGAGCTTCTGTTCGCACGCTTGCCACTGGCCAAGGGGAATAGCAATCTTGATTAGACGGCGCAGTAATGACAAGGCATTGGGGGAGCTTGGTCGCGTCAAGTTTCCCGGAAGCAAGAAGCGCAGCTATCTTTGGCATCAGCAGCGAGCCATGGAGAACAACAAGAAGACCAGGAACTTCGGAGCGCTCTCCGATAGTGATTGTGCTGTCTGGTAAAGCTGATAAATCCATAAAGTTCCTCGTCTGACCTCGTCTGTTATTGCCTGTTGGTACCGGAGTCGTCTCGCAGTAGCCGCCTCGCGGAGAGCATCCCACAGAGGGATGTAGGTATTTTAAGCATTTCTCAACTCGAAGTCTTCTCACAACTTAAAAAGTAAGATATAGTTAACTTTCAAAAATTCCGCTGCTTCTGTGTAACGCGCATTGTACGTTGTATGTTGTACGCAAAAACGCAGCGTCACTTTAGAGGGGTAACGTATGATAAGAAAAGCCGGACCGTTCCGTCTTTTCATGGGAGTTCTTGTCGCAATTCTGGCGGCGAGCATTGTAATAACTTCAACGATGGGCGCCATCGGCGTGTCCTTGCAAGACGCATATGCCGTGCTGATGCACCATCTTTTTGGCATGCCGCTACCAGAGGCTCTAGCTGCAGGAGGACCTGTCGAGAAGGTCGTTTGGTCGCTGCGCTTTCCCCGTATCATCTTAGGTGTGGTAGCCGGAGCTGGCCTTGCGCTTTCGGGTGTTGTCATGCAAGCGTCAGTTCAAAATACCTTGGCTGAACCGTATATTTTGGGCATTTCATCAGGTGCTTCGTGCGGAGCCACCTGTGCCATCATGCTTGGAGCCGGCGCGGTACACGTTGTGGGAATTTCTTCGGTGCCGCTGTTCTCGTTTATTGGCTCAACAATAGCCACGATTGGCGTTTTGTTGCTGGCATCTACCGGCGGCCATATGACGTCATCAAAGCTTGTTCTCTCGGGCATGATTTTGAACGCTCTGTTCACAGCTCTTTCTAATTTCATCATCACTATTGCCGCTAACGCTGAGGGCATGATGGATCTGAAGTTTTGGACCATGGGCTCTTTGGCACGAGCAAGCTGGGGAAATGTTGGCGTTTCCGTTGTTGTAGTACTTCTCGTCAGTGTGTTTTTCTTAACGCAGTTCCGCTCTCTCAACGTGCTTCTGATGGGAGACGAGGCTGCAACAACGCTTGGTCTCAATACCAATTTGTGCAGATGGGCATACTTGACCATTTCTGCGCTCATGGTTGGCACGCTGGTTTCATCGGTGGGAACCATCGGTTTTGTTGGTCTTATCATCCCGCATATTGCGCGCTCGTTTGTTGGGTCCGATCACCGAAGGCTGGTGCCAACTGCGCTGGTACTTGGAGCTATCTTCATTCTTTGGGCAGATGCTTGTGCTCGAACCATCCTGGGCAACGCCGAAGTTCCTATTGGTATCCTGACCGCCGTTGTAGGCGCGCCGTTCTTTGTCTACATAATGGTCGCACGCAACTACAGCTTTAGGGATGGTGAGTAACATGCGCCTTGACGTGCAAAATGTGTCGGTCGCCATTCATAACAAGCAAATCGTAAAGGACGTCTCGCTCAACGTGAAAGATGGCGAGTTTGTGGGTATCCTTGGCCCTAATGGATCAGGCAAGTCTACGCTTTTACGAGCAATTTATGGCCTTGGTCATCGCTATGACGGCCAGATTTTGTGGGACGAGCGCGACGCCACTGAAATATCACGTCGTGATTTTGCCCGTAAAGTTGCAGTGGTAAGCCAGTTTAACTCGCTGTCCTTTGACTTTACCGTTCGAGAGATTGTGTCGCTTGGACGCAGTCCTCATCAGTCGGCGCTATCAAAAGAAACCGACCACGACGAGGAAATCGTTTCCGACGTTATTCAGAAAGTTGGCCTTTCTCGCTTTGAAGACCGCTCGTTTGCCACGCTTTCAGGTGGCGAGAAACAACGTGTAATGCTGGCACGTGCACTGGCACAGGAACCAGAGTTTCTGGTGCTTGATGAGCCTACTAATCACCTTGATATTACGTATCAGATTGATATTTTGCGACTTGTTCGCAACCTTGGTATCAGCTGTCTGGCTGTTTTGCATGACATTGTGATGGCAGCTCACTATGTTGACCGCCTGTATTTCTTACAAGAGGGTTCCATTGTTTCTGAGGGAACACCTGAGGACATTGTGACCCCTGAGTTACTTGCTGATGTGTATGGCGTTGAGGGTGCGGTGAGGCCATCAACTGCTGGAAATGGTATCAGCATTGATTACGTGTATTAATCGCCTGTTGAGTATCAACAGATGAATGAAAGGATATCCGATGGATCCTCGTGTAAGTTCAAATCTCTTTACGAGAAGGAATTTTTTGAGCATTGCGGCAGGATTTGCTGCAACTGCTGCTGGACTGGGTCTTACTGCGTGCAACAATGCAACGTCTGGCCCATCTACCCCTGCTACAGAAGAAAAGAAATCGGACAATACGAGCTATCCAGTATCGTTTAAGCTCTATGACGGTGACGGCAATGAGTTTGAGGCCAAGTTTGACAAGGCTCCTGAGAGTGTTGTTACCTTGACAGATTCCGCAGCCGAGATTCTGCTGCGTCTGGGCCTTGGCTCCAAGATTATTGGTACTATCAAGCCCGATGCGCCAATGCCTTCAGACATTGCTGACGAGTATGCGAACATCAAGCAGCTGGGCGATAAGAAGAGCCTCTCGCGCGAGGTTGTTGTTGCCGCTAATCCCAACCTTATTGTGGGACGCTCTCGTCTCTTTACTTCAAAGGACCAGACTTCTCCAAAGGACTACGCTGACCTAGGCATTTCTGTCTATACACAGCTGGCATCTTCTGAGCAGGGCGATCCAACGCTTGCCGGAATTATTTCTGATATTAAGAACCTTGGATCTATTTTTGATGTTCAGAGCAATGCCGACACCTATACCGCTGACCTGCAGAAGCGCCTTGATGCCATTAACGAGCGCGTTAAAGCACACGAGAAAGATGCAAAGAAGACCGTGCTGGTTATGACCAACCTCAAGGACGGCACGTTTGGTCTCTTTGGCGGTAGCGAGAAGAGCCTTGAGTTTACTATCATCGACCAGCTTGGAGCTACTCCTGCGACAACTCAGTCTGCAAACGGCCTGACGTACGAGAATTTGATTAAGTTCAACCCTGACGTCATTATTTACGTCACCGCAGAGCGCAATAAAGCAACTGACGCCGCAGCTAAAGACACCCTTCTGGGCGAGAGTTCCCTGCAGAACGTTCCAGCTATTGCCAACAAGAGCATCGTAGAGATTCCATACTCAGAGTACATCGATTACTCGCCACGCGCATTTGATTCTGCCGAGAAGATCCTTGAGGCTCTGTATCCTCAGAAATAGATGTATTTGAACATACGTACTACAGAGACCAAGCAGGAACTTTGTTTCCTGCTTGGTCTTTTCTTTTTTAGTTTGTCTTAGGGTATGTGTCAATTTTAAATTCTTGCCTGGCAATTTGCTTAACGTGAGCAAGTTTTTCACTGCTCGTACTCCGAAGGCCGCAGGTTTAAATTTTGTTTCCACAAGTATAAGAATTTCAGATTCGCCATTGGCGGGGGTGTTGACTTTTACTGAAACTTTATATTCAACTAGTAAAAATAGGTTTTAAATTTTCTTTTGATTAAGGCTTGATAGTCAATCTGATTTAGATATTACTGTTATTTGGACACTCTAACTACGGTTCGTTATACACCTTTGTATATATCGTGGTGGTATGGGTTTGGAAATAGAAGTAATAAGTTAATCCCTTTTGTCGTTAACGGCGAAAAGGTTTTTATATGGTAAGACCATGTCAACAACATATAAAATCTCCTAAAATATTTAAAAGAAAAAGGACAGCTGAGGTTTTTATAGCTGTCAACCTACATATTGAATGAGGAATCATGAAGGAGAAAAAACCAATTAGAAAAATCCGTAAGATGTGCGTAAAGTTTCTCATCAAAGGTGAGAAGGGAAAGATTGACTTTGACGCATTGTCTGTTCCCGATGGGTCTAATGCTCCGTTTAATAAGCCAATAGAGAAAAGCGTCGAGCAATTTTCCAACTGGGATGATATGTATATTGGTAGTATTTCAATTGATTCGGACAGCATTGATGCTGCGAAAACATTATCTGAGATTAGAGAAAATGTACTGGACGAGTGTAGTGATTTCGTCTTAATGCTCGAAGACGGTCCTTCAGAGAAGTTTGATCGAGTTCTTTTTGAACTCATTGCATCTTTTGAACGAAGATTCAGAGAATTGCTCATTGTTGGTGTTTGCAATGAGAAGGGTTCCTTGGATGATGATCTGATTCACAAGCTTGAAGAAAAGACGCTAGGAGAGCTGTTTGAGATTGTTTTTACTGATCAGGAGTTTAATAACAAGGTTAAAATTGTGGTCAACGATAAGAAATCCCGACGCTTTGAGAAAAAAGGCCTTGCTAAGACCATTGAGCAAATGGAAGAAAACTCGTTTTGGTCTCGCTACTTCAGTGATGATAGACTATCTACCGTCGCAGAGGAGCATGAGTTCATTAGGTCATATCGTAACGATGTAATGCACGCGCACCGGATGTTGTATCGGGATTATAGGTATGCACGAACGCTTGTAGAAAACGCAAATAAAGAAATGGAGCGGGAAATCTATATCCGCAGTACCCATGTCGACTTCGAAAGCTTAAATAAGGCGCTGTCTGGATTTGCCGAGTCAATTTCAAAGATGATGGCACAAATAGATTTAAGTGGGACAATTAGTTCGCTTCAACAAATACTACAGACCTATAGTACGAACTTTTCAAGCGCAGCTTGTCAATACAGTAATTTACATAAAGCTCTTTATAACACATCAATAACAACAGGTATTGCATCAAGCATCGATTATGATAATTTGTATCGCAATGTTGTTGCCCCGGGAATGAACGTGGCGAATTTCGTCGATATCGAAGATAAGATTTTTTCTGAGAGTGCTCAAGTGGATATGGACAATCATTCGTCAATAGCAGATGAAGGGGAGCAGTCTGAGGGTGAAAATTCCGAAAACGATGATGAAAGACCTCATAGCGACTAGTTAGATGCGTTCAGAAGCTTCGCTCTCAGAATTTCTTCAAGCCACTGTTTTAAGTCTCGCCTTCGACTGTGTAAACGTTTTCAAGGCTCTGTCATCTACTTCCTTCGGTTAGTTTTAACAGCTGTTTTGAGCGTCAAATAATTATTAATTGGGATAGAGAGGCGAAAAGGCGCAAACACCCACTTAGTTTAAGGTGTCTAAATTAGGTAGACGAAGACGAATTTACAGAACTTCTAGCTCCACTTTTCATAACCCGAAGGTCGTAGGTTCAAATTTTGCTACCATGTCCATAAGAATTTCAAACCCGCCTCGGCGGGGTTTTGTTGTTA
>CALIAD010000026.1 GCA_938041635.1 uncultured Atopobium sp.
GGCAACAAAAATATTTGGTCGTCCATGCCATTAGCCTTCTACTTGTTTGTCTTCATCAACAAGATGGTCTTCAGCCGTGCACTCATCTTCAACCGCAAGCTCATCAACCTGATCAGATAGCTCTGCGATTAGATTATCTTCCTCTACAGCCTCAACAACTTGTGCTGCCTGGAACATACGCTCGTGACCAAATGGTCCCGTGGCCACGGTGTCTTTGACCAAAGTCAGACTTACACCCAAAGCAAGCGCCGAAATCAGACTCATGGCAGAAAGCACCAAAGGATGCTCCAAGCGAAGTCCCAGAAGCGCAGGTAAAGCACCTATTGCCAAAGAGAAGCTAGCCAAGCCAAATGCGGTTCCCTTTGCCTCATGCAAAATGTTAGCCAAAGAAGCTAGCGTAATCGCCATTGTAAAATTAAAGAAAAACACAGCCAGGAGGCCCATAAGAGGCATCTCCCATGAAGGTACAAATAAAGTAGCTGCGGCAATGAGCGAGAAGATCACTGTAGTTCTAAAACCAATACGGTCGGCAACCATTCCGCCAAGAGCTTTACCTGCAAATACACCAAAAACGCTTAAAGCCAACAGGAGCATTTCGCTCTTCCACGGAAACGCCATGACCATACCAGTGTAACTTCTGAGCGCAACCACAAAGCAAAGTAGGAAGATTGCAAGCAAAGTGCGAGAAGAAAACTCAGGAATGGCAAAGGAAGCGTTATGTATATTCCAATACTTTTTATTAACCTTTTGCACCACTCGGGTAATGCTTGCGCATAAGAACAGCAAGACAAGCAGCGAAAACGCAACTTGAAGTCTTCCGTACTGTGCGCTAAACGTGCCTAAAAATACTCCTACCGCGCCTGTTGCAATAAAGATTCCCGATGGTCCTGCGTGTTTTTGCGAGATAGTAAGTACGCAAAGTCCTCCTGCGCAGTGGAAAAGCGCATTTCCAACAGCAAGCAATAGAACGGCAAGCCACTCAAATAACGCAACAGGAACAAGTGAAAGCAAAACTCCACCGCTGGCCAGCGCATATGAGAGCATCGCAGCAAGTGAGTTTTTATCTAATTTGTCCAGGGCAATACCAACTGGCAGCTGAAACGCAAAAGCAACAACGTCATAAAGCAGAATGCTCAGTGCAACCAATTCAAGCGAACCCTGGCCAGACTCTCCCAACACTCGGCTTACCGCGCAGAGCATGGTAGACACGCATGCAAAGTCAACTACAAAATGGCATAACGCAAATGCAAAAGTAGTGACTTCTTTTTTGGGGAGAAGTTCCTGTGTTGTGGACAAGGTTTTACCTACGACGCCTTATGATCATGATGAAGCCAATTACTGCTACAAGAATAGAAATCGCAGTCATGACCAGGAAACTAGATGACCTATCAATTCTTGGCGTAGAAATAACATCCGCTTTTGCAATGACTGGAAGCGCAAATACCATTACAAATGCGCAGGCAGCAAGCATAATTTTGTGGGCTGATTCCAAACCAGAACGTAGATGACGATACAGTGACATAGTACCTCCTTCATCAACTTTTTAATATTTTACCAGCATGCACGCCATGCTCCAAATGCACTCCCGTAAACGGTAGAAAAAAGCGCCCGACACATGTCAGGCGCTGTGCAGTTAATTGAGGTTTTTCGCAACACGCTAGGTTTAACGTTGCAGTTATCTCGGCTTTTAACCTAGCTCAGATTAGTTTTCAGCCTTCTTGATTTTCTCGCCAAGCTTCTTATCAATAACGACGTAGAGGTAACCCAAGGCAACAAAGACAACAATCAAGATCACAATGGTCAGAGCAACCGTTGGGACTCCCAGCTTGTCAAAGTCCATAAATCCATAAGGCCAGCGAGACTTCTCTTTAATCTGCACGCCAAAACCCAGGACCAAGACAATGATGTACGCAAAATATGTGAGCGGGTACAAAGGCCAGATCAGAGGCTCTTTAAAGCTCATAGTTGGCTTCTCATCAAAGAGCAGCCAGTCCAAAACGGCGCAGATTGGGGTCACATCGTGCAGGATAAAATTGTTGAACTTAAAGACGCCATTTACAAAAACTTCGCCATGGTCAAGCAGGAAGTAAGCTACCAAGCCAGTTACCGTAATGCCCAGCATAAGCGTGTGCTTAACCGTTGGCAGCCATGGTTTCTGAGCGGTCTCGGGATGCTTGTAAGCCTGGAGCAGCGCGCCCCAGAAATAGGCAACAAGCAGCACGTTAGAGATGTTAGTGAAGTAGTACAAGAAAGAAACGCGGAAGTTCATTCGGAAGACGCCCGCCGAATCACACAGCACAAAGGTGCCAATCACAGCAATAAATAGCTTAAAAATAAATGACGCTTTCTTTGATTTAATCAACGCAGTACCTCCTTCTGTAAAGCGAGAGGTCACTGTAAACCTACCGCGCCGCGTCAAAAATACGTAATTCTCAGAGTTAACAGTTATGTTTCAAATGAAAAAGATTCAAAAAAATGCGGTCTTCTCACTTTTGTGGCGAGAAGACCGTGGAGTTGCAAGAAAACCGTGGTGTTGCAGACTTTAACAGTGCGAGCCTAAGACAGGCGTAGCAGCAAACCTTGGCCATCTACCAGCGCTTAATTACTGCAACGCATGCTTGATGACAAGAATCGGGTGGTGCAGTAAAAGTCGTGGACCCGATAATTTCATAACTTCTTTGACGCGAGCACGCATTTCCTTGTTGTAGCAATGCGATTTACATTTTGAGCAAAACGTCTTTGTCTCAATATGAGGACAGCGGTCCACACGCGTATGCGCATACTTCTCAAGCTCAGCGCACTCGTCGCACAGAGGTTCGTGGGCTTTGGTGTGATGGTACTTCTCGCAATAGAAGCGAATCATGAGCGAGAAGAGATCCTTTTCTTTTTGGCGCTTCCGTTCAATTTCTTCCGGTGTCATTAGCTCACACGTCCCCCATCAACGGTGTAAACAACATCTGCAATTCCCATGGTAGAAGCCCTGTGAGAGACAAGAACCACGGATTTATGCTCGGTCTCTTTATCAAGCGAGCGCAAGATAATAGCCTCATTTAGGCTGTCCAGGTTACTGGTTGGCTCGTCAAGCAACATGAGTGGCGCGTCATGCAGGAATGCGCGAGCAAGGCCAATACGCTGGCGTTCTCCACCAGAAAGCGAGTCACCAAGCTCTGCAACAGGCGTGTCGTAGCCCTGAGGCAGCGTAGAGATATACTCGTGAATGGAAGCCTTCTTGCACGCCTCAATAATCTCTTCATCTGTTGCATCGAGCTTTGCAATGCGCAGGTTGTTCTTGATGGAATCGTGATACAGATGCGTATCTTGCGTCATATAGCTCTCAAGATCTCGCAAGTTAGAGGTGTTAATCTGCTCCAAAGGAGTTCCAGAAATCTCAATAGCACCAGGTGTTGCTGGCCAGAAACGCATCAAAAGTTTAAGCAGCGTAGACTTGCCTGAGCCGCTCTTTCCCACAATTCCCACAATCTTATCGGTAGGAATGTCCACGGAGATGTTGTCCAAAATCTGCTCATCATCGTATGCAAATGAAAGCTTAGAAATACGAACACCCTCATAGGAGATGTCTTTTTGACCCTCTACGTCTTCAACCAGGGGTTTCTCGTCCAGAATATCTAGAACGCGATTGCCTGCCGCAAACGTACTGGTCAGTGTTGTGCCTAAAGCAGCCAAAGCTACCACAGGGCCAAACGAGCTCATCAATGCAATAGTGACAATAAAGGCCTCGTTCATAAAAATCTGCTGGTTATAGGCAAGATAGAATGAGCTGAAGAACATAACCAGGCCGGAGAGCAAAATAACCGTTGACGTGACGGCATCGTTGACACCAAATGCCTTTTTAACTGCCTGTTGTCTGTCACTTAACTGGTCAGCTAACTGACTTGTTTCCTCAATCATCTGTGCGCCGGTGTTGTATTGCAGAATCTCGTCAAGACCACGCAGGTTATCAAGGGTAACCGTTGAAAGTTTACCGGCAAGATCTCTTGCCTCAGCAGAGTCCTGCTCGGAGCGTTTAGACATAGCAAACGGAATTGCCACACCAACAATCAGGTAAGAGACAAGTGCAATAACACCTAAAATCCAGTTGGAGCTACCAGCAATAAACCACACCATAACAATGCAGAACACAACCGCAATACAAATAGGCGAGATAGTATGCGCGTAGAAAACCTCAAGCAGCTCAATGTCAGAGGTAATAACGCTCATCAGGTTGCCTTTATTCTTGACCTCAAGCTTTGCTGGAGCAAGCTTTCTGAGCGCCGTGAAAACACGATCTCTAATAAGTGCAAGCAGCTTGAACGCAATAAAGTGGTTGCATTCCTGCTCGGCATAGCGCAGCAGACCGCGGACCAGGGCAAATACAAGCATGCCACCAAAAAGCAGCACCATAGGAGAAGACGAAGCAAAGCCCATCGCACTGAGCAGTGCATATGCACCAAAAATGCTAATGAATGTGGCGGCAAGATTGCCTAAAACACCCATCAAAATTGCAAGTATCATAAAGCCAGCCAGCGGACGAACCAGCCCCACCAGTCTCAGCATAATAGTGAGCGCACTACGGCGAGAAGTACGTTCAGTTGTGGCGCTGTTCTTAACTTCTGTCTTCATTACGCCTCAACTCCTTTCACATAATTCTCAAGCTCAGTCTGGGCCTGCGTCATTCGTTTGTACTCGTCATTTGTTGCAAGCAACTCTTGGTGCGTTCCACATCCAACAACGCGACCATGCTGCATAACAACAATCTGATCAGCATTTTTAACGTTTACTAAGCGGTGAGAAATTACCAGCACCATCTTTGACTGAGCAAGCTGGTGAACCTGCTGCATAATAACGTCTTCGCTCTCAACATCAATGTTTGAAGTAGCTTCATCAAAGATATACATCTGACTGTCATGAAGCAGGGCCCTGGCCAGCGCTAACCTCTGACGCTGACCACCCGACAGGTTGGAGCCCTTCTCGGCAACTGGCGCGTCAAGGCCACCTAAAGACTTTACAAACTCAGCAAGATTGACCTGCTCAAGGGCGTGCCAAAGCTGCTCTTCAGTTGCTTCTGGATTACCCATAGCAAGGTTGGAGCGAACGCTTCCCATAAAGAGATGCGCTTGATGTCCAATGTAGGTAACGTTTTGAAGCAAATTCTGGTCAGAAATGTCTGACAAACTGGTATTTCCAAACAGCACATCGCCAGAATACGAGCGGAGTTTTCCGGTCAACAGTGCTGCAATTGTTGATTTTCCACAGCCCGACTCTCCTACCAAGGCATTCAGAGAGTTGGCGCGCATTCCAAAAGAAACATTCATTAAGACGGGTTTCTCGCCATCGTAGGAGAAAGAAACGTTGCGCAGCGCGACATCGCTAGAAGCTGGAACGGTCTTAGTACCCTGCTCTCGAACAGGCATATCAAGCAGGTCAAAGATCTTGTCCGATGCCGCCATACCGTTCATAGCAATATGAAAATAGCTGCCCAAAAGACGCATAGGCAGGAAGAACTCAGCCGAAATCAAAATGACAAAGACGCCTTCCCACATAAAGAGGAGCTGATCATTTACCTGCTGAATTGCGAGAATTGTACCAAGTGCGCTTCCGCCAAATGCAACCACGTCCATCACGGTGATGGAGTTGAGCTGCATGGTTAGAACCTTCATGGTAATACGTCTAAAGTGCTCGGCTTCCTCGTTCATCTGCTTGTGTTTAAAACCATCAGCCTTGTAAATCTTTGCTGTGGTCAGACCCTGCAGATTCTCCAAAAACGTATCGCCAAGCTGCGTATACTGGCCCCAATACTTAGACAGAAGCTTCTTTGCAAACTTCTGGATAAGAACAATGGTCATGGGAATAAGCGGAACAAATATCAGCAAAACGATGCCAACTACAGGACTAATAAGAAGCAAAACAAGGAAAAGTGTGAGCGGAGCCAAAACTGCGTAGAAAAACTGGGGTAGATACTGCGCAAAATACGTTTCCAGCTGGTCAACGCCTTCAACTGCCAGCTGAACAATTTCACTGGTAGCATATGAATTCTTGTAAGAAGGACCAAACTCTAAAAGCTTCTGATAGATCTTCTCGCGAAGGGTCTTTTTAACCCTTCTAGCTGCATAAAAACTTGTCTTATGCTGAGCAAGTTTGCAGAAATACCTGATCACAATAGCAATAAGGCAGAGTGCAATAAACACCAACTGCTCTTCGAGGACAAAATAATCCATGAACAAAGCTTCTATCATTCTTGCCAGAGAATACATAAATACAATATTGGCAAGCAGCGCAATCCACTGGTAGAGCACGGTCAAGCCAATATACTTTTTACTCTCCTCAATGAGGGCAATGAGGCGTTTGTTAATCATCATATGCAGACTTCTTTCGCTTTTCTTACAAGAAGAATCTTTAGTCCACTAACTGTTTCATTTACTTTACCTGTAATTTTGTCGTTGCATATACGAGTTTGCCTTATGCAACATTTAAAAACAACACATAAAATAGCGAGAACAACTGCTATTTTTGAACACGTTCCCAGTCCACTTTTATGAGCATTGATATACCAAGCTGCTCTTCTTTGCCTGTGTACTTATTAAGGTCTGTAATGATATCCACCTCCGTGAAGCCGCACTTACGAGCCACTGAAGCAGACTTTTTATTGCACTTAAGATATCTAATAATTACCTGGTCAACACCATGCTCTTCAAATGCATATGCGGTAAGAGCTTGAGCACCCTCAGATGCAAACCCTTGCCCCCAATAAGGACGACCAATCCAGTAGCCAATTTCTGCCTGATGCAGCTGCTTTGAGGAATCCTTTGAATCAGGAATTTCTTCAAAATCCAACGACATTGAACCAATTACATGACCGGTCCTCATGTCTTTTACGGCATAACAGGACTTATCGGACAGCACGTTTGCAAGAACCTGCTTGGAATCTTCTAAAGTTTTGTGAGGTTCCCATCCACAAAGTGGACCAATTTCTGGATCTTTTGCCAATTCATAGAGCTCATTGGCATCAGATGCATGCCATGGAATAAGAAACAATCTCTTAGTTGTAATCATACAAGCTCCCTTTAAAGCTTTTTACTACCCTACAGCTTTCTTATACTGTCCAATCTGTTGGACACTCATGCTTTTTAACTTCTTTACTCTATCCTTAACATCTTCTAAGGAGGCTCTTATGTACAGTCCTACAAAACTTGTTGATTCCTTTGTTATTTCCGGTCTTCCCTACTACGACGCCCCTCTTATTTTTGATCAGCTTAAACTTGGTTCAGATCTAACCATTGTTCCTGAACGCGATAACCCTTACGATCCTGAAGCTCTTGCTCTGTACTCTAATGACCATAAGCTGGGCTTTGTTCCTAGAGAAAGCAATTCTCTCTGGAGTACTTTGCTCTTCTATGGACATCAAAACATTGTTACCTGCAAGATTACGCAACTCAGTGATCACCATGGTCATCTTCTCGTTAAAGCAGGTCTTTACGTCATTGATGCTCGCTAATTGGTACTCGTGAACTGTCCGGTTTAGCCCGTCCGTTTTAGCCCGTCTTCGCCGTTTAGCTAGTCCCTTTCTGTGTTTGGTAGCTCTGAAGAATTCCGCTCAAGTACTCTTGGTATTTCTGCCTGGTCTTCTTTGGAGCTACCAGTTCTATATCTGTTCCAAATGTTGCAAGCCAACCATAAAACGTTGGAGCTTCCATTACAGAAACATGTACGTCAGCTGTAGTTCCATCAGAACTTGGATTGTTCAAAATAATGTTTTTGCCAAAACGGTCGTACACCGAGCACATCACGCGCTCATTAACACGAAGTGTGACCTCAACAACCTCGCCCGAGTACATACCAAAAACACGCTCTTGATATTTATCTATATCAAACTGCTTAATCTGCTCGTTAACCGTGGCGTCAGCATCAGAGACCTCAAGTCTAAACATGCGGTCCACGCGATAATTGACAAAGTTTTGATGCTTATCGTTCCACACAATAAGATAGTAGAAATCGTCAATATACGTAAGTTGAACAGGCGTTTCTTCTCTTACGGGAAGCTCTTCAATAACCTTATCTTTAAAGCCCTTCTTGCGATACTTAAATGAGACCTTTTTCTTCTGCAAAAGAGCTGTTTGAATAGCATTAAGAGCATAAAACACAGACTCATTTTGCGACTTAATACGACCCTCAACATGGATACGCTTCTTCAGCGTGTCGGAGGTAGACTTTCCACCCAGCTCACCGATAAGACTCACCAGATTATTTGCTTTACGTTCTGTCAAAAACTTTGACGACTGCACAGCATCTGCCATCAACATGAGCTCTTCAGCCTGAAACTTCCTGGTTGCCAGGCCGTATTCAACAGGATGGCGCTGGTAAGACTGAATGTCGTAACCAAAATTCTGCAGCGATTTGATGTCATCGTAGAGTGTTTTACGTTCCACGCTTAGCCCGCGCTCTGCGAGCTTTTCAATAAGCTGAGGTGTGCTCAGGCCATGATCGTCATCAGTTTCTTCCTCAAAAATTTTTACGAGGTGCAAGCAGCGGGTCTTCTCGCTTGGCATACTGCCTCCGAAGTCTAGCTCCAATAAAAAACTCCTGTCCATTTTAGTGGACAGGAGTCGAGAAAAACGTATGGTCAGAAACTCTTCGGTAAACGGCATGTAAATCGCAGACAAGCCGTAAATAAACTGATATTTAGCCCCAAACCTCTTCGGCAATTTCTTTTACAAGCGCAATCTTTGCCCACTGCTCATCTTCGGTGAGCTTGTTACCAATCTCGCAGCTTGCAAAGCCGCACTGGGGAGAAAGACAGAGGTTCTCCAGAGGTACGTACTGAGCTGCCTCATAAATACGCTCAATAACCTTGGCTTTCTCTTCCAGCTGGGCGTGCTTGGTGGTGATCAGACCAAGCACAACTTTTTTACCAGCTGGAACAGAAGCCAGGGGCTTAAAGCCGCCGGAGCGATGATCATCAAATTCTAAGAAGAAAGCGTTTACGTGCTCTTGAGCAAGAAGAGCATCGGCCACATCGTCATAGCCGCCCTCGCAAGCCCAGGTACTATGGAAGTTGCCACGACAAACGTGTGTGTTAATAGTCAGGTCAGCTGGAGCTGCATCAAGAACGCGGTTATTAATCTCCAAGAGCAGTGCTTTAATCCTCTTAAGACCCTTCTGGTCAGCGCCAAAGAAAAGCTCTGCACGTGGGTCAACCAGCACGCCCCATGAGCAGTCATCAAGCTGAAGATTACGACAGCCTGCAGCATATACCTGCTTAATAAACGCACCGTAGCCAGCAACAATATCTTCAAGAAGGTCCTGGTCGTTGGCATAGTACTTGTTAGTCTGCTCGCTATTCATGGGCATAATGAACTGCTCAATAAACTGTGCAGGTGCAGGAATAGTAAGCTTGGCAACGGTTGTCTCGTCCTCAAACTGCTGAACAAAGCGGAAATGCTCTATAAAAGGATGCTCTTTAATGAGCTCCACTTTTCCTACGAGGAAGGTGTCGTCAATCTCTGCAGTCTCATCGTGGAAAGGCAGTCCAGTATTAGTTGGCGCATGGCCAATACCTTCAAACGCCCACATAAAATCAAGGTGCCAGGTTGCACGTCTAAACTCACCATCAGTGATGACTTTAAGGCCTGCCTGTTTCTCCTTTTGGATAAGCTCTGTAATAGCTTTGTCCTCTACTTGCTTGAGCTCGTATGCATCAATCTGACCTTTTTCAAACTGAATACGAGCCTGCTTAAGATTCTCTGGACGAAGAAAGCTACCAACAACATCAAAGCGATGTGGAGTAGTTTTATCATTTTTGATTGCCATAATGACCCCTTAGAACTGCTTACGAGAAACCAGTATGACAATCAGCACTTCACTTGTGAAATACAAATACTTAACTAATTCATATAGCTAAAACCTATATCTTAACGTTTACCGTTCCACTCATCTAAGAACTGGTCAACATACTCACGCATGTACTTCTCGCGAGCTTTTCCTAGCTCTTTGCCACTGCGCGTATTCATCATGTCTGCCAGTAAAAAGAGTTTCTCGTAGAAGTGGTTAAGCGACGTTGATTTGTGTGAGTGATACTCCTCGCCGCTCATATTAAGGGTCGGTGGTTCGTCCGGGTCATACATACCACGACCGTGACTTCCGCCATAAGCAAAGGTGCGTGCAATGCCAACTGCTCCAAGTGCGTCCAGGCGATCTGCGTCTTGAACACACATACCCTCAAGCGTTGAAGGAACTACCGAGTCTGTTCCCGAGAAAGAAACCTCATCGATTGCGGTACAAATTGCCTGGATAGTAGCCTCGTTGACAGCATGCTGGCGCAGAAAACCAACGGCCCTATCCTTATGCTCATGCGTCTCTGGAGAAAGCTTGATGTCATCTACATCGTGCAAAAGTGCAGCAAGGGCAACAATCTCTTGATTTGCCCCCTCCTCTTGCGCAATTCTTACAGCCATTTTGTACACACGCAACGTGTGGAAGTAGTCGTGGCCACTAAAATCTGTGGAGAAGACCTCTTTTACAAAGTCCAAAGCGTCATCGATAATTTTTGAGTCCATAACTCCCCGCTCAACACATTCAAACGTATCTCTCACGTATTATTTGCGCAAATTGCGCATCCTCTTAACTGTCTTTTTCTTAGTGTACACAGTCTCTCTTGCTTGAGAATTTTGAAGCTCAAGTTTCATGAAATTGTTAACTATCCGGCTTCCGCTATTCAGTTTCCGAATAACTCACATTTGTCTTAAAAATTAATACATTTCTATTGCAATTTTTATCCGTTGCACGTTTATGACAAATGTCGAGAAAATCGTCAAAAATAGAGCAATTCAAATGCCATTTTTCGACGCATCAAATATTTTGGTTAAATTATTTATATAACATGAGGTAAAGGCATTTTTTGAAATGTATTCAAACTATAAAAATCGCTGGTTGGGATAATAATTTTTATCAAAATAATGTATAATTATCTTTACGAAAAATGCTCTAAATCTGTACCGTTTATTTCTATTGTGCTTCTCGTGATTTGTCATTTTTCGCACAAGATTTAATTGCAAATTTTGTTGGGGTATTTACTATTTGTTTGTGGCAGATATGGAAAGAAAAAATAAGAACTTTGCAGGTAAAGGTGCTAAGACAGCTATGTCTTTGGTGCTTGCGCTCTCGCTGGTTCCTTCTTCAGCATTAGCAGAGATTGCTAGCACTCAAGAGGTAACTCAGACGCAAGAAGTTGCAGCAACTCAAACAAGCGATGCAACTGCTTCTACTTCAGAAGCAACAGCAGAAACCTCAACTGAAACTACCACTAACGCAGAAGCCGCTTCCAACCAGCAGACTTCTGAGCAAGCTACCGCTCCAACAGAAAGATCTTCTCGCCGTGTTAGAAGAAGTGTTACAGATACCTCAACTGAGCTTTGGGTTGACGGAACTAACGGTGATGACGCCAATGATGGCTCCAGTGCTTCTGCACTTAAATCATTAAGTAAGGCACTTGAGCTTCAGACTGCAAACCCTACCATTACTACCATCTATCTCAAGGGTAATCTTTCACTAAGCTCAACGGTAACTATTCCATCAGGCGTAACACTAAACATTGCATCTGATGGCGCAACGGTTACCGGATCTGGCAATAGCATCGACGGTATTGTTCTTGCAAGTGGTGCAACTCTCACTGGTACCGGTACTCTTACTATGTCTGGTTTTAAGACTGCTCTCACCGCACAGGCCGGCTCTACTATTACTGATGGTAATTACGTCTTTAAGAATAATGCTGGTGAAAGTGGTTCTTGTGGTATTTCTCTTGCGGGCACCGTTAAAGGTTCCACTAACAAGAACAGCGTCACTATTACTGCTGACGATAAGAGCAATACCGACTTCTATGAGTCTGGCATCACTTTTGAAAATGCAACTATCTCTGTAACATCACAAGCACGAACTTGGTTTGACGCTCGTGACCTTAACCTGAAAAACGCAGATCTTACGGTTGAAGGCTTTGGTCAGACTTTCTACGTTAATAAACTTAATATGACTGACTCTACGCTGACCATTAATCCTTCATGGTACGGCGCTACGGGTATGACCATTCAGGAAACTTCTAATATTGTTAACTCCACCATCAATGCAAATGCTGGCTCAACTTCTGGCATTTCTGTTGGTGTTGCTGGAGGAACTGTAAACGTTACTAACTCAACCCTTAACTTCACTAACGGCGGAACCGGCGGCCTTAACGTCAAGACCGGTGACGTCATCATTAACAACTCCACCATTAAGGGAGACGGTCGTAACTCAGGCGCTCTCTTTGGTGCACAGACTAACGGCTCCATCCAGTTCACCGGAAACAGCCTGGTAGAAACCCCTGCTACCAAGAACTCCGATAACGGCGCTGGTCAGACTCGTCAAAACTACAACGTTGTTGGCGGTTCGTATCTGCTCAAATATGCACCTAACTACAACAGCAGCCTTGGCAGCACTATCCCTACAAACGGAGCAACTAACGGCAACGAGGCACTCTCGCTCTTTACCCTTGCTGATTCATCAACTAACTCTCTGAGCCTTATTAATGCTAACGGAGCAACCTATACCTACCCAGTTGCTAACGCTTCAAGCGATGGTCAGAAGCACGTCTGGGCACCTGCTGCAACCGTCACCTTTAACCTCAATACCCCAGGCGTTACCGACATCGATCCAACGTTTGCTGATGGTACTACTGCTAACAAAACTGCTCTTGCTATGCGCGGCAACTCTCTTGCAACCACTTCTTCTGTGGCAGGGGGTACAACTACTCTTCCTGCAGATCCTTATGCAAGCGGCCAGGAATTTGATGGTTGGTACTACATTGATGGCTCCGGTACTGAGCAGCGATTTACTGCAGACACGCCAGTCAACTCTAATATGGTTGTCTATCCACACTGGAGAGCTAACACCTCATCGCTTTACGTTAGGTACCATAATGGCAATGGCGTCTCTGTTATTGACCGCGTTGCTACTAACGCTAGCCGTACCGTAACGGTTCGCTCTGACGCTGAGGTCAACAACCTCGACAATAACTTCAATATTGCAGGTAAAACCTTCAAGCGCTGGACCACCCAGACAAACGGTGCTGGCGATGAGGTTGCAGCCAACTCCAACCTGGCTGTTCCTGCAGGTACCGATACTGTTGATTTGTATGCAGACTGGGAGGAGCAGCACCTTACCGTGTCCTTCTCGGCAAATGGTGGTACCTTCTCTGCAAACAGCGTGTTTAAGCAGAATCCAAACGTCTTTGACATCACCACCGATGCAAACGGTGGAGAGGTTGCTACTATCAAAACTCATCCAACCGTTGCTGAGCAGACTACTATTAACGCTCTTCTACAGAATCTCAGTGGCAATACTTTGACCACAGATACTGCTGGAATTGCAAGCTCAACCAGCACCAACACTAATACCGCTTATACAGAGATTGCAACACTAGAGAATTATCTTCTGGACAACGCAGAAACCCCTGTAACGTTCTTTGGTTTTGTTGTTGGTCACAACTACCACTACTGGTTCACTGATGCTGCAGGTAACTCTCCTGCAACCATCAACGGCGGCGCAACGCTTACTAACGATGTCACCTACTACCTCAAGTGGAAAGAAGATCCTTCCATCCAGAGAGTAGAGCTTACCAGCGATCTTCCTGCAGATATGTGGAGCGATTCTCAGAGCAACACCACCCAGATCAAGGAAGTTTCTAACGATAAGAGCTTCAGTCTTACAGGCGCTATCGATGCAACTTCTGTCATCAATCAGATGAGCGCCTTTGAGAATGGCATTGCTGGCGGCCTTGACGACCTAACCAAGATCACGCTTTCTGGCATCACTTCTACCTTTACCGCCAAGCTTACGCTTCCTGCTGGCGTTGTTGTCCCAGCTAATCCAACGGTAACCACCTCCGGCCTTGGTGACCTCTTTGAGGTTTCTAACGTCTCTGTTAACGGCCAGGAAGTTACCGTTACCCTGAAGCTTAAGGGCACGTACACCAACTACAAGCAGCTCAAAGATGCTGTCGAGACAGTTGGTAAAGACGACGCAGCTACCACAGAGATTGCAAGGCCTCTTACCGTAACTGTTGATGGTCTTACCCTTGACCCAACCCAGGTAACCAATGGTCAGGAGCTTACCGCTACAGGTACTTTGACCGGTACCTTTGAGTCTTTTGCAAAGAACACCGTCACTAACGTCACCAAGAAGTTTGAGCTTTCTTGGAACGGCGTTCAGATTGCTGCTAACAGAGACCCTCGTGGCACCGACATTCAGCAGACTCTGATTGTGAACAACCCAATTGAGATGAACCTTCCTGCAGATATGCTTGCTGACGAGAATACCGAGCATGACCAGGTCATCACTATGAAGGCAGGTTCTACCTTTAACCTCACTGGTTCCATTCTTGCTTCCTCTATTCAGGAGCAGATGAACAACATTGAGCGCGCCTACCCTAACACCAACCACGACACCATTACGCTAAGCAACCTTAAGTTCAAGTTCACAGCAACTCTGACCGTTCCTGAGGGAATGACTCTCCCAAGCAACCTTGATGCCAACACCATCCAGGCTTCCAACTTTGGCAGCGGCTTTAAGGTCAGCGATGTTCAGGTCAGCGGCCGTACGGTTACTGTCACCTTTGAGCTCAGCGATCCATCTTCTATCAGGACGTACTCTGACCTCGAGCGCATTGTTGACGAGGCTAGCGCAAACGATGGTTGGATGAAGCTCACTATTCCTGGCGTCACCATTGACTCCAACGTTGCTGCAGGTACTCAGCTCACCGCTGTTGGTACTGTTACAGGCTCCTTCAGCGCTATTGCTGATTCCGCAGCTGGCAACCGCAAGGTCTTCTCGTTCACTTGGAATGGTGTCCAGTGGCCAGACGGTAAAGACGCTGTTGCAACCGATAACGACACCATCCAGCTAACTATTACTGTTGCAGAGGAAGAAACTCCAGAGACTCCTTCCACTCCAACTAAGCCATCTAAGAAAAAGAAGCAGAAGACTCCATACACCGGAGATGCTTCTGCTGCAGCACCTCTTGCTGCACTTCTCGCTGGTATGACCGCTGTAATGACTTCACTTGGCATTACTAAGCGTCGTAAGAATAAGTAAAACAACACTGCCAGAGCGATTATTTGCACCTAAATGAAACAGCCGCCTTCTTATTTGAAGGCGGCTGTTTTTCTTGAACAAAACGTTTTTCTCGCCAGAGGTTACTCCCCTAGCATGGTTTGCAGGTCATAACCGAAGGACTTAACAAACTCGTAGGCATCCTTCTGCCATTCCTCTTTGAAGACGCCAGGGGCGGTCTCGAAGAAGCTGGAATCCAAATAACGGATAATAATGAAATTGCTGTTTGGCTGGTCGAAGCCGTTGCCCCTACTGAAATCAATGCCATGACCAGTATTTCTTCTCATTGCTGCTTCAAGAACAGGTACTGTGAGCTCGTTGACAGGAACTACAATGTCTGCCCTATCAAAGAAGCCACCCTTTTCTTTAGTGAAGACAAAGAGGTTATTGAGTGCGCCTCCTGCAACACACTGAACTCGGCGAATGTCAGAAAGCTTGACCTGATGCTTTGCGCCAGAAATCACACCATTTGCGATAGTAATCTTTTTCTCTTTGAGGCTGAATCCGAGCTTAGTGTTTAACGTATCCAGGTTATTAGGAAACTCAGTAGTGAGTTTGTTAGCTGCAAAAGCGAGGATGATTGTCTTAGTATCAAGAATGTTATGGCCAAATTCGCGGAGCTTTAGATCTGTGTCAATGCTAACGAGGTTGTGGCCTTCGTTGTCCTTAAAGGTAATCTCGTAAGGGCCGTTAGAGCTGCAATAGTTCAGCAAAAATGTTGAGCCAACCTCGGAAAAAAGGACCCTAACCTCTGGCTTACCATTACCCGGAACATAAGCTAAGCCGTCTTTTGTGACGGTATAAGAATACTTGTCGTCGCACTTAATTGATACTTGTCGATCCTCAAAAATGCTTCTCATATGCCTTTTACCTCCACGTTTTGCAGTACAGGGAATAACTAGGAATTTCATAAAATTATATCGCGTTGCTTGATAATTCTTTGCTGCACGCTGAGTTTTCGGTGGATGAGGAGAACTTGTTGTTGCCAGAGCCGTCAAAACCGCTCGATCAATTTGATTCCCGTATAACGGAGTCTGTTTATTCATAATCGTGAATACAGCAATTTTAGGGTACCGATTTTAGGCCCCAAAAAGGTAAAAAACCCGTTTAGTTGGGGATGAAAATTGAAATTTTGCTGTTTGAGCCCCAACTAAACGCATTTTTTACCATAGTTAAAAGTTTTTCCAGTTACGTCTCAAAAAGTGGTGTAAGGCTATTTCCTTACTACCTTCTAGCCTACA
>CALIAD010000027.1 GCA_938041635.1 uncultured Atopobium sp.
GGAACACACCTAAGTCAGATATTCTGCTCAGATGCGGGCATTTTACACATCTAATAAAGATAATCTGCATGATTAAGGTATTTTCAGCGTCATGTATACGTCTTTTTGACAGATTATCTGACTTAGGTGTGTTTTGAACTGCCTTCCATTTCTCGTGTCCAAGAAATGGAAGGCAGTTCATACGCTGGCTCTCTTTTGGGTTTCTCGCCATTTTGCTTTACTATAGCCACATAAGGAGATGATGCGACATGAATAAAGCGGCTCAAGTAATCAAGAACCTTTCGCAAGGTTTTCTTATCTCGGGTATTTTAAGTGCGCTCATGGGTGCATACTACCTATTCGCTAAGGCTGGACTTCCTCTGCAAGATCCTCCGCTGGCGCTCAAAATTCAATACGAGATTGACTTTGGCGTTGGCGAGAAAATGTTTATGTTAGGTCTAACTTGCCTGTTTATCGGCTGCGTTGGCTATACCGTTGCGTGGATTTGCTCCAAGACAGAGAAAGTTCAAGAAACAAACGATTATCAGGCGGGCAGACCTTCTCGCCCCTAACGAGGCGAGCTGAAAGCGCGTGAGCAGAGGCATGCGGGCCGAGGCTGCGGACTGGGTACGGCGTCTTGAAGCGCGACGGCTGAATTCATGTTCGCCAGCAACAGATGCGGCGCAGATACAAAAATTTGAACTATTTTCAAAACAGTACTGTCCATGCAAACTGTACTATTCATCAGCCAAATTCACTTTTTATGTGAATATTAATTTCTCTTAAGTTTTGACTATCAATTTGTAAGAAAATGTAGCTGTAATATGCACATCTTTTTGAGGGGCTATCATGAAAAAAAGGTTTTCTTAAGAGAATCTCAGTCTTTCTCACCATGGTTGTAGCATGCCTGTTTATGTCTATTAACACAGCTTAGGCACTTGATCGCCAAAAAGACGATAGTGATCTTACCCAGATCAACATTTACCAGTTCACGCTGATCAGAGACAACATGACTGTTCTCTCTCAAGGAGCTGGCGTTAAGCGTGTAGAGATTCCTGCTTCTGATACAGGCAATCTTCCTTCAACCGCTTTTGTTGTTCAGCCAACTAAAGACGGTTCCAACCAGCAGTATGCTCAGCCAGTTTCTTTGAAGTTCTCTAATGCTGGCACCGTTGACGGCAAGTTTGTTGACGTTTATGTCACCATTAACTCGCTGGACCTTACCCTTAAGAACGCCAACGCAGATTACAACAATCCTAATAAAACTGACGTTGCATTTTTGACCGTTGATGAGAACTGGGGAACTAAGTCCTTCCAGATTATGGACTATATTGACGTGAATCACCCCAGCTATACTGCTGATATGTTCAGGTCCTATGCAATCAACGCAAACGTAACAGTAGAGCTTAAGTACACCGATGGCACCCCTTGTGACCTCAAGCTTGTTATGCAGCCAAGCGATATTGACGTTGTCGGTGATGCTGGCGCAAATGAGACCTTCTCGCTTATTAACGCCAATAGTACCATCGATAGCATTGTTATGAACAACAGGAACATTCTTGTTGAGAGCACAAGCGGCAGCAATATTACCTGGAACCCTGTTCGTGGAACTTCTGGTCCTGACCAGGAGAAGAACCTTGCAGGTTTTGCTGTTAAGTCCAAGTCAAGCAGCATGACGTTTGAGTCCACCAGCGCAGCTACCAGCGGCAGCCTTTTTGGCGTATACACCGAGGCAATTACTCCAGCTCCAGTAAAGGCAGTTGATCCAGAGCAGGCTCCTGCTAAGGCCGGAGAAACCATTACCTATACCGGCACCTTTACGCTGCCAAGGCAGGGCATTGATACCATCGGCAAGATTAAGTCGATGAGCATGGTTGACACCTTTGACGAGCGCCTTGATTTCCAGAGCCTTACCGTAAGCTTTGACGGCCAGACCCTCACTGAGGGCACCGATTACACCGTTGCTGTTGACGGCCAGAAGGTTACGGTCAACATCAAGGATCACCTGCTCACCAAGGCAAATGGCGGCAAGAAGTTTGTTATTACCTACAAGACTGTTACTAACAGCAAGGTAGAGACTGATGGCTCCAACATTGATAACGAGCTCACACAGGTTGTCGACGGCAACGTCGCTCACTCCAACAAGGTAACCACTGAGCTTCTGTACGAGAAGACCCACGAGTTTGTAAGTGGTACTCCTAACAGGGAGCTTCCTCAGGAGGTCCTGGATTTGCTTCCTGGCAAGCAGACTAGAATTCCTAACGGAACCACTGTTACCCCTGATCAGCCTCTTGGTGGCGTTACTCGCGTAGAGACTCCAGATGGAACGTGGGTGTTTATCGGTTACGATCACGATTCCGAGGTCATTGACCACAAAAACGCTCACTTCATTGGCGTTTGGGTAGTTCTGCCTCAGCCAAAGAAGGATGTCCTGGACGGTCAGGGCAACTCCATCAACGGCAACAAGGTAACTGCTGGTCAAGTGCTCACTTACTCCGTAACTTATACCAACACCACCAACACCGCTCGCGATGTCACCATCACCGATGTCATCCCAGAGCACACGACCTACGTTGATGGCTCCGCTGATAACGGCGGCACCTACGACCCAGCTACGCG
>CALIAD010000028.1 GCA_938041635.1 uncultured Atopobium sp.
AGTGCCATCTTACTCACCTATCATTCAATATCAATCATGCAATCATCTGTGCGGGTGCTTCATAAACCCGCACGTAATCTACCTGCTTATTATTCCACAAGTGCCAAATCAATCTGACCACGAGCCACATTTACGCCAGAAATCTTCACGCGCACACGTCCACCAATACGATACGTTTTTCCTGTTGATTCCCCTATCAGCGCCAGAGTCTCCTGATCATACACGTACCATTCGTGACCCAAATCCCTCACGGCGAGAAGCCCGTCGGCGTAGGTATCGTCCAGCGTAATGAACAGGCCAAAGCGCTCGCAGCCGTCAATGGTTCCCCACGTTTCTTCTCCCAGACGGCTCTGATAGTACTCAGCCAGCTTGATCTTTTGCGTCGCACGAGCTGCTGTATCTGCCTTTCGCTCCTGTTCAGAGCAGGTGCTGCAGATATCTGGAAGCGCGCTGAGCTCTGCGTGAGACGCCGTCTGTCCGCGGAGCAAACGCTTGAGCGTACGATGTACTATCACGTCGGGATAGCGTCTGATTGGCGAGGTAAAGTGGCAGTACGCATCCGCCCCTAGGGCAAAGTGACCCTGGTTGGTTGGCAGATAAATGGCTCGTTTTTGGGCCCTGAGCAGCTGTGCATTTACCACGCGAGAATAACGTGTGCCGTGGACTGACTCCAGCGCTTCTTGCAATGCCGTCTGATCGCCAATGGCAATACGCGATGCAACATCTGGCTCAAGAGCACCCATCGCTACAAGTGGAGTGACCGCAAGCTTAAGTGACTCTGGAGAAGGCTGCTCATGCACGCGATATGCCGACTCCAGGTCATGCTGGCTGAGCATGTGCGCGACGCTCTCATTGGCTGCAAGCATTGCTTCCTCGATAAGCCCCGTTGCTTGGGTGCGCTCGCGCACCGACACGCCAATAGGCTTGTTATCCTGGTCAAGCACTACGCGCGTCTCTACGCTTTCAAAATCTACTGAGCCGCGTTTCTCGCGAATTTCTTCTCTCAGTGCTCGGATTTGATTGAGCACGTTAATCATTTCTTTGATTGCGCCAGCATCTTCTCTAGGCACAACGGAGTCAAGTGCCGCGGCGTCTCCTTGCAGATAGCTATCTACCTGGTCATAACTGAGTCTTGCTCGTGAACGAATAACAGAATTCATGGCGGTTACCCCAAGGATCTTGCCCGAGCTGCTCAGCTTCATCTTTACCGACATAGCCAGCCTATCTTCAGCTGGTCGGAGAGAACACACGTCATTGCAGAGCTTTTCTGGCAACATGGGCAGCACGCGATCCACTAAATATGCCGAGCAGGTACGCATGCGAGCTTCCAGGTCAATGGGAGAATCCCAGTTCACATAGTGAGCCACGTCTGCAATGTGAACCCAGAGCTCAAAGCTGCCATCTTCAAGCTTCCGCGCACCAACGGCATCATCAAAATCTTTAGCATCT
>CALIAD010000029.1 GCA_938041635.1 uncultured Atopobium sp.
GTAACTTCCTTTAGCTAATCGTTGCACATAAGTATACTTGTTTGTATGGAAATAATTTTTGCCGAGCTCGGGCTAAACGAGCAAATTCTGGCAGGCGTTGCAACGCTTGGGTTCAACGAACCTACTCCCGTGCAGGCCGCAGCAATTCCCGCTGTCCTTGCGGGCAAGGATGTTGTTGCGTCTGCACAGACTGGAACAGGTAAAACTGCGGCGTTTATGTTGCCTACGCTGCAGCGCATTGCTGTCGAGAAACCCGGTGGGACCGAGAAGCCCGACGCCAAGGAGCCCAACGCGAGCGCCAAACCCAACGCAGCCGCCGGGCGCGGCGCCAAGCGCAACGCCAAGCGAGGCGACGCCAAACGCAGCGCATATCCCCGAGCGCTCATCATTACGCCAACGCGAGAGCTGGCTGCTCAAATTGATGCTGTTGCTAAAAGCGTTTGCGCATCCACCGGTCAGCAGGCCGTCATTGTTACTGGTGGTGCTCGCTATAAGCACCAGATAACCGCACTGCAAAAAGGTTGCGATGTACTGGTGGCTACACCTGGCCGCCTGATAGATCTTCTCGACAAGAAGCATACAAGCCTTGAGAACATCCAGGTACTGGTGCTTGACGAGGCGGATCGTATGCTTGACATGGGGTTTTGGCCAAGCGTTCGCCGCATTATGGAGCAGCTACCCAAGGCGCACCAAACGCTGCTTTTCTCGGCAACGCTCCCCGCATCAATCACATCGACTATAGATGCGCTGCTTAAAGATCCAGAGCGCATTGAGATTGCAAGAACTGGACAGACTGCGGCAACAATCGAGCAACATTTATGCTCGGTCACTCAGGGACAAAAACCGCAGCTCTTAAAGGCTCTTATCGACTCGTTTGATCCTGCGCCAGAACGCGTTTTAGTGTTCTGCAGGACAAAGTCACGCGTTGACAGTATTTATAAAAACCTTAAAGCCGCAGGTCTCAAGGTTGACGTTATGCATGCGGACCGTCCGCAAAAGGCTCGCGCAAGAGCACTGGAGCGATTCCGCAGTGGCGCCATTCAGGTTCTTGTTGCAACCGATGTTATGAGCCGCGGCATTGATATCCAGGGCATTGACGCCGTTATCAACTTTGACGTACCGCTTGACCCCGAGGATTATGTTCACCGCATTGGCCGAACAGGCCGCGCTGGGGCCGCAGGTCAGGCCTATACGTTTATGGGACCAGACGAAGTCACACCGCTCAGAGAAATTGAGTATTTCACAAAAGCGCTCATTCCTTCATGGGATTTACCTGGCTTTTCTTATGACTCGGGTCGCATTATGCTTCAAGACTCCCGCTCTACCACCAAGACCACGCGCTCGATGTTCTCGGGTTCAAGGTCAAGGGGTAAGGGATTTGGTTTTGGCGGCAGATATGGCCGACACACGTAATCTATAATCAGATGCAGTCAGCTAATACAGTAAAGGAATAAAACATGGGTCCTTTTAATGGCGTTGGTGTAATTTTTGCTCTTGGAGCAGCAGCTCTTCATGTGGTTGCTTTTTATCTTGAGTCATTTGCCTGGACTTCTGACGGCACACTCAAGGCCTTTAACATGACAAAAGAAGAGGCAGAAAGTACCCAGCAAATGGCCTTCAACCAGGGATTTTACAATCTTTTTCTTGCTATTGAGGTATTTGTAGGTGTTTTTTTGATGGCTACCAGAAATCCAGCAGGTAAAGCGCTTGTTATCTTTGCTGTATGTTCAATGGCATTTGCCGCAATTCTTCTCTATGTAACTTCTCCCGACAAACGCTCCGCAGCCATTAAACAGGCAATATTCCCCATTATGGCTCTCTGCAATTTGATTCTGTAACTTTTGAGCATCGACACTGGCCACACACAAGCACCCAGCCTTTTGTAAGCGCTTCTCGCGAGAAGGAACATCATGAAGCAACTCCGCCCTTATCCACAGGTTGTTGTCACCAAGAAAGCAGCTCGCGCGCTTGCGGGCGGACATCCTTGGGTCTTTGAGGGCGAGGTCATCCGTGTAGATCCATCTCCAGAAAGTGGCGAGTGTGCTCAAAATGGTTGCATTGTTGATGTCTTTGAAGAGAACGGTACCTACCAGGGAACCGGTCTTCTGTCAGAAATGAGCAAGATTCGCGTCAGAATTGTGACAAGAAACGCCAACGATAGACTCAATGAAGCATTTTGGAGTCGCAAGATTAGCTGGGCGTGGAAGCACCGCAAAACCACTATGGGAAATCGCGCTCTACCAGGGACTGAGCCTGACACCAATTGTTGCCGTATTATCTTCTCTGAGGCCGACGGTTTTCCTGGTTTAATTGTTGACCGCTACGAGAACGTACTTGTTGCGCAGGTGGGAACCGTTGGCATGGAGCGTCTGCGCAACGTCATCTATCCTCTGTTGCTTGAGGTTTTATCTGCAGATGGGCAGATAATTGACGGCATCTACGAAAGAAACGATTCTCCTTCGCGCCTTAAAGAGGGACTTCCGCAGTATAAAGGCTGGTGGACAGGCTCTTCACCGGACGAGAATAGCTTGATTGCAGAAAGCGCCCTTACTCTGCCTTCAACTCACGTTCTTGCAACAGAAAACGGACTTAAATTTAATCTTGACCTGGAGAATAGTCAAAAAACCGGCTTTTTCTTAGATCAAAAATACAACCGTCGAGCAGTTCGTCAGCTTGCACAAGGTCGCCGTGTGTTGGATTGCTTCTGCCACGTTGGCCCGTTTGGCCTGAACGCTGCGGCGGGAGGAGCAGAATTTGTCCGCTGTGTAGACGTTAGCCAAACTGCCATTGACCTTACTCGTCAAAATGCAGAACTCAACGGCTTGGCAGACCGCATGGACTTTACCTGCGCAAATGTTCTTGAATACCTGCCAGGACTAGCCAGCAACCGCGGCCAGCTCAAGACAGAAGGAGGTCCGTTTGACCTCATCATTTTGGACCCTCCTGCATTCACTAAGACACGCGACAAAGTTCGCAGCGCCATGCGTGGTTATAAGGAAATTAATGCAGCGGCCATGAAGCTGCTGCCTCGAGGTGGCTACCTGGCAACTTGTTCCTGCTCACACTTCATGACCAGAGATCTTCTCGCCCAGGCAATTGCCGAGGCAGCTCATCATACCAACGTGCAGCTTAAACAAATTGAAGAGCGACAGCAAGCTCCTGACCACCCAATTCTTTGGGGTGTTCCCGAGAGTCACTACCTTGATTTCTTCATTTTCCAAGTGGTTTAAAAACCCAAATCTTATTTGCTTTTACGACGCTCTTTAAAGAACGCTTTGAGCTGTGCAGATGCCTCGTCTGCTAATACTCCGCCTGAGACCGCAAACTCGTGATTAAGTCTTGGATCACCGCTCACGTCAAACAACGTGCCCGTTGCGCCGCCCTTGGGATCAAACGCGCCAAACACGCAGCGATCAATACGAGCATTGACCATCAATCCTGCGCACATCAAGCAAGGTTCCAGCGTCACGTAAACCGTACAGCCCGAAAGCCTCCAGCGGCCAAGCTTTTTTGAAGCCTCTTGCATGGCGAGAAACTCAGCGTGTGCAGAAGGGTCGTTATCTATCTCACGGCGATTATGTGCAACGGCAATAACCTCTCCATCGCACACTACAACTGCGCCGATAGGTACTTCTCCTATCTGAGCTGCAAGCTCAGCCTGTTCAAGAGCAAGTTTCATGTACTTCTGATCAAGAGCAGCCTGTGGGGTCAAAGGCTCTTGCGCTTCGTCGCTCATAGCTGCTCCTCACTTGTCTAGTTGCTGTCGTAATTCTTACGCAGTTCTGACGCAAATCCGTCACTAACCTGACGCTTATCTTTCACATTCTGACGCAAACCCGTCACGAACCTGACACTTATCTTTCACATTCTGACGCAAACCCGTCACGAACCTGACACTTATTTGTCTTCACTTAATTATGAAGCAAAACCGAACTTACCAAATCCCCTACTCGCAAAAAACTGAATTATGCGGTAGGATATTACCGCTTTGGAGAGGTGGCAGAGTGGTTGAATGCGGCGGTCTTGAAAACCGTTGAGCGGTGTCCCCGTTCCGAGGGTTCGAATCCCTCCCTCTCCGCCATTTTTGGCGGACCTCAACTTTTACGTTTTACTTCCACGATTTACCTTCAGAACTTACATTCCATTTCACGTCATTTCTAGCTCAACGTTCTTCTCGTCAGTGTGTGGGCGAGCATTCCATTTATCAAAAGATTCGTTAGTAAGTTAAAAGCTTTAATCAAAAACGCCTTAGATTTTTACTTTTGGGTATAATTAACCTGTCCAAATGGATGGCTGACACAGGATTGTCAGTGATTGAAAGGATTTAGCATGATTATTGCCGCAGTTGTAGTTATTGTCCTTCTGGTTTTTTGGGCCATTAGCATTCACAACAACATCATCCGCGCAAGCAACAGGTGCGATAACGCTTGGGCAGCTATCGATACGCAGCTTCAGCGTCGTAACGATCTGATCCCTAACCTGGTCAACACGGTTAAGGGTTACGCAGCTCACGAGTCTAAGACTTTTGAGGCAGTTACTTCCGCTCGTGCTGCAGTCGCAAACGCTCGCACTCCTGAAGAGAAGATGCAGGCTTCCGGCACTCTTTCCAACGCTCTGACCAACCTGTTTGCTGTTGTTGAGAACTACCCAGAGCTCAAGGCAAATCAGAACTTCCTGGAGCTCCAGGCAGAGCTTACTGACACCGAGAACCGCCTCAGCTACGCTCGCTTGAGCTACAACGATGTTGTCATGAACTACAACAACATCATCGCTGTCTTCCCAAACAACCTTCTTGCTGGTGGACGTTCCCCACGTACAAGCTTCCAGGTCACCGACGAGTCCGCTCGTCAGGCACCAAACGTACAGTTCTAAGAGCTGTTTCGTTACACTTTGTACCAGCTCAGCCCGGTATCTGCGTTCCGCAGGTACCGGGCTTTTTTGTGCGCCGTGAAGCTTTGCGGATCGGGCTGGTCATGCGCTGGCCGCACGCTAGCCGTGCGCTGGCCGTGCGTTGACCGCACGACGGTCGCACCTCGACTGCAGGTAAATCCGAGCAGCTAGATTATGTGAAGAGTCTTTACAGCCTCGCGAGAAAATCGTTAAAATAGTTACATCTGTGAATTGTCCTCGCAAGCACAATTCACGTCCTATTGGTTGAAGAGAAAGGTCAGCATGAAACCTCGACCTCACAGTCGCTGACCTCTTGCGGTGTGCCGATTTGCACCGTGAGGGGTGAAATCGCAATGCAGTCCCCGTGGCAATTACGCCGAGTTTCTCGCCAAAGCCACGCTTTAGTCTTCGGACGCATGTAAGGAGCACACATGATTTATCTTTCCCAGTTAATGGGTAATCCGGTTCTAGATTCAGAAGGCGAGAAGATCGGTTCTGTCTCCGACCTTGGAATTGCTACCGGAGAAGTTTTTCCTCGCATCACTTCCCTTGCTTTTATGGGCCCTGGCCGCACGCCAATGATGATTTCTTGGCGCAAGTATGTTGATACCTACGATGAGGACGTCATTAGGCTCAAGGTACCTTCAACTGAGATTCGTTTCTCGTACCTGCAGCCTAACGAGGTTCTTCTCGCCCGAGATATTCTGAACAAGCAGATCGTTGATACGCGTGGTATTCGTGTTGTCCGCGTAAACGACCTCAAGCTTTCCGATACCAGCTCAACACAGCTGCGTCTTCTGGGCGCAGAGGTTGGCGCACGCGGCCTGCTGCGCAGCCTTTCTCCCCAGCTGGAGCACCTGGTCACCCGCATTGCGCGCGCTATGGGTCACCCCATGCAAGAGCGCATCATTGCGTGGAGCTACATGGACCTGGTTGAGCGCGACCTCTCCAACGTTAAGCTCTCCGTTTCCCACAAAACGTTGGACGAACTGCACCCTGCTGACGTCGCTGACATTATCGAGCGCCTGGACTCTCGCCTGCGTAGCCAGGTGTTTGCCCAGCTTGATGACGAGCAGCGCGCCGGCGCAATGGCAGAGTTCAACGACGACGCCATGGCAGTTGAGCTCATCGGCGGCCTGAACGAAAAAGAAGCATCTCGCATCCTGTCCGAGATGGACCCAGACGACGCAGCCGAGCTTGTCTCCGAGCTGAGCTACGACCGTGCCGAGAAACTCCTACGCTTGATGGGCGTTAAGGAGCAGCGCGCTATTAGGCAGCTGCTGGGATATCGCGAGTACACCGCCGGCCGTATTATGACGTCCGAGGCGCTTTCTGTTCCTGAGGACCAGACTGTTGCGTACGCCTTTGATCGCCTGCGCAACCTGGACGAGGATTTTGAGACCGTCCGCTATCTCTACCTTACTGACGAGGATGGACGCCTGTCCGGAATTGTTACCTTGAACCGCCTGATTGTCTCCGAGCCAGAGACTAAGCTCGAGGAGATTGCTAATAAGAACCTGGTCACCGCCTCACCAGAGGACGATCAGGAAGACGTTGCTCGAAACATTGCAAAATACAACCTGCTGGCCATGCCTGTTGTTTCTGACGACAACCGCCTGCTGGGCATTGTTACCGTCGACGATGCTCTTGACGTTCTTGAAGAGGAACACGCCGAGGACCTGCAGATTGTTGGTGGCGGCAGGAGCGATTCCGACTCTGGCGACCGCGGCCGCAACATTATTTGGTTCCTCCACCGCAACCTCTGGCTCTTGTTCTGGGTTGCTTCCGTTGTGATTGCTGCCTTTGTAGGAACAGCCGCAACATCTAATCCAATCATGGGTATTTTCGCAGCTCTTTGCACTATTACCATGCCAATCTCACTGAATCTGAGCGAGAATACCGTCAACTACGTGACAAACTTCTTCCTCACAGACGATCCTGG
>CALIAD010000030.1 GCA_938041635.1 uncultured Atopobium sp.
CATACAACCAAGCGTGCTGTTGTTATTGCAGTAGCAGTAAATACAGAGGCTAAAAGACAAATCATAGGGCTTGAGTGTATAGATACCGAGTCGTATCTGTCCTGGAAAGACTTTCTTATCTCTTTGAGAGAACGAGGACTTAGTGGAGTGAAACTTGTTATCTCTGATGCCCATGCAGGTCTTGTAAGAGCAATCGGTGAGGTGCTCACAGGCGCTGCCTGGCAAAACTGCCTTTGTCACTTAGAGAGAAATGTCTTTGATAGATGTAGAACAAAAGTTCAGGGTAGGGCAGTTATTGCTGCTATGAAACATACCTTTGAAGCTACTGATAGCGAGTTAGTACGTACAGGCTTTGAGCACCTCTATGAAGTGTATGAAAAGATAGATCCAAAAGGAGCACATCTTCTAGAAGAGTCAGAGCCATATGTACTGACCTACCTAGACTTTCCAAAAGAACACGCTCACTGGATACGTACAAACAATCTTTGTGAAAGACTCAACAAAGAGATAAAGAAGCGCACACGTGTCGTTGGAGTATTTCCCTCCAAACAAGCAATGCTTCGCCTTGTAGGAGCGGTATGTATCAATCAAAACGAAGAGTGGTTTGTAGCAACGCACTTCATGGATAAACGCTCTCTTCTCTTTGAAGAAACCCCTAAGAAAGGGTCATGTACACAAGAGACTATCAACCATCTCTTACAAGTAATTGATAGTGACTTTAAGGTTTGTAAAGAGGTGGCATAATGTAGGCTAGAAGGTAGTAAGGAAATAGCCTTACACCACTTTTTGAGACGTAACTAAGATAGTTGCACATCTTTTTAAACTTTATGCTGAAAAATTAAAATCTTTGACTTAAATCAATATTTACGATGTCTTGTGTTAAATTCTCATTAGATTTAAGAATTGAATTGCACCAAAAAATTTCTTTTTTGGTGCAATTCATGAACTTTATTAAAAACGACTTTTATGGCTTAAAATTAATCAAACCACTACTGCCATGCTAATGCTTGGGCACTATTCTTCTTCCAAAGGCCAATCAATTAGGTACTTACTATCAAGCCCTCCTTTATGGGTAAAGCGGGACAGCTCATCATTTATTTTAAGTAAAATGCAAATCAATGCTATAAGCATCATGTAATAATCGAACTGCATTTCTTGATCACTAAAATCAGTTATTGATCCAGACCCATGACTGTATTTATTCCTTAAGGCTAGTGAATTGCTGAACTTTGCATTATTGAATAGGTATGACAAGTATTCTGCCTCATCAGGTGAAAAAAATCTATCTGTAGATTTAATTATCTTTTTAGACATTAAGGATTCAATAACATCAGAAGGAAAATCATCAAGATTGGTTGATCCACGCATCCATATTACTGCCAGTAGGACCGCTTGTTGAGTCGGTTGCAAAATTCCACTTTCATCAAATTGTATAAAGTTGTTTTCTTTTAAATAGTCAATCGAAGGATAAGCAGTTTTATGAAAATCTTGTTCTGTCAAATCGAATTCAGTAATAAGACTAAAAAAATTTTTTTCTTCTGGATGTGTTGGTGAATAAGCAAGCAATGACTGGTCGCTAAGGAGAATATGAGCTGGTTTGTCAAATTCAGTATCTTCTATTAAGTATTTCTTTTCAAATAGAGAAGGTATTTCTGTAAAATCTTTTATTACAATAAAAGGGAAATAATCAGTATTGATTGAATGATTTTTTGCGTAAAGCATATACGCTTTAAGAACACGTTCAACTTCAGGGCCTATTGCCTTACACTTATCAAGAAGGGAAGTCTCTTCGGTTGGCAGACTGATACTAAAGCCTGTTATATCAAATTCTTCACCAATATAGTTATTGAAAAACCATTTAATTGCATTTTCAAGTCTTACTCCCTGGTCTTTTAATATTTTTTGATAACCAATAATTTCTCCAAGTTTTAGATCAATATCAAAAAGTGCTTCAAACGTCATTGTGTAGCGATTGTGATAATGAGGCTCTGCAATTTTTAATAGTGTTGGTGTATTCCGACGGTGTGAAGAACAACTTATAAGTCTTCCTTTGTCTAAGAAATCAAACACATAAATAAAGTTATTTAGTATTGTGGCATAATCAATATATTCCTGCAGCCATTGTTGACTAAAGTAATAGTTGAGAATGTTGTTTTGATATTGGTATTTTTTACAAGGTTTCTGTTCTGCACAAAAGCAAACTTTAGATCCAAAACGAATGCCGTCGCAACGATCAGAAAAAATTTTATTAGTCAAAGATTGGTTAACTTTTTTTGCTGCAATTCTAACTTCAGGAGATGGATTATATTTTGAACAAGCAGGCCAATTAGAAAGAGCTTCAACAAACTTAATGTTTACTTCCGGTAGCTTGCCACCAAGATAATTAAGCATAATATGGTCAATTTTTGTATTTGTTAGCGATTTTGGCAGAAAGATTTTTTCATTTATATCAATAGCGAATACTCGAATAATACATTCTGCTGAAATTTTGAAATTGGTTTCCATTGCTTCAGATAGTACCCTATCGTATTTATTAGATACTTCTTTATTCTCAATTAGTTTTGGAATCTGATTTGGATGATCTTGAAGAAAATTTTGCATATCTTCTTCAAGAATAATTTTCCAAAAATTTAAAAAGAAAACAAAATCCCAAAATTGCTCAATGTATTGAAATTCAATTTCATTAAAAATCTTCAAGAGTCTTTGATTCTTCAGGGTATTTATGGCCATCTTACAAGCGGTACCGAATAGTTTATCGATGGATTTGGAAGGCAGCGCTGGAAGGGTATCTGAAAAATACTCAATGTTATTTTCATAAATTAACTTACATTGATAGATTTCAATAGCATCGTTTATGTTTGAAATGTCCTTAACAGATAAGTCTCTTAGCACTTCGGTTACACGATCAAAATAATAAGAAGACATCAAATCTCCCTGAGGAAAATATATTGCGCGTTTTTCATTGTAATCAATATGCATATATATCCCTTTTTATTTATCAAACTTTGCTTTTATAAATTATGAAATCAAAGTATCACAAAAGTAGTTATTTTCCCGAAAATACGTCACCCTTCTCCACCCACCGATAAAACGACACCGTTCATGTGAACCCCATCTGTTTGGACAGGTGGGGTTTCTCGTCAGCCGTATAGTCAAAGTGGTGTGGTTTGGACGCGCGAGAGCCTTTGACCGCAGCGTCGTGTGACGCGCAGCATCGGCAGAATCGGGGCGAGAAATGAAAAAGTTACAGAAACGTTTTACGACGGTCTTGAGCGTGTTCATGACGTTGGTGCTCTCGTTTGCGCTGGTTGGATGCAACGTATTCCCGTTCCTGCAGAACAACCCTGCCCAGCCAGCAACGCAGTCGTCAATCACAACAGGGGAAATCGAGGCAATACACGAGCCCAAGTTTGGTGGCAGCTACCTGGATATCACTATCGAAGAGTTTAATAACCTGGGCTTTGAATATGGTGACAGCGTGGACGTTACGTTTAGCAATGGATACAAGCTCACCGATATTCCGTACTACAACGGCTATTACACCAAAACTAACGAGCCCCTGGTTGTCGCATATCCGGGCTATCCTTACATCGATGTGTGCGTAAATAATGGCGAGCCTCTGTGGGAAACCGCTGGTCTTAAGCATGGAGATACGGCCACGGTAACGCTCCACGAGAAGCAGAAGTACGCAACGGTTCAGAAGGCCCTGGATGCAACGTACACCAATAATCGCTCCGACTACGCAAGTGACGAGGTCTTTGCCAACTTCCGTCCCATGAAGGGTGGAAATCTTGCCGAGGGCGTGATGTATCGCTCGGCGTCGCCTATTGATAATCGGAACAATCGCGCACCTTACGCGGCAGATCTTGCCCAGAGGTGTGGCGTGCAGTTTATCTTGGACCTTGCAGACACCAACGAAGAGATTCAGGGCTATTACCAGAATGCGGACTACGACATTACGTGGCACAAAAGCCTGTATGACGCAGGGAATGTTGCGGCTCTTAACCTCAACGCCAATTATCGGGGCGGCCAATATGCTTATCGCCTGGTAGCGGGTCTGCGCGAGATAATTCTGCATAAGGGGCCCTATCTTATTCACTGCACCGAGGGTAAGGATCGTACGGGCTTTGTTTGCGCTCTTCTCGAGGCACTTTGCGGCGCATCCTACGACGAGATGCGCGACGACTACATGATTACCTACGACAACTATTACGGCATTAGCGAGAAGGACGACAAGGCTCGTTACGACGCCGTTGTTGACGTGAAGTTCGACGATATCGCTCGCTGCATTGCTGGGGTGCCTACGTACGGTTCGCTCGACGGCGCGGATTACGCAGCTGGAGCTCGCAAATATCTGACTGACGTAGGTATGACCGAGTGGGAAATCAACAAGCTTGTCGAAAGGCTGACGAACAAGTAGCGGGTCGCGGTCGCAGGCGGTCGCGGGCTGCGGCAAGAACTGATAGGTTAGTCGCCTGGCGAGAGGAGTGATCTTCTCGCCAGTTTTTTAATAACAAATTTAAATAATGTTATGTGAAGTTGATTTCCTTTTACCGTTGGCGGAATTGGAAATGGAAACGTCAGGGCCCCTTTTTATAATTTTCTATAAGGAGGGTGCGTCATGGATGACAAGCTTGTTCGTCTCATAACGTGCTTGGCAAAACAGGAAGATGTTTCTACATCAACGCTGTCTGAGTCCTTATGCGTCTCCGAGCGCACCGTGCGTGCATATATTAAGCGAGCAAAAGAATTACTAGAAGGTACTGCGGAAATTACAACAATAAAAGGTCAGGGTTATCATCTTGAAGTTCTTAATCCTGAGCTCTTGGATTGTTGGCTTAATAAAGAAGATCAGCTACCTCAGACTTCTAATGAGCGTGTGGCATATATATTGGACGATCTGCTTAATCGAAGCGATTGGGTTACGGTAGATGAGTTATCAGAGATTCTTTACGTTTCTCGTAAGACTATTTCGATTGATCTAAAACAAGCTGAAGAGTTTCTCGCCAGATTTGACCTGCGCATAGTGCGTAAATCGCATTATGGAATTCAGATTGAAGGTACTGAATTTAATAAGCGGCTCTGCCTGGCAAGTCTGGTAACAAACGAAGCATATTCGGGTAGTTGTCACGCCACGGTAGAAAATAATGAACTTATTGCTGATGTAACAAAGCTGGTAGTTGAGTGTGTTGAACATCATGATGTCAGCTTGAATGATTTTGCAATTAGAAATCTTGTCATTCATATTGTGGTTGCAATTAATCGCATTAAGCAACAGCGCTATGTTGTAGGACAGGAAGACTCGCTTAAGAGAATTCAGTGCTCGTATGAATATAGCGTGGCACAAAAGTTGGTAAATTGCCTGTCGTCTGAGTTTGATGTTGAGTTTCCTCAGACAGAAGTTGCCTATATTGCAATTCATTTGGCATCTAAGAAGATGTTTAAAGATATCTCTGAGTCTCCAAATCTAGTAATTACCGATGACGTATTTGCAGTTACGCGTCAGATGATTGATCTGGTATGGAGTAGTTTCAGATTTGATTTTAGGAATGATCTTGAACTACATATGAGTTTAGCCAGACACATTGTGCCACTTTCCGTTCGATTGCACTATAACCTGCATATAGAAAATCCACTGCTTACTGACATCCAGTATCGAATGCCTTTGGCATACTTGATGGCCATGGAGTCGTCAACAATCTTGGCCAAAGAGTACGAAGCAACTCTCAGTGAGCATGAAGTAGCTTATCTGGCCCTGGCATTTGCATTAGCTTTGGAGCGTAAGCGTAATGAACTGCCAAAAAAGAATGTACTTTGTGTATGCGCAACAGGTCTAGGCACTTCAAAGATTTTGGGAATTCGTATCAAAGAGGAATTTGGACCTTATATCGGGTCAATTACTACGTGTAACTTAAGCCAGATTTCTCAGATTGATTTCTCACATATTGATTACGTGTTCTCTACTGTTGAGATTGAATCTCCTTTGCCAGTTCCTGTGTGTTATTCGGGGTTCTTGCTCGATGACATTAATAAAGACTTGTTAGTTAAAGACTTGCTACGTCGAGATGAACAAGAGGAGTTTGCTAAACACTTTAGCGAGCATCTTTTCTTCTCACATCTTGCGTATAGAAGTAAGGAAGAAGTACTTAACTTTTTGGTCAGTCAATTATGCAACAGTGAGAAATCAAACATCTCTGTTTCTGAAGATGAGTTCAGAGCTCTTGTTTTTGACCGCGAAACTTTAGCAATGACTGCCTTTGGAAACTTGGTTGCACTTCCTCATCCTTCGCGCCCGGTATCTGAACGCACCTGTGTAGCAGTTGGTTTATTAGACAACCCAATTGACTGGGACGGTCATGACGTAGCTGCTGTGTTTTTAATTTCAGTTTCTTGTTCAGAAGACGAGAAGACCCGCTTATTTAACAAGAACATGGCGTCCCTTCTTATGGATAAAGAGGCAATTTGTTCACTGGTAAAGCATCAAAGTTTTTCAACTTTTGTTGGTCAGATTGCATCGTCAGGTGATGGTTTGAGAAAGAGGGAATAGAAATGGATGAAAGAGAGGTAGAGGCTATTGTCGCCAACTTGGTTGTGTATGGCGGGGATGCAAAAAGCTATGCAATACAAGCAATCAAGTGCGCTCGTTTAGGAAAGTTTGACCAGGCAGATGAGTTGTTGAAACAGAGTTCAGAATCGTTAAACCGAGCGCATGAGTTTCAGATGGAACGGATTCAGCAGGAAATTATTGGACAGGATAACAAGCCACTATCTTTGCTGATGGTCCACGGACAAGATCATTTGATGTGTGCTCTTACCACACACGATTTGGCAGTGCAAATCGTTGAGCTTTGTAAGCAAGTAACTACGAGCAGTGGTGAGTGAAAGGAAGTAGGTATGAAAAAGATCGATTTGTTTTGTAGTGCAGGTATGTCCACAAGTATGCTTGCAAACAAGATGCAAGAGGTTGCTGATGCTCATGGAATTCAAGTAAAGGTTGAAGCATTTTCTTCTACCTCGATTGATTTCCAGGTAGAGCACGACACTCCTGACTGCATTTTACTGGGACCTCAGGTTCGTTTTAGCTTTGACGATGTTAACGCAAAATACGGAGCAAAAATTCCTGTTGGCGTTATTGAGTCAGCTGATTATGGCAACTTGAATGGCGAGCGTGTGCTTAAGATGGCCATTTCTTTGATTAAGCGTGGTTCTACTGCATAGGGTTTCTCGCTATATGTTTTACCTGTGATTTTATAAAAATGGAGAGTTGTCAGTTTGGAGGGTTCTATGAAAACGATGGATGTATTTGAAAAGCGACTTATGCCGCTGGCCGAAATGATTGGTAAAAATAAATACCTTTTGACCATGCGAGATTCGTTTGCAATGGTCATGCCAATCCTGATTATTGGCTCTATGTTTACTTTGCTTCGCAACTTCCCAATTCCTGCGTGGATTGATTTTTTGAAGACTACGATGGTTCAGCCAGATAAATCGCTGTTTGCTCTGCTGGCTATTCCTTCCGCATGTACTGTTTCGCTCATGGCAATCTTCCTTGCTTTTAATATTGGTTATAACTTTGCCGAGCACATTGGTATTAAAGACCGTGCGTCAGCGGGCATTGTTTCTTTGGTAGGTTGGTTCATCCTTATGCCTCAGGTAACTGAGTTTTCACCTGAAGAAGGCGTAGAGCCATTCCTGGTAGACAGTATTCCTCTTGCATGGACGGGTGCAAAAGGCGTCTTCATTGCCATGATTGTAGGATTTTTTGCAGTAGGCGTATTTGGTTACATCATTAAAAAAGACTGGACCATTAAGATGCCAGAGGGCGTTCCTCCTACTGTTGCCCGTGCATTTAGTGCTCTTATTCCTATGACCGTTGCATTTACTGCCGTATGGCTGGTTGGTATTGTCTTTATCATTTCCCCATGGGGCAATGCCTTTAACTTCATTTATGCAATCCTTCAGGCTCCTTTGACTTCACTTGGTGGAACTGTTTGGGCATTGGCATTTAGTTATGTTTTGGCAAGTGGATTCTGGTTTATTGGTATCCATGGTTCCAGCGTTACTGGTTCAATTTACACACCAATTCTTACCGCACTTTCGCTGGAAAATCAGGCTGCATTTGCTGCTGGCGCGGCACTTCCTAACATTGTTAACCGTGAGTTTGAGACCTTCTTTGCAACCTTTGGCGGCGGCGGCTCTACGCTCTCTTTGCTGATTGCAATGCTTCTGTTCTGCAATTCCAAGCGTATTAAAGATCTGGCAAAGATTTCTGTTGCTCCTGGTATCTTTGGTATCAACGAGCCTATTATCTTTGGTCTTCCTATTGTTCTTAACCCTGTTATGTTGATCCCCTTTATCCTCACTCCAGTGGTCAACATCATTATTGCGTACTTCATCATGGATCTTGGTTTAGTACCTCTGTGCAACGGTGTTATGCTTCCTTGGACTACTCCTCCTCTGGTTTCTGGATTCCTGCTGAGTGGTTGGCAAGGCGCTGTCCTGCAGCTCTTCTTGATTATTCTGGGAATCTTTATTTATCTGCCTTTCATCAAGACGTTGGATAAGGAATATCTGAAGGAAGAAGCCGCAGCTTCCGAGGAATCTTCTACTGAGCTGGAAGACTTTGACTCTATCGACCTTGATTCTGTCGTGCTGTAAAACTTTTGTATTTGAGCTGTACCTGGTACAACGCTGAGACGCTGTGCCAGGTACCAGTCTGTATGCTTGATTGGAGGAAGTGATGCATAGGCTTGGAATTTCTCTTTATCCAGAGCACTCAACACCTGAAGCCGATGATGCCTACATGGCATTAGCAAGTAGCTATGGTTTCTCGCGTATTTTCACATGCTTACTTTCTGTGGATAAGTCACCAGAAGAGACGGTAGCTGAGTTTTCACAGTTTATGGACCGAGCTCATGAGTATGGGTTTACTGTTGCAGTGGATACCAACCCACGAGTATTTAAGCACCTTGGGGCAACGGCAACTGATATTTCTGTTTTTGCCAAGATGGGTGTTGATATTATTCGTCTTGATGGGCATTTGGGAGACCGTCAGGACATTGCTCTGACAAGAAATCCTTACGGCATTGCAGTCGAGTTCAACGCCAGTCAGATGCTGTCGCTTGATCTGCTTATTGAGCGTGGCGCATATCGTCGCAATATGTGCGTTTGTCACAATTTTTATCCACAGAGATTTTCTGGCTTGAGCGAGAAACGCTTTATTGAATTCTCTGAGCATTATTTTGGTATGGGTTTAACTCAGGCAGCATTTGTGACGAGTCAGCAGGGTAAAACATTTGGTCCATGGCCGGTTTATGACGGTCTTCCTACCTGCGAAGATGATCGTACTCGTTCAATTAATTTGCAGGCAAGACACCTGTTGGCAACTGGCCTTATTGACGACATTATGATTGGCAATTGCTTTGCTTCTGAAGAGGAACTTGCCGCATTAGCCGCTGTTGATACTACTAAGGTAACGTTCAAGGTTGAATTTGATTCTGGTGTAACTGAGGTCGAGAAGAACGTTTTATATCAGTTCAACCACGTAACGCGTGGTGATGCATCTGAGTATTACCTGCGTTCTTCAGTACCTAGGATGTTTGAGTATTCCACTTCGATTCCTGCTCGCGAGCGCACAGATTGTCATATTAAACGCGGAGACGTATTAGTAGTGAATGACAACCTGTCTCATTACCTGGGAGAAGTTGAAGTTGCTCTAAGAGATTTTGAGGACGACGGAACCCGTAATGTTGTAGGACGTATTCCAGAAGACGAGCTTTTCTTGTTAGATTATGTGAAACCTGAATTCCCGTTTGGATTTGTTAGAGACTAGCGGGTAAGGGCTATTTAGGTGTTGTCGCAGTTCCTTGCGGACGTTGAACTTGTAAAAGGCAGCTCTGGGTGGGCTGCCTTTTTCTGTTCGCCGAAATGTGCAAGAAGTTAAAAATTTGAGCTCCAATTAGGAGGATACTATCAGTATAAAAGTGCAATTTAACTGGTAGTAAGTCGATGATGCAGTCTGGTCTGGTGTTTTGCGTGTGACCAAGAAGTCGTTGGCTTTTGCCTAAAGGGGAGCAGCAATGATAGATAGACAATCTCTTGATGAGGTCCTTGTTCAGTATAAAGAGGATTTTTCTTCTCACTGGGAGGAAGAAAAATATAAATGGGAAGCAATTAAGTGCTTCCAGGATCACTGGGATATAAACGCTCAGGATTTTCCTGCGATGCTGAGTAAGTCGCTGTCTAAAACGGGAAATCTTCTTGCTTCTAATTATGATTTTTCTCGCAAGATGATTGAGTTCTATGCCGAGCAGAACCCAGAAGAGGTTCGCTCTATGTTTATGCAGCTCTTTGACGAGAAGATCGATTTAATTAGTCGTATCAATGGGTTTATCGCAAGAGCAGATAAGCTGCTTGAAACATATGGTCCTGAAGGGAAGCAGCATTACCAGAAGGATGGAACCATAACCACGTATTTATGGCTGCGTTACCCCGATAAATATTGGGTTTATAGGTATAAACAAACAAGAGACTTTGCAATTAGGCTCAAGAGCGACCATTTAATAAAAATGGGAAATACTGCGAACAATATTCGTGAATGCAACTCACTCTATACTGAAGCTAGAGATGTAATTGCACAGGATTCTGAGCTTGTAGATATGTTTAGAGCAGCTTTGACAGACGATTGCTATCCCGATCCGAAGTTAGTGACTTTAACTGCTGATGTTGCATTTTTTTCCAAGTACTATGAGCAAGATCAAGAGCATCCTAGAGACAATGATTCAACAGAGACCGTTGAAACAGAAGACAGTTCAGAGCGGGATAGTAGCGTGTATACCAAGCAGGACTTTCTTTCTGAGGTATTTATGCCGGAGGAGAAGTACGACAAGCTGGCAGCTGTTCTGTTGAATAAAAAGAACATTATTTTGCAGGGAGCACCAGGAGTTGGAAAGACCTTCTCGGCAAAAAGACTTGCATATTCTCTGATAGGTGCCGTCAACGAGGAAGCTATCGAGTTTGTACAATTCCACCAGAATTATTCGTACGAAGACTTCATAATGGGTTACAAGCCTAGTGGTTCAAGCTTTAAGCTCAAGAAAGGCGTGTTTTACCGTTTCTGCGAGAAGGCAGAGGCGGATCCTGACGCAAAGTATTTCTTTATTATCGACGAGATTAACCGTGGCAATCTGAGCAAGATTTTTGGTGAACTTTTGATGCTGATTGAAAACGATTATCGAGGTATACCGGCTACACTTGCGTACAATGACGAGAAGTTCTCGGTTCCAGAGAACCTTTACATTATCGGAATGATGAATACGGCAGACAGAAGCCTGGCAATGATTGACTACGCCTTGCGTCGTCGTTTTAGCTTCTTTGAGATGGAGCCTGGTTTTGAGACTGAGGGCTTTATCCAGTACCAGCAGTCACTTGACAATGAAACCTTCAATGATCTTCTCGCCAAGGTGATTGAGCTGAACTTGGAAATCACATCGGATAGGTCATTGGGCAGGGGATTTTGCATCGGGCACAGTTATTTCTGCGGTCGCGATGAGCTGAGCTGCACCGATAAATGGATGCAGGAGGTTGTGGATTACGACATCTTGCCAATGCTGGGCGAGTATTGGTTTGACGACCAGGAGAAATACCAGCGCTGGGAGAACATCCTTCATGGAGTGTTTCAATGACCGAAGATAGGCATATCTTCATAAAAAATATTTACTATATGCTGTCGTATGCCTTCACTACGCTGCGGGAATCTGTGTATGAGGACGTACAGAAGGAGACGTTTGACTCGATTTATAACCTGTTTGCGGCCATCTTGTCCAAGGGAATTGGTTTGCAGCTCAAGCAGGGCTTGTATCGCGAGTACATAAATTGTGTGGAGGATCTGGCGGTTGTTAGAGGCAAGATTGAAATGCCGGGGACCATTAGGAACCGTCTTACTCGTCGAGTACAAGTTACCTGCGATTTTGATGAGCTTTCGCAAAACAACCTATTCAATCAGATTCTAAAGTCGGTAGCCCTGTTGCTGCTCAAACAAAAGGATGTATCGCCGCAGCACAAGGTTGCGCTTAAGCGAGAATTGCTTTTTTTTGCGGACATTGATGAGGTTGATTTAAAACAAGTTCGCTGGGCAGATATTCGTTTTCAGCGCAATAACCGCACGTATCAGCTACTACTCTCAATTTGCCAGTTGATTGTTGAAGGCATGCTCATGACCACTGAGGATGGAGAGTACCGCCTGGCAAGTTTTATAGACGAGCAAAAAATGCATAGGTTGTACGAGAAGTTCATTCTTGAGTATTACGCGCAGGAGTTTGCCCAGCACGTGAAAGGTTTTTCTGCCAGAGCATCGAAAATTCCTTGGGATTTGGACGATGGCTATGTTGGACTTTTGCCGAACATGCAGACAGATATTACGCTCTCGTATGGTGATCAGATTTTGATTATTGATGCGAAGTATTATCAGCATACACTCCAGAAAAATTTTGATGTGCATAAGGTGCATTCGGGTAATTTATATCAGATATATACGTATGTGAAGAATAAGGAAGCGCAGGTAAAAGATGCCGATTGGAAGGTTTCAGGCATGCTTTTGTACGCGAGAACAAATGAGCTGCTTGTTCCTAACGACGTGTATCACATAAGTGGCAATAAGATTTCTGTTCAGACGCTTGATTTGAACAAAGAGTTCTCCAGCATTTCTGCACAGCTTGATCAGATTGTGGAAGAGCAGTTCGGAATAGAAAAATAGGACCGGCCCTGGACTAGGCAAAAAGCTCTAGCGGAACCGGTCATGTTGATGTAAGTATACAGGCTTTTTTAGATGTGGCTATTTTGGATGAGGCAAATAAATGCCTTTTGAAAAAACATCGTTCTTATCGAGAAGTTCTTGTATTCTTCTGGCAACCGAAGTATCCCCATCGATGGCTTTTCTGTAGTAGTTAGCCATTAGTATGTGTGCGTAAACGCTCTTGGGGTCAAAGCTAATGTCTTTTGGGCGAAGTTTTTTCTGAACTGGACATTGGATGCGCATGGGTCTATTCCATAGTTGACGATGATGTGCACATAAATTTCTTAGTACATGTAAAGAATGAGCGACACTTGAAAAAGGTTTCCATTGGACGCCGAGAGATTTAGCTACTCTTTTGGTTACCTCAACATTTTTTGAATAGCTAATCATATTAGAAATTCTTCCAAAGGAGAGGACCTCTACAGCAACCCAGATTGGTACATCATGATATTTTTCATAAGGTGTGTTGGAGTTCTTTTTTGAATAATGCTGAATGATTCGGCTTTTGTCATGATCAAGATCTGAAAGAATTCCCGGAATTATAAAGTTTTTTGCAAAATTACGCTTAGCATAGGTATTGCAATCAAGATAGTAAGCATTTGAACCATACTCATTACCAAATTCGTGGGCAAGCTTTGCTCTAATTGCGATTTCGATAACACTTAATTGCTCTGTCAGCAGAATTCGGAATTTAGCATCAAGGTTAATAAGCTTATTAATATCTTGAAAAGAAGTATTGCCGACAAACGAGTTCTTGCCTTTCTCCGGATCTTCTTGAAAATCACGAGCATATCCAGAGAAACGATAGTAATTTGTCCTACTTAAAAATTTCCTCAGTTCATTATCATCTGGGCAGATAAGTCCACGGTCTTGAATTAATAAACAACACATCTCATCGATGCTTTTAAAAGGTTTATTTTCCATGTGAATCCCAATGCTATGAAAAGGCCCACCGCATTTCAGGACGCATTGCGTAGCCTTGGGTGGGCGCTGATGAATTAACTATAAACTAAATAGCAAGATTGTCTAGAGTAATAGGGTTGAAATTGTAAATTCTCTATAGCAATCTCTTCAAGCTATTTATGCAGGTTTATGTATATGATGTGGGTATCAAAGCGTTTCTCGCTAGCCAAGATTTGATTAAGTTGCGACGTATAAACGCGCCGGTAGATTAGTCGTTGCGTAAAAGTTATACGGGGTTAGGACTCGCGCTGTTTGCGGGCGTGGCTTGGCGTATAGTTATAGAGTTACAAGAAGAAATAT
>CALIAD010000031.1 GCA_938041635.1 uncultured Atopobium sp.
GAAATGGCGTTAAAAGGCTTCATGTACTGGTTGGCATACGAGAGGAAGCTCTGCACCTGACCAATGGTAAGCACAGAAGGAACGCCTGTTAAAACGCAAATGCAGCCAAGTCCAGCTACCAGTGCATAAATGAAGTTGTTTACCAAACGCGTAGAAGGATTAGAAAGCGATGATGCAAACTGCGCACGCTCTCCTACTACACGGAGTTTCTCGTTAATGGCTTCAAACTGCTCAATAATGGCATCTTTGTGGGCAAAAGCAGTAATAAGCTCCTGGTTAGAGACCATCTCTTCTGCGTATCCGCCAAGCTGACCCTGGTAGCCCTGCTGCTTGCTAAAAGATGAGCTTGCGTACTTGGTAATGGCGGAAGCAACAATAATAGAGAGCGGTGTAGCTAGAGCAACTACAAGGCCCATAGGAATCGACATATAGAACATGAAGCATAAGGTTCCAATAATGGTCACCACGCCCGTAAGGAACTGCGTCAGGCCCTGCTGAAGACCGTCACCCAGCTGATCAACATCGTTAACTACCCTAGAGAGCAAGTCTCCTTGAGAATGCGTGTCAATGTATGAGAGCGGCAAGTTTGCCACCTTAGCATGAGCTGCGTTTCTGAGATCGCGTGTAACCAGGTAGGTAAGCTTATTGGTAGACCAAGAAGCTAGCCACTGCGTAGTACTTGCAAGCAAAACTACCAGTGAGAGCTGAGCGAGCGTAGGCAAAAGTGCTGCCTCGGCACCCTGTACCAGTCTGATGAGTTGGTCGATGGCACTACCCACAATGATGGGTACCCAGAGCTGCAGAATAACGGTTGCAATAGATGACACAGCCGCCAGAACCAGAAAACCTCTGTGAGGAGAAATCCATGCAGCTAGTCGGCGTGTGACTTCTGCTGCGGACATGGAGATAGCGTCAGCGGAGCCGCCTTTGCCGCGCTCAGGAGCGCTTGATGCAATAGCGGAGGTGCTTCCGCCAGAATACATATCGGCCATTACTCCACCTCCTCAGGACGAAGCTGTGAGAGACAAATCTCTTTATACAGCGGACACGTGGCGAGAAGTTCTTTGTGCGT
>CALIAD010000032.1 GCA_938041635.1 uncultured Atopobium sp.
GCGCATGACGCTGGAGCTTTCCGAGGCTGCTAAGCAGTCGCTGGCTCTTGACGGCCTGGATTCTGTTTACGGTGCTCGTCCTCTGAAGCGACTGATTCAGCGTCGCGTTGTTGACCAGGTAGCAAACTTGATTATTGCAGGTGAGCTGCATGAGGGCGATACTGTTCTGGTTGATACTGACGAGAACGGCAACTTGGTTGCTCGCAAGAAGTAAGTGAGGCTGCGCATGTGTGATAAGACTGACAAGCCAGTGAACCAAACGCCGGAGGTCAAGGCGCAAGCTGCAGCGGAGGTTACGGCGCAGGCCTCGGCCGCTGCGACGGTCAAGCCACAGGTCACAGCACGCAAGGACACGGATTCCAAGAAAACGCAGGTTGTTGACCCGGAGTTTGCGCGCGCGGAAAACGAGGACGATGATGGTTACGACCCGTATTCCGATTGTCGTCCCGTGAGCGAGCCGCTCTTTGAGCGCGATCCCTGGAGCTAGACCACGGGGTTTCTCGCCGCACGCTGAACGCTACAAATAAAAGCCGCTGGTACATGACGTATCAGCGGCTTTTTGCATGTAGTCAGGTGGCTAGTCCATGATTGTGAGCCTGAAAAGCCCATCATGTCTGAGCAAATTTACTCAGACATGGCGAGAAAAACCGGCAAATAGCTCAGACTTGGCGCACTTTTCCGGCAAATCGTTCAGACTTGGCGAGAAAAGCAGGCTCCATGAAGGAGCGTCCTCGGATAGGCATTAATTTCTGCCTGAAAAGTGCAAAGAATCTGTGTTTGGGACACAGATTCTTTGATGAAATTAGGCGGAATCCACCGATTCTTTTACATTTTCAGGCAAAAGTTACAGATTCTTTGCAGAAATCAGGCGCGTAACAGCTGGCATTGCTTTGCGCGCGTCGGGAGGTTTGTCGCCTTGCAGTTTAGCGAACGGCAACGCCCCAGTTGGCGGACATCCAGGTCCAGAGGAAATAGACCACCGCGGCGATGATAGCCAAAACAATGATGGCGGCAATTAGCGAACCTGCATTTGAGCGGCGCTCTTTTCGGACAAAGATGTCGCGCTGACCCT
>CALIAD010000033.1 GCA_938041635.1 uncultured Atopobium sp.
AATACGGTACACACCAAAAGGCTTGAAATCATGCTTGCGGACATAACCCATAAGCACACGAACCATAACAAGCGACACAATAAACGCCACTAAACAACCAACACCCAAAATAATTGCCTCGGGAGCAGTGAAGGTGTTGCCCTTCATAAAGTAGCGCACAAGCCTCAAAGCAGAAGCGCCGGCCATAGTAGGAATTGCCAGGAAGAACGTAAACTCAGCAGCTACAGCCCTTGAACAACCAAGTGCCAAGCCGCCCAGGATAGTTGCACCTGATCTTGAAGTGCCTGGAACAATTGCAAGTACCTGGAACACACCAATGCCAAGTGCGGTCTTCCAGTCAAGATTGTCAATGTCTTGCACGCGAGCCAGGTTGTCGGCTGAAGGAGCCTTCAGGGATGCGGCGGCGTCTGGACGCATGTGTTTACCACGAGGTGCTTCAACCTTTACAGTTGCAGCGACCTTCTCGCGATGTAGCTCAAGCACAATGAAGATGATGCCGTAGAAAATAAGGGTTGCGGCAATAACAAAGGGGCTTCCAAGATGCTCTTCAATGAAGTCGTTGAGCGGCAGACCGATTGCCGCAGCAGGAACACAGCTGACCACCACTTTTGCCCAGAGTTTCCAGGTAGAGCGCTTCTCGTCTTTGGATTTCTTTGGCGAGAAGGGATTGAGCTTGTGGAAAAATCCCATGCATACTGCAAGAATTGCGCCAAGCTGAATAACTACTAGGAACATATTCCAAAAGTCTTCAGAGACGTTGAGTGGTAAAAACTGATTGAGCAGCAGCATATGGCCTGTTGATGAGATAGGCAGCCACTCGGTAATACCCTCAACTACGCCAAATAACGCTGATTTAAGCGCTTCAATCCACAAAATTGCCGACTCCACTAAAACCTCCTTGGGGACTGATTACGAACCTATTGTACGCAATCCGTTCGCCCTTTCTTTTCCTACCGTTCACGGTTTTACCTAACGACTTTACTACTTTAAAAGTGCCTTGTTTTCTGCAAAGTTGGCATTTGGAACCAAAAACAAGTAGAATTGACAACCTCGCACGAGCGGAGAGAAGCGATTATGCGTATTTTTGAGGTCAAGTGTTATCTGACCTTGCGCTTGAAGCCAGTAATGAGCGGATGGCACTAACTGCGCACTAATCGGAAGCCCCCAATCGCGGAGGTCGATTTGAACAAATATATGCGTCACAGACGCTTACCTTCATGCTCCACCCTTATGACAGCACTCCTTGCAGCAGTGCTTGTTGTTAATACCTTTTTGTTTGGCGTCTCAAGAGCTCAGGCAGAGACTCTTGAAGAGCTCCAGGCCAAGGTAGAGCAGACCAATTCTGATTACGATGCCGCCAATCAGCGTGTGGCTGAACTGCAAAAACAGATTGCAGATAATGAGGCGCGTATTGCAGAGATTGAACAGCAACTCCCAGAGCAGCGCCTAAAAGCTGCAGAGTCTATTAGAGCAATGTATCGCATGCAGCAGGGCTCTATGGGAATTATTGATCTGCTTTTATCGGCAGATAACTTTAATGATTTGATTGCTGTTATTCAGTATCTTGAGATTATCCAGAACAAAAATTCAGATGCTATCAACCACCTGGTTGATCTTAGCAAAGAGCTTTCTGAGACTCAGTCATCTTTAAATGCACAGATGGCAGAAGCAGAGGAACAGAAGAAGGCTGCTGAGGATGCTATGAATGCAGCAATTGCAACAAGAGAGCAATTGCAGGCAGAGCAAGCTCAACAGGCAGCAGCAGAAGCAGCTGCTGCAGAAGAAGCACTAAAAGAGGCTTCTGCTGAGACCACCTTTACCAACGCTTCTGGTAATACCACTGAAGTCACCACCCCATCAACTCCTTCAGCTCAAAATGTTGATTGGTCAAGCGATAAGACCAACTTTGTAAGCAGCTGGGGCGCTCGAATTGACGCCTATCTTGCTGGCTCCCCTCTTGCTGGCTACGGCGCAACCTTTGCCGAGGCTGCATGGGCCTACGGCGTTGATCCTCGTTTATCGCCTGCTATTTCTGCAGTTGAGAGTACAAAGGGTAGGTATAACTTCCTCCCCTACAACGCATGGGGCTGGGGTTCTTCAAGCTGGGGTAGCTGGGAAGAGGCTATCTGGGATCACACGGCTGGTCTTGCTGCTGGTTATGGCGGAAGGCTTTCTGTTTCTGGTGCTGCAAAATACAATCCAGCTAATCCAAACGGCTGGTACTCGGCAGTTCTTACGCAGATGGAGCTCATCTAAGCTTCTGGCCACATAACCTTTAGAGAACGTTAAAACCCCGCAGTTTAGCTGCGGGGTTTTGTTGTCGGGCGCAGAGGGATTTGTAGGTTGAGTTGAGCTTGGAGTGGACGGGTTTCTCGCCAGCTGGCGGGCAGCGCGAGCAGTGCGGGTGCGAGGGCGCTTCCGGGTGCGGCTACGCCGTAAGCACAACCATGGCAAGGATGAGGGCAAAGCCGATGAGGTCGGCAACGCTAAAGGTGATTCCCAGCGCCAATACGGTGGTGATGGTTGCCATAACGGGCTCGATAGTGCCCAGAAGAACCGCCCTAAGTGAGCCTGCGTCCTTAACACCCTGCAGGTAAAGGCCGTACGCCAAGAACGTTCCTACCAACACACCAATGACTACCAGCAAAACACCAAAGGCGTCCAGCTGAGGCATGTGATTCCAGGGCTGATAAAAAACAGCGATGAGCGTGCCAGAGAACAAAAATGCAAGGCCGTTTACGGTAAAGCTTCCCCACTTCTCCATCAAAGGCTTGGGCAAAATGGAGAGGGCTGCCTGAGCAAACGCACACATAACGCCCCAGAAAATACCTGCTGTTGGCAGGTTAAGCGTGCCGGGATTTCCTCCTGTTACCAAAAGATATGTGCCAATAAGTGCCAAAACAATGCCAAGAATCTCGCGACGGCGAGGCCAGCGCCTACCAACCACGCACACAAAGGCCAAAACGCCCAACATGCCCAACGACTGCATGATAGTTGCAGTTCCAGAATTAGTGGTATTAACTGCGTAAATGTAAGCAACTTGCGAGAATAAAATGGCAAACAAACTAACTACAAAAATCTTTGCCAGCTCTTTTGGCTTCCTGATGACAGTTGTGAGATTTTTTCTATCCAACGCAAAGGCGGTTCCCAAGAATAACCAGCAGGCACAAAGCTCGCGAATATCAATTAACCACATGGGATCAACATGATAAGTATCTAGCAGGTATTTTGCGGCGGTTCCAAATGCGCCCCAGGAAGCTCCGCCAATCAAGACAAACAGCATTCCTCGATAGATTTTTTTCTTATTATCAGGGGTTATTTCAGCGTCATCGCTTCCAAGTGCTTCCTCTTCTGCAGAAGCCTCTGTAGCATCTGCGGCCTTGGAAGACTCCACATCACTCTCATGAGAAATGAAACCATTCATCTGGGTATAAATCTTTCATTACAAAATACGGGTACAAGTGTCACTTTTTCTCTGACGCGGTAGTATCACAATAACAAAAATCCACCTTACCCTGCTTTGTGCGGAGTCTCAAGTCTCCAAACGGTTCAGATGGGCAAGATGGTCCAAAACGGCAATGATGCTCACGTAAGTTTTCGTATAGATTGGCAGCTTATGACATCCAAGTATTCGCAGATGGACAGCGCGTTTTCTGTTGGTACGCTTCATGCAGAAGACAAGAGCTTTGAGGTAATCTCAGCTGAGTGGGTTAACGAGATTTCTGGCTACGCCTACATCTTTAAGCATATTCCTACAGGTGCCCGCCTTATGTGGTTTGCCTGCGACGATGACAATCGCTCGTTTGCCATTGCTTTTAAGACACCTCCTGTAGACCACACAGGCGTCTTCCACATCTTGGAGCACTCTGTTCTCTGTGGATCCGATGCCTATCCTGTCAAGGAGCCTTTTGTTAACCTGCTCAAGACCTCTATGCAGACGTTCTTGAACGCAATGACTTACCCTGACAAGACGGTATACCCTGTGGCCAGCACCAATGTAGTTGACTTGGAAAACTTGATGAGCGTGTACCTTGACGCCGTTCTGCATCCTGCAATCTATAAGCGCAAGCGCATCTTTGAGCAGGAAGGTTGGCACCTAGAGGCTGACGAGCAGGGCAATCTGAGCTACAACGGCGTTGTCTTCAACGAGATGAAAGGTGCCCTCTCTGACCCTGATCGCGTGCTCTACGATTCTGTGAGCGAGGCTCTCTTCCCTGACACCGCCTACGGCAAAGAGTCTGGCGGCAAGCCTCGCGCAATCCCTGAGCTCACCTACGAGAACTTCCTGGACACCCATGCTCGCCACTACGACCTCTCTAACAGCTACACCTTCCTCTACGGCGACCTTGACTGTGAGCGTGAGCTCTCCTTCATTGCCCAGAGGTTTTCAGCTGCCGAGAAACGCGATGCAGGTGCCCCCAATCCGCTTAACCTGCAGGCACCCGTGTTGCCCGAGCCTGCTCAGGTCCGCATGAACACCACAGCCGACAACTCCAGTGTTGGCCTGGGCTACGTGCTTGGAACGCCTGACCAGCGCAATAAGATGATGGCAGCAGATATCTTGTTTGACACCCTCATGGGCTCCAATGAATCCCCGCTTAAGCGTGCAATTCTTGACGCAGAGCTTGGCGATGACTTTAGCTACTATCTCTCCGACGACCTTGCCCAACCTATGCTCTTCTTGCAGCTCAAAGGCCTTAAAGAAGGTGCAGCTCAGAAGTTCCGTGAGCTGGTAGAGACCACCTGCAAAAAGATTGCTTCTGAAGGCATTGATCCAAAGAAGCTCAATGCTTCCATTGCGCTTGCAGAGTTTAACCTGCGCGAGAATGATCAGCCGTACTCAAACGGTATTGAGTACACGCTGCGTTCGCTTTCAAGCTGGCTCTATGACGACGCACGCCCTCTGGACTACATCCGCTACGAGGACGCCATTGCCTACGTCAAAGAACTTGCAGCTCAAAAGGGCTTTGAGAAGTTGCTGCTGGAGCTCATCTGCAACAGCAAGCACGCAGCTCAAGTTGAGCTTGTCCCCACAGATGAGGGGGAGGCTCAAGAAGAAGCTGCTGAGCTGGCACAACTTCGCTCCACGCTCACTGATGAGGATGTCGAGAAGATCCGCGCAGAGGTAGAGGCACTGCGTCTTGAACAAGAAACACCTGACGCTCCAGAAGACTTAGCCAAGTTACCGTCCCTCTCGCTCAGTGATATCGGTGCAGGTAGAGAGCGTCCTGCTGGCTTTGAGGTTGAAGCTCCCCTACCGTGTATTGCGCACGAGCTGGATACTCATGGCATTGACTACGTCTACCATTACTTTGATTTGACCAGCGCGGTTACCTTTGAAGAGCTGCCACTTGTGGGCATTCTTGCTGAGGCGCTGGGAAAGCTTGATACGGCTACACATACCGCATCCGAGCTGGATATTCTTATTGAGAGCAACCTTGGTCACCTCTCGTTCTTCACGGATACCTACGACCGCGACACCCTTGACCAGGCACGTCCCGCCTTCATTGTTGCTGCAAGCGCCCTTGCCGAGAAAACCCAGGGGCTTGCAAGCATTCCTTCTGAGGTCTGGTCCAGCACGCGTTTTGATGACCTGGGCCGCCTCAAGAACATCTTGATTCAGCGCCGCATTGCACAGGAGCAGTACTTTGTAGGCGCGGGTCATACTGCCGCGCAGAATAAGGCTTTGACCTCCTATTCTGCTGCTAGCCGCGTAAACGATGCGCTGGCAGGCGTTGGCTTCTACGAGTACCTGAAGAACCTGCTTGCCAACTGGGATGAGCGCGCTCCCCAGCTTGCAAAAGACCTGGATGCGCTTACTTGCAAGATTTTCCGTGCAGACAACGTTGCGATCAGCTTTACCGGCTCCACTCAGAGCCGTGAGGCATTCTGGCAAGTAGCTGGAGATCTTAACCTCAAGAAGGGCAATGAATCGCAGGTAGACAGTGCAACGCAGACGCTTGTTGTGCCTGAAGACAACTTGCAGCACGTGGCATACATCATTCCATCAAACGTTTCCTACGTTGGTCTCTCCTATCCAAACGTTGCCCACGCAACCAATGAACAGCAGGGTAATTGGCTAATTGCCACCAGAGTTCTGGGTCTTGATTACCTGTGGAACGAAGTCCGCGTCAAGGGTGGCGCTTATGGCGTTATGTTTAGAAACTCCATCGCTGGCCTGCAGAGCTTTGTCTCCTACCGAGACCCTGCGCTTGATGCAACCCTTGATCGCTATGTTGGCGCAGGTAGCTGGCTCTCTGAGTGGACTCCAGACGCTGACGAGTTTGAGGGCTATGTAGTTGCCTCTGTTGCAGGCGTTGACGCTCCTGTTCCCGCTCGCATGCTTGCTCGCAGGCAGGACATTGAGTACTTCAACCACCGTGACCCAGAGCGCCTTCTTAAACTTCGCGAGAAGATTCTTCACGCCCAGGTTGAAGACATTAAGGCACTGGGAAGCACTATACCTCAAAGCTATGATGACCTCTCGGTTGTTGTCTTTGGCGCAAAGGATGCCGTTGAAACCTCCAAGCTTGGTCTTGAGGTTGTCGACCTCTTTGGCAGCCAGAAGAACTAGGCCGGTAGCTGCAATAAAAACGTAAAAGCCCTGTCATACACGCGTATGACAGGGTTTTTCTAGTAAGGAAAAACGTACCGCTCGATGACCTTCTCGCCAGATGACGCGCTCAGCCAGGGGCCTTACTCGCTTCTCAGCGCCTGAACCGGGTCGGACTTAGCTGCTCTACCTGCAGGAATAAGACCTGCAAGAAGTGTTAGAACAACGCTAATTAGAATCAAAATGAGCGCGCCATTCAGCGGCAAGACCACCAAATTGTCCACGTTAAACATGGCTTTAACCACAGCATTTGCGGGTAAAATGAGCAGCTGCGTAATGCCAATGCCCATAACACCAGAGATAAGGCCCTCAATAAACGTCTCCGCGTTGAATACGTTGGCAATGTCTCGCCTGGAAGCACCAATAGAGCGCAGGATACCAATCTCTTTTTTACGCTCAAGGACCGAGATGAACGTAATGATGCCAATCATAATGCTAGAAACAACAAGCGAGATGGAAACAAACGCAATCAGCATGGCCGAAATCATATCAACAATCAGCGTAACAGAGCTCATCAGCGCGCCGACAATATCGGTATACGTAACTACCTTGGACTCTTCGCCAGCAGCCTTTGCGTCGGCGTTGTACGTATTAAGAATTTCAACAATATTTTCTTTACTTGCAAAGTCTTTCGGATAAATATTGATTGACGTGGGCTTATTAAGGTCCGCATATCCCATCTTGGTAAGATTTGACTCATACGTTGCGGGTGCTGTGCGCAGCATTGACGCAGCAATAGCTGCCAACTGCGATGGATCTGCATTGAGTTTGAAGGCACTTGCCAGAATTGACTGATCTACCTGCATAGCATTAGACATATTTGCCGCAACGCCCTGCATAGCTGCATTGAGAGCTCCTGCAATCTGACCCTGCATCCTCGAAGCAACCTGCGTCATTACGCTTGTCAACGCGGACTGTACGTATGCGCTCATAGCACGCGTAATAGCTGCAGAAAGTGTACTTGCAATCTGTGACTGATAAGCGCTCATAAGTCTCTGGGAAACCTCGGCCCGGACGCTTGGAAGGTCTGGATTGGTGCCCAGTTTATTTGCCAAAGCAGTAACCAACTGTTGCTGCAAGTCATCGGTATCAATTGCAGAAGAAACTGTAGTTACTATCTGCGTGCGTACCTGGTCCGTTGCTAAGTAATCGGCCATGGTCTTGCCAGGGTTAGCAGCACTCCAAGAATTCCATCCCAGAGCAATGTTGCCCATGAGCGAAGAAATAGCAGCTTGTCCGCCTG
>CALIAD010000034.1 GCA_938041635.1 uncultured Atopobium sp.
GGTGTGTTTTGAACTGACTCCTATTTCTCGTGTCCAAGAAATGGGAGGCAGTTCACTCTCGTAGGTGGCCGTTTTTTGTGCCGTATGTAAAGGTTTCCTGCTCAAGTTATCGAGCAAAAAGTTCCCAAAATGCCACGGCAGATGACGCAGCAACATTAAGCGAGTCCACCTGATGAGACATGGGAATGATGGTGATAATGTCACAAGCCTCAATGGTTTTCTTATCAAGACCATAGCCTTCACTACCAAAGAATAGTGCAGCTTTTTTACCTTTTACCAGCTCTTTATTAAGAGGTACTGCAGAATCTGTGAGTGCAAGTGCACACGTAGTAAAAGAATGAGCTTTAAGCTTTTCAATAAGGTCCAGTGAAGTTATCTCTTCATCCAAACGAGTCCAAGGCACATTAAGAACCGTTCCCATAGAAACGCGCAGGACACGCCTTGAGAGGTTGTCGGCGCACTTAGCAGTCAAGATAACAGCATCTACATTGAGGGCCGCAGCTGACCTAAAGACAGCACCAACGTTGTTAACGTCTACTAAATCTTCTAGTACGGCAATATGCTTTGACGTGCTTAGAATCTCTTCTAGCGATGCACCTTGAGGTCTCCTCATGGCACAGAGCGCTCCTCTATTCATTTTGTAGCCAATAAGCTGTGTAAGCTGCTCATCTGGAAGAATGAAAATAGGAACGTCATCTGACAAAGGGTGGAACTTCTCGACAATTTGCAAAATATTATCTGTATGAGAAGTATTTGCAAGAAACGAGAGTGGCCTACAACCTGCAGATAGCGCAGTCTCAATCACAAAATGTGACTCGCAAATCATGACGCCGCGAGTTGGGTCAAGACGATTACGAAGCTGGTTATCAGTCAATCGAGCATACATATCAAGACGACTGTCGTCAGCTGAATCTAACTGAATAACCGGATATGTAGCCATAAATAACGTACCTCTCGCCTCTTGTTAGACAGTATTCTCTCACTCTTGAGGCAAGAGTAACGTCATGTATTCCTAGATTACTTCTCTAGCAGCTTTCTCTTGAGGAAGAAGCTTAGAGAAACCAGTGAGACAGAGGAGCAGACAAGTGTGCCCTGAAGCGCAACCTGAGAATAATCTGCAGTATCAGGAAGCTGTGACTTCTTCTGAGCTTGCTGAGGCTCCTCAGGAGTATGCGTCTCAGGTGTTTCTGGCGTAGTCTCAGGCTGCTTCACGTATACGTGAGTCCAATTTGCAGTAATGGCTGGCTGAGAAGTATCACTTGTTCCAATAACAAGATTGACTTTTAAATGCTGGTACGAATCAAAGTTATCTGGATCTGCAGATGTTGGGGTAAGCAGATATTCAATTCGATACTGACCAACAGGCAAGGTGTCATCTTGATATGAAGAATAAACAACATCCTTAAAGTGATTAGAGAAATAAATAGCATTGCCGTCGGCATCAACGACACGAGGTGTGCCATCTGGCATATAAGTCATATCGATAGTAAATTGACCATTCTCAAACAACTGAACATCGTAGGTATCATATCCAGGAGTCCTACTGATAACAATATCGCCATTGTGCGTAGCGGCACTAACAGGAAAAAGCTGTGTAATATCTTGCGATTGGATCTCAGTCATAAGACGAGCTGTTACGGCATCAATATCCAATACTCGCCTTGTACCTGCGTCAACCGTGTGATCATAGTTGTAAGAAGAGATGGTAGCAGGAGCATTCTGAAGACCAGCGTCAATAGGTTTTAAGGTAGTTCCAGTATCAGAGACATATGCGGTGTGCGCGAGAGTGTAGTAATACGTAATATGCGTCACATACGTAGTTGGACGCGCAACATTACCATCACCATCATAACCAGCAGAAATCGTATAAGAATCCACTTCTTTATGGTCAAGAATGTCATTACCTACTACCTCTGGAGCCTGGAATAGACCTTGCTTTTCAGTCTTATTTCCGTTGCTATCAACAAACGTTGTGAGATTACGATCAATATCAGATATACCCACGTGCATGGTATAGATGTAATAGAAGCCATGCTCTTGATCATACGAAAGCGTTTTTTCCAGCTTATACTGACCCATAGGCAAACTGGTATCAATAACAGCGGTATTATCTTGACCAACCGACCCTTGTGCCAGCTGACCATTAGCAATGTAAGAATTAACTCTGTCTCTGTGAGTCTGAATATCATTATCTGAATCAAATTCAAACACCGGAAGCAAAATTCTACGATCAGTCACACCAGCAAGCTCCGGATGAGTCTGAATGTATGCATCTACAGCTGCATCATCTGTTGTATATCTCAGAGAATCATCTGGCGAGAAAAGCGACAAGTCAAACTGATCTCTATCTAAATAAACAAAATCGCTTACCTTGCTATAGTTTGGATGAGAATCAGTGTTAACTGCCTCATAAGGCTTAACTGGCTCAAGAGTATCAAACGATGTTGAATCATTGCCAACAAGCGAAGCAAAATCAGAAGGAAGAAGCTCATATGATTTGACATCAGTATGCAGTAACAACTGATTAGCAGAATGAGAATTTGATTGGCTGGTTGAAGCAGTAGCTACAGCAATTTTAGGAAAAGCTGAAATGCATAAAAGAAGTACAGCAAGAGCAGTACAAACACATCTAATATTTTGCGTAGTACTATTGACTCTAGTTGATGACATACGCTATTGCTCCCCCTGCAATTGAAAAATAATTATTTCTAAATGTCGTATATATTACTCCAGTTTTGTTCATCTCCTGTGGAAAATAATTCCTCGTAAGTTCCATAAAATATGTGGTGAATATGCACTACACTAAATAGATGTGGCTTTGACTCATTTACAGAAAGTCTATTTGTCAAAACACACTGATTCTTGCTGTGTAACTTCGTTTTTATAAGGAGTGCTCCTTGGCTAAGCACTTTGCAAAAAGCTCTGCTTCTCATACCGCTAACCTACAACCTCTTTCCTCAGAGGAAGCTACAAAGAAAGCACCTTCTCTTAAAGACTCAGTACCAAGCCTTGGCGATACTGATATGTACGTTGCTCTCAGTGAAGAGCAGGTAAAAACTAATCAGCTTAATGACTCTTCACAATCAGCGGAAGCGCCGGAAGAACAGGCAGATGATTTAACTGTCATTGCTCCCCTTGATAGCGCAGAGCTTGGAGAAAAAGAAGAGGCTCCCGTTGTTCACAAGAAACATCAGTGGTGGAAGATACCTGCCGTGCTCGTTGGTATTCTCGCCCTTGTGTATGTGGGTGGAGCAATCTTCTTTAACTTCTTCTTTATGCCTCAAACCAGCATTTATGGTAAGGACTACTCCTTAAAACCTGCCTCAGATTTACAGGCTTCTAGAGCAAACGAGGCCTCAAATTACTCCGTCCAAGTCTCTGGAAACGGCGTAGATTTAACCATCAAGGCATCCGACATTGATTTGACGTACGACGCAGCTGGATATGCTCGCGATGCCATTAGCCAGCAAAATCCTTGGATGTGGCCACTAGAGCTTACTCGTAGTAGATCTTTGAGCCCGCACGCAACTGCTTCGTACAATACAGACAAAGTAGACGCTCTCTTTAATCAAAGAATTGAGCAGGCAAAAGAATCTGCTCACACTCTTGAGAACAATGGAATTACCTACGATAGCTCAGCTAAAAAGTTTATTTTTGCTGACGACGCTATTGCTACAAGACTATCTCTTGAGGGTGTCCATAAAGACTTGCAGACCGCTTTTGATAATCTGAGCACTACCGTACAGCTTGGCCCAGAAAGCCTCATGAGCGCAGAAGACCTTGATAATGCCTTAAAGACTGCCAATTCATATATTGCGTCTCCTGTTGATTTGATGCTCGGTGATTCTTCTGCATATCAGCTTGATCAAGACACCATTGCCAGCTGGATTAAGTTTGATGAAAATCTCTCTATTTCATTTGATACAGACGCCATTACCAAATGGGTCAACGAGACACTTGCTCCTGCAGTAGATACTCGTGGAACTTCAAGAACGTATAAGCGCTGGGATGGAAAAGAATTCACTACAAAGGCCGCTGGTGCATACGGTTGGGTTATTGATAATGACGCTGCTGCAAAAGCTATCTATGACGGTCTGTCAGCTGGTCAGGCAACAAAGATTGAACTGCCTACAAAACAGTCGGCTGATAAATTTACTAAACTGGGTGAGCAAGACTGGGGCGGTCGTTATATTGACGTTGACCTTACCACTCAGCATGCTGTTCTTTATGGTGATGATGGAACAATTCTTTGGGAAGCCGATGTAGTAACGGGTATCCCAGACGGACATCACAACACTCCGGAAGGAGTCTGGTATATTACCAGTCACATTAGAGACGCTCGCCTCCTGGGACCAAACGATGAGTCAGGTCGTCCAGGATGGGATACAAAGGTTGATTTCTGGCTTGGCGTAAAGGGTCAAGAAGTCGGCTTCCACAATGCCCCATGGAGAAGTGCGTTTGGTGGAAACATCTACAGAACAGGCGGTAGTCATGGCTGCATCAACCTAAGCTATGAAAACGCTCAAAAACTCTTTGATATCGCCAAAGATGGAGATCCAATTATCATCCACTACTAGGTTTTTTTGAAAAAAGTTTATGCGCGCTTTAGAAAATAATTCTGAAGCGCGCATTTTTTATGTCTTACGGAAGATCTACAACACGCTCTTTGTTTGCCATAAAATCAAGATACTCTGAACCTAAGCGAGAAGTGATCAATGAACTGGCAGAAGGAAATTTGCTGGATGCTTTAACAAAACCATAGTCTCCTGTGCCGTAATTAAATGTCGCAAGTATATTATCAGACAGAAAGGTTCCTCCACCATCTGTATCGTATTCATAGTAGGAGACGGCAGGTAATTTGCGATTGCTTATAGCTTGAAGAGTATAAGCAGTCCCATAAAGAATATATTGATCAAAATCTTGTGATGAGAGAGAAACTGAATATAAAGCGACATCTTGCTCGATTGTTCCAATGATTTCTCCATTAACACTTACAACCCACGAAATGCCACCGTCTAATAATTCATTGTCTTTCTCTACAACTGATAAAATTGGACCAGATATATACACGTCGTTTAAATTGCAAGTATGGGTCCTATATTCCCCAGACTCAAACTTTTTATACGAGAAAATATTACCAACTGATTTCTCCCGTATAAATTCCACAGCTTCATGTTTTAAAAAATCAAGATTTCGTTCTTTAACCGCTTCGGGTCTAAACCAACTACATATGAATACAATGGCAATGAGTACTACACTAAGAGTAGACAAAGCTACTATTCTTCTACGCCGCATCTTCAGTCACCTCATCATTACCGAATAATAATGAAACTAACTAAAAGCAATTGTAACAATTGTTTACTCTTCAAGCGTTTTAACTTTGAAACCAAAATAGTAAATGTGGCCTAACCAAACAACACTAAGGATAATACTGCCAACAATAACACCTTTCATAAGCATGGCAATCAGACCTATAGCCATGACCAAAGTTACTGTGGCAAGAATGCGCACTTTAGTCTTAACAGTCATCCCTTTTCCAGTTTTAAAATCAGCAAGATTATTTTGGTAAAACTTTGTATTAATAAGCCAATTATTGAGTCGGTCGGATGATTTTGCAAAGCAAAATGCAGCAAGCGCCAAAAATGGAACAGTTGGCAAAATGGGAAGCACTACACCAAGCACAGCAAGTGCCAAGCTTATACAACCTAGTGCCATAAAGGCAACGCGTTTAACTGACATAAATACTCCCCACTGCTTTTTGAGAGAGTTTACCATGTTTAACAAAATGCAGTAGGGATATTACTCGACATGAGCAATTCTTATATAAATTTATTTACTAGCAACACCTAGAAACGAGGCATTTGACCTCCGCCAAAGCCCATATTCTTCATCATGGACTCCATGGCACGGCGACCCTTCTTTGCATTACCGCCCTGAGTCATAGCCTTCATCTTGCCCATCATCTTATTCATCTCTCCCCACTGACGAATAAGCTGATTGACTTCCTGAACACTACGACCAGAACCCATGGAAATACGACGACGGCGCTGACCGTTAATAATCTTTGGACGTGCACGCTCTTTCTTGGTCATGGAATGGATAATGGCTTCAATCTTTCCCATAGAGCTATCATCCACCCCACCCTGCTGGGCCATCATGCGGTCACCACCAGGTAGAGCACCAATAAGCTTTGCAAGACCACCCATCTTGCGGATCTGATTCATCTGATTAAGCAGGTCATCCATAGTAAAGCCTTCGCGCAACATGCGCTCAGCATCTTCAACCTGCTTCTCATCAGCTGCTTGCTGGGCCTTCTCGACAATAGAGATAACGTCACCCATACCAAGGATGCGCTTGGCCATACGATCTGGGTGGAAAACCTCAAGTGAATCGGGTTTCTCGCCCATGGAAACAAACTTGATAGGCTTACCGGTAACCTCACGTACGGAAAGTGCGCCACCACCACGAGCATCGCCATCAAGCTTGGACATGATGACGCCGTCAAAGTCTACGCGCTCGGCGAAGGTGCTAACAACATTGACGATATCCTGGCCGGTCATGGCGTCGACAACCATAAGAATCTGATCTGGTTTGACAGCACGCTTAATAGCAACGGCCTCTTCCATCATTTCTTCGTCAATTTGAAGACGGCCAGCGGTATCGACAATCACCAGGTCGTTGAGGTGGTCAACAGCTTCTTGGATAGCCTGAGACGCAATAGCAACTGCGTCTTTGCCATCACCACGATAGACTGGCACGCCAATCTCAGAGCCAAGCGTTTCAAGCTGATCTGCTGCGGCGGGACGGTGAACGTCGCAGGCGGCAAGCAGAGGATTCTTTCCCTGGGACTTAAGCAGGTAGGCAAGCTTTGCAGCTGCGGTTGTCTTACCGGAGCCCTGAAGACCAACAAGCATAATGACGTTTGGAATGCGGTTCTGCGCCAGCGTAAGCTTGGACTCAGTTGAACCAAGCAGTGCCGTGAGCTCATCCAGAACAATGCGGACAACGTTTTGAGCTGGAGACAGAGACTCTAGCACGTCAGCGGTCATGCACTGCTCTTTGCAGCGGCCGACAAACTCTTTAACTACCTTGTAGTTAACGTCAGCCTCGAGAAGAGCTATGCGAATTTCTCGCATTGCTGAATTGATGTCGTCCTCAGTGAGACGGCCCTTTCCGCGCAGAGCGGAAAATGTATTTTGCAGTCTATCTTGCAGGCTGTTAAACATTACTGAACTCCCTCACCAACAAGTGCTTCACAGAATGAACGAGCGTCAAATGTCTGAAGATCATCAATTGACTCGCCCACACCAATACGATAAATAGGCAGGTTAAGCTGGTTAGAAATTGCCAGAGCAATTCCTCCCTTTGCAGTGCCATCAAGCTTGGTAACAATAAGACCGTCCAAAGACAGGGCATCATTAAACTCTTTTGCCTGGTTAAGGCCATTTTGACCGGTAGTTGCATCAATAACCAAGACAACACTTACGGGAATATCCCCTGCGCGCTTTCTGGTAACCGAAACAACTTTAGCAAGCTCACGCATAAGATCGGATGAAGTGTGCAGACGTCCGGCAGTATCAATAAGCACCAGTTCAGTGCCTTGTTTTTCTGCCGTTTCAACAACCTCAAAACAAACGCTTGCAGGATCAGCGCCACGCTCTTTGGTTACTACCTCAATACCAGAGCGCTCTCCCCATACCTGCAGCTGCTCAATTGCGGCCGCGCGGAAGGTGTCAGCACCGCCAATCAAAGTCTTTACGCCATTAGCATGTGCGCGGCCAGCAATCTTACCAACAGTAGTGGTTTTACCAGCACCGTTAATACCTACAAACAAGACAATAGAGGGCGTATCCGTAAAAGGATCTCTTTCTGCAACAGGAAACTCTGCCGTAAGTCGCTCAACAAGGGCGCGGCGAAGCTGATCGGAGCGCATAAGGTTTTCTCGCGCCGCACGTTCACGCAGGTCATCGGTGACACGCATAGCCACCTCAGCGCCCATGTCTCCCATAACCAGCGTGTCCTCAAGGTCATCCCAAAAATCTTCGGTGACCTCGCCGCCCATATAAAAGATTTCGCTTAAAGTCTCACGAGAACGCTCAAGACCGCGGCGAAGATTGTCCATAAAGCCCATTAGATATCAACTACCTTTCCGGTTGTCTTATCAAGCCTCTGAGAGACAACATGGCTGACACCATCTGCCTGCATGGATACACCATACAGTACATCTGCCTGCTCCATGGTGCGCCTTTGGTGAGAAATGACAATCAGCTGAGTGGTCTCTTTGAGCTGCTCAATGGCATCAAGCAGCTTGGAGAGGTTGGCGTCGTCGAGAGCGGCCTCAACCTCATCAAAGACGTAGAACGGAACAGTACGCGTCCTATACACAGCAAAGAGCAATGCCAGGGCGGTGAGGCTCTTCTCGCCACCTGACATGAGCATCATCTTGGTAATGCGCTTACCACGCGGCTGAGCCACAATCTCAATGCCTGTCTCGGAGAGATGGTCTGGATCGGTGAGCTCAATATGAGCATGACCTCCAGGGAACAGCATCGAGAAGATCTCGGAGAAGTTCTGGTTGACGCGGTCAAAAACAACAAGGAATCGACTACGCATCTTGCGGTCAATCGCCGAGATAATCTTCTTCAGTGAGGTTCGTGCGGCCTCTAAGTCAGCTACCTGCTCGTTAATGTAATCAGCGCGCTCTTTGAGGCGCTCGTACTCATCCATGGCAACGGCGTTGACAGGACCAAGTGCCTCAAGCTGACTCTTAAGCGACGCAGCAAGGCGTTCTGCCTGCTCTCTATCTTCTGGCTCAGGAAGCGTCAATGCCTCGTCCAATGAGGCGCCCGTAGCAAGAATGGCCTCGATGGCGTTTTGAACCTGAACCTCAAGCTTACCAATCTCAACGCTAATCTGGTTAGCGGCGTCTTTCTCTTTTTCTACCGCAAGCGCAGCTTCAGAAGCTGCATCTTTTGCCTCAGAGATGGTCTCTCGCAGCGTCTCAGAGTCTGCCTCCGCCAACGACGCGCGATCCTTGAGCCTAGACGCCCACTCAAGCGCCTTCTGGTGCAGAGCATCGTAGCGCTTGTACAGCGGGTCTACGCGAAGCCTGATTACCTCAAGCGCGTGTGTTGCCTGTTTAGCAGCAGCAAGCTGCTCATCCAGTTGAGACAGACGCCTCTCAAGCTCTGTCTGGCGAGAAGCCATGCTCGTTGCGCGCTCTTTTGCAACAGTGAGGTCCGTTTTTGCATCCGAAAGCTCTCGGTTGGCCCTACCCTGTGCGCGAATGGCATCCTCATGCTGATCCTGCAGCTCTTTGAGTTCCGAAGCTAGCGACTCCATGCGAGTCTTAGCCTCTTCAGCCGCACGCTTGTGCTCATCAATGTGCGCACGAGCCTCTTGAGCGCGCTCTTTTGCCTGTTCTCGAGAAGTGCTCACCTGCTTCAGCTCAGCCTGAGAAGACGCAACCTGTCCCTCAAGACGGCCTCGCTCCGCAGCAATAGAGGTAAGCTCACCATTGAGCCTTGCGACTTCACCCTTGGACTGCACGCTTTTCTCGCGAACTGAAGCCAGCTCATTCTCGCAGTTGGTAACTGCAGAGCGAGCAGCCTCCAGATGGCGTTTGAGGGAAGGAAGCGCGCCCTCAAGCTCGCGAATACGACGCTTACGCTCAAGAGAGCCGTCCTCAGCCTGAGATGTGTGTCCCAGGACCAGACGACCATCTGGATAGAGCAACGTGCCATCGAGGAGCATATAAAGTCCACGAGGTTCAACGTTGTGCGCAGCATAGGCGTCATCAAGGCTCTGGGCAACAAAAACGTGGCCGAAGAGCGTCTGTACAAGAGCTTCGGCACCCTTCTGCGCAGAAATATGCTCAAGCAGAGGCGTTGTATGAGCGGGAGCGGCAAGAGCTGGAGTTGCTTCAGAGAGTGCAACCAGCGTAGCCTTACCATCCTCAGAAAGCGTCTGAACGCGCTCAAAGAGCATATGAACATTTTGCTGCTTGTCTACAACAAGCGCGGAAAGATCTTCTCCCAAAAGCTGCTCAACAAGGGCCTCAAACTCTGGCTGAACCTCAAGGTAATCAGCAAGTCTGCCAGAAACAAGAGAAGCGGTTGCTGCATCCGCAACAAGCTTTTCTGCCAGAGGACTTCCCTTTTGGACTTCCACATCAAGCGCACGAAGTGCCTCAAGCGTAGCTTCACTGCTTGAGAGCTCCTGGCGAGCAGTACGCTCTGCCTCGCGAGCTGCTTCAAGCGAAGAGGCGCGCTCAGAAATCTCAGCGACAAACGCCTCGGACTCCTGACGAGCTTTCTCAAGAGCCGCAGTGAGCTCTGTTTCTTTAGCGCCACTATCTTCTAGAGCAGCACGAGCAATCTCAAGCGCTTCCGTAATCTGAGTCAACCTAGACTCAAACATCTTGTCTTCTACCTGCGCATGAGCAATCTGCTCTTCAAGCTTTACATATGCAAGCGTTTCTTTATCAGCGGAATTACGCACACTTCGCTCAGATGCAGTGCAATCAGAAATCTTTACATCAAGAGCACGACGCTCGGCAATTGCCTGGTTAGCCGCCTCTTGGAGCGCGTTCACGCTCTCCGTCAGATCCGCAACCTTTGCACGAATTGTTGCCAGCTGACCAGAAAGCTCTTCGTTCTCTTTTGCAGCGTCTGCCTTCTGTTTATCCATCACAGAAAGCTGCATACGCGTGTCAGAAAGGCGAGAAACCATGTTCTTGCCCTTCTCCTCCAAAAGACGCATGTCAGATCCCATACGACCAAGAATCTCTTGCATGCGACGGCGCTGCTCGCCTAAGTCTCCAACAAAGAGACCCTTTTGCTCAAGAAGTGACTGGAGCTTTTCAAGCTCACGGTTTTTCTCGCCCGCACGATATTGAGCAAGCTCAATAGCAGCCTCTGCCTCTTTAGCGCGTGTCTCCAACTTTCCATGCGTAAACTGCAGCTGACGAAGGTCATCAACCGCTAGCTGAACCGTCAAATCTTTGAGCTGAGCGGACAGATCTTTAGCGCGAGAAGCCTTGTCTACCTGCCTCTCAAGCGGTTTAAGCTGGCGGGTAATCTCGCGAGAAACCACTTTGGCTCGCGTGAGATTCTCATCCATGGAAGAAATCTTGCGCTCCGCACGCTCTTTGCGGCGGCGATGCTTAGAGATGTCTGCTGCCTCTTCAATAAGCTCACGACGCTGCTCAGGACGGCTAGACAAGATGGAATCGAGCTTGCCCTGAGAAATAATGGAGTGGGTATCTTTGCCCAGGCCAGAGTCATGCAAAATGTCCTGGATATCCATGAGTCTTGAAGGAGCACCGTTAATCAGGTACTCAGACTCTCCAGAGCGATACATGCGCCTCGTGATGCCAATTTCAGAGAAATCAATAGGAATGGTGTGGTCGGAGTTATCCAGAACCAGCGTTACCTCAGCAACGCCCACCGCTCCCCTTGCCGATGAGCCAGAGAAGATGACGTCTTCCATAGCCTGGCCACGGAGCATCTTTGCGCTCTGCTCGCCCAATACCCAGAGAATTGCGTCAGAGACATTGGACTTACCCGAGCCGTTAGGACCAACGACAACGGTAAGACCGGGGTCAAAAACCATCTGAGTTTTATCAGCGAATGACTTAAAACCCTTAAGTGTCAGCGATTTGAGATACACGGGTACAGGGTACCTTTCTACCTTAGGTGCATTTCTGCATCAGCATCAAGCGGAGCGTCATCCACACCAAGACGTACTAGTGCGTCTTGAGCGGCTTCTGACTCAGCGGCTTTCTTTGATGGTCCCTGTCCACGACCCACCTTAAGGCCGTCGACAAATACCACAGCGGTAAACGTTGGTGTATGAGCAGGTCCACTCTCGCCAATAAGCTTATATTCAGGGGTAGCCTTGCCTTTAGCCTGTACCGCTTCTTGCAAACGAGATTTAGGGCTTACCGAACGAACTGCCAGCGCTGGAGAAATGTGAGGTCCAAGCGTACGAATAACAAAATCGTGCGTTGGATCAAAACCCGCATCAAGGTAGAGCGCGCCAACAATGGACTCGTAGACGTTCTCCAGAGCAGACTTCATGCCACGCTTTCCCGTGCCCTTCTCGGAAATTCCCATAACAATTAAGGGAGAAATTCCTAGAGCATCAGAGACAATGGAAAGCGTGTGGCCAGATACTAGAGAGATTTTCAACCTAGTAAGTTGGCCTTCATCCATATCTGGATAACGCTCAAACAGCTCCGTTGCAATAATGGCACCAAGAATTGAGTCACCCAGAAACTCCAGGCGCTCATATGAAGCAGAAACAGGCTTGCCCTCCACCGCCGAAGGGTGTGTGAGGGCAGCCTCGATAAGTTCTTTATTGGTAAATGTGTGACCGCAAATAGCTTCTGCAGCAGCTACTCGTTCGTGCAATTTCACGTATAAAACCTACTTAAGCAGCAAGAATAGCATCTACTGCGTCACCAACGGTAGCAATCTCATCGATGTTTTCTGCATCAAAGGTCATATCAAACTCTTGCTCAAGGTCTGTGACAAGCTGCAAAAGATCAAATGAGTCTGCACCAAGATCTTTAAATGAGGTACCCTCTGTGAGCTCAACGGAATCGTCAAGGTCCAGTGTCTCTCTAACAACGTCAATTACCTTTTCAAGTGTTTCTGTGCGATCCATACATCCTCCTTGCACACAACAATGACGCTATTAATTTTACCCCGTGATGGGCGTCTGTATGATGACATTACTAAAGCTGAAACAAACAATCTTAAAAAAGTAAAGCCCACAGAATTGTCCATGGGCTCCACCATAGTTATAAAAATTTTTATGTACAGACGCTTTTACTACAGCTGAATTGACGAGGAAATTTTCTCGATGAGGTTGGCGCGTACTGCATTTGCTGCAGAAAGTGTTCCTGCGCACACAGCAGAAGAGCTGGTAGCACCATGTCCTTTAAGTACAGGTGCAGAAACACCTAGCAAGAAGGCGCCGCCAACAGAATCTCCTGAAAGTTCCGCCGCTGTAGCCTTCAGAGCATCCTTCAAAAGAAGTGCACCAAACGCAGCCTTCTTGGAGGAATTAATTGCGTCTTTGAGGCTAGACATAATAAACTTGCCTGTGCTCTCAATGGATTTTAAGGCCACATTTCCTGTAAAGCCGTCTGTCACAATAACATCAAAGCGGCTTCCTAAAATATCAGTTCCCTCGGCATTTCCACCAAAATTGATAGCCGCTTCTGCAAGAGCCGCATGATATGAAAGAGCAAGCTCAGAACCCTTGGTCTCTTCAGAACCATTGCAGAGAAGCCCTATGGTTGGGTTTTCAATTCCAAGCGATGCATTGGCAAAAGCCTTACCCATTTGTGCAAATTGCACCAAAACTTCTGGACGCACATCAGCGTTAGCACCAGTATCCAAAAAGACTGTTTTATGGCCACCAAGTCCAGGAAGAATCAGGGTAAGTGCAGGGCGTTTTACACCCTTGATGCGACCAATACCAAAGGTAGCTGCAGTAAGCACTGCTCCTGTAGAGCCTGCCGAAAAAAGACCGTCAGCCTCTCCAGCCTTGACTGCCTGTGCAGCCCTTACAATACTGGCGTCTTTCTTCTGTCTAACCGCATTGGCGGGGTGTTCGCTCATTGTAATAACTTCAGTGGTTACCAAAGCCTTTGCGCGCTCATGCTTGCTTGCAAAAGGAGTAACAAACTCATCAGCTCCAGCGAGAAGAACCTCTAGCTCTTTGTCCTTCTCAAGAGCCATACGAACTCCCTCAAGAACAACCTCAGGGCTTTGGTCAGATCCCATAACGTCTACACAAATAACGGGCATGATAACTCCTTAGTGCTATAAAAAAGAAGGCTGGCCCCTAAAGAACCAGCCTTCTTGGCCATACGATGTATGAGTGTTACTCAGTAACAACAACCTCACGGTCCTTGTAGAAGCCACAGTTAGGGCATACGTGGTGAGGAAGCTTTGGAGCGCCGCACTGTGGGCATACAGAGCGAGCTGCTGCGTTAAGCTTGCTGTTTGCCGAACGACGGGTGTGGGTTGCGCCGCGGCCCTTCTTTTGTTTAGGTACTGCCATCTTAAACCTCTTTTGCTCTTGCTAGCGCCCCTAAAACATATGAGGGCGCGACCCATTCACATAATGCGTTGGATACTATACCACGTACTGACACATTTTGTACGTAGATACAGCATTTCTTCACCATTTAGGAGAAGAAATTTTATTTTACTCTTCCGAATCCGGCTCAATCACAAGATTTTTGAGAGCCGCAAACGGGTTTGAAGCAAGCTTTTCTTCTTCTCGCTTCTGCTCAATCTGAGCTGCATGACCGCAATCCTCTTCATTCAGATTGCAACCGCATACTGGGCAAAGTCCCTTGCAGTCGGACTTGCACAGTACAACATAAGGCGTCTCCATAACAAGCGAAGGCAAAAGAGCCTCTGCAAGATCGATGGTTTTATCGGCATTTACTAAAACGTAATCTGCCTCATCTTCATCATCTGCAGAAATTACAGGCTCTTCAAAGAGATAATACTCATCTACCTCTGCGTTTAAAGAGAGATGTGCGTCCTCAAGACAACGGTCACACGTACCAACTGCGTCAGCACGAAGCATTCCGGTAACCAAAATGCCCTCACCCGCGTTGGTAAGCACTAGATCAAAATCAATTCCCATAGGAAGAGAAAATTCATGCTCCCCTAGCTCATACGAGTCTTCATTAAGATGACCCGCATAAGACACGGTATCGCCTGCATTTGCAAGACGATCATCTAGTGCATAAAGAACTGGTTGCATTGGAATTACCAGGCAACGTTATTGCTGGTGTTACGAGGACCAGAGTTCTCATCAAGTGTCTGACGAACACGAGAGACTGAATTTGTCAGGCTCTTGAGGTTCTCCTCAAGGTGAGCAAGAACGGTATCTGCATACTCCTCAGCGTTGTAGCGAGTATCGCGCTCATACTGCTCTGCCTGGTCACGAATGCCATCTGCCTGCTGCTGAGCAAGGCGGACAACCTCCTGGTCACCAGCAAGAATCATAGCCTGCTGCTGTGCGTCAGCAATGATGGATTCTGCCTGAGCACGTGCGCGCTCAAGGGTCTCATCCTCTTCCTTGATGATGCGACGAGCAGTTGCAAACTCTTCTGGGAAGACACGACGGATCTCGTCAAGCAGCTCGTAGAAGTCCTGGGCATCAATAATCTTCTTGTTACCGCCATCCATAAAAGGTGACTTAGCCTCAGTTACCATCTGCTCAATCTCAGATACAAGGCTCTCAATTTCCTCGCCTGGCTGCATCCAGGGCTCCTTTCAATCCAATACATAAGCTGTGTTATATGCAGTTTTAGCCCTTATGAGCACGACGCATAAAACACCTTTTTAAGAATGTTAGCAGAATATAATGAAAATGCAGGGCAAATATACTTAATTACCGCAATTATGCAGAGCATCAAGCTTTTTAATGACGTTCTTTGGTACCAAAAATGATACATCTGCGCCCATAGCTGAAATTTCTCTCACAATTGAGGAAGAAATATAGCCGTACTCTGGACTAGACATAACAAAGACGCTCTCCAGCTCAGGAGCCATATGAGCGTTAAGATCTGCCTGCTGCAGCTCATACTCAAAGTCTGTCATAGCTCTTAGGCCCTTAACAACACCACCTGCGCCGCGAGCATTGCAGAAATCAACCAGAAGACCTTCCATGGGCTCTACAGAAACGTCCACAAGTCCTTCATCTACCAGAGCGTCTTTGAGCATCTGTACACGCTCTTCAAGAGAAAACGTAGTTCCCGTGCCGTGTTTGCGCTTGGAAGCTGCAACAGCTACCGTAACATTTTCAAAAAGGCGAGAAGCTCGTTTGATTACATCAAGGTGTCCGTTTGTGACGGGATCAAAAGTACCTGGTACAACTACGTGAGTGATGCTGTTCAACGTATCTCCTATCCCTCACAACGAACAAGTAAATCAACTTGAGCAATACCATAACGCTTACTCTTAGAAAGCTCAAAGTTATCAAGAGAAACTGAATCAGATTTATGGCTATGCTCATAGACTACTACAGCATCTTTTGTCAGACTTCCCGACTGAGTCAAGTCTTTGAGCAGCTTGGATACTACCTCTGCCTCAACGGCATAAGGAGGGTCCAAAAATACCACGTCAAAAGGACCTCCAAACAGCTGGGATGACTCAGCTAAGCGCGCCGTATCACCACAGATAACACTCATCTCAGAGGTGCTTACGCCAAGAGATTTAGCCGTACGCTTAATGCGATCGCACGTCTTTCTATCTTTATCAACAAAAGCAGCGTATAGCGCTCCTCTAGAAAGAAGCTCAAAACCCATAGCACCTGAACCTGCAAAAGCGTCGAGCACTCTGGACTCACTGAGGTCAAGACCGCGAGAAGCCAAGATGGAGCTTGCAATAGCCTCACGCGTACGATCAGTGGTTGGTCGCGTAGTCCCCTTGCCATCAGGGGCCTCAATTGCACGACCTTTCCATTTTCCGCCAACAATCCTCATGGGTTTCTCGCCACCAAACCTATCTTGTACTACAGTTTATCTGCAGGTTATTACTTATAGCCAAGCTCTTCAAAGTAGATGCCAAAGCGATCTTTTGCCTCAATTCCCAGCGTAGCATAGGCGTCGCTGGTAAGATTTGGGTCCTGTGCCGTAATAGCCAGGGCGTCCACGTGAGCCGCCTCAATTAGATCTGCGTCTGCATAAAGGTCAGAGATCTTGAGTGTGGTGCCGCCCGACTGACGGTATCCCAAGGTTTCTCCTTCGTGCCTGAGCTCAAGATCAAGCTCTGCCAAGCGCGCACCGTCGGAGGTTTGCTCAAGGGCGGCTAAGCGCTTTCTTGCGGTAGAGCCTCGCTTGGCGTTGCTTGCAAGATAGACCGTTCCTGGGAAGTCTCCTCGACCAACACGGCCTCTGAGCTGGTGCAAGGTAGCCAAACCAAAACGATCCGCATTAAAGACAATCATGACCGTAGCGTTAGGAACGTCAACGCCAACTTCAATGACGGTAGTAGAGACCAGAATCTGCGTCTTATTTGCGCGGAACTTTTCCATTACCTGATCTTTTTGTGTCTCAGGCAGTCTGCCGGTCAAAAGATCACAGGTAAAGTCCTTGAAAACGGTCTTTGAGAGCTCCTCAAATACGCGAGTTGCACTGTAGAGTTTACCGTTTGTACGAGCGGCCTCAGGAACATCTTCAAGCTCATCTTCAGAATCGCTTGGGTCAATTAAAGGGCAGACCAAATACGCCTGATGACCCGCTTGAACAGCTTCGGCGACAGCAGCATATGCTTGGTCAAGGTTTTCTGGCACACACAACTTGGTGGTAACGCCAGCTCCTGCCTTTGGTCTTTTGGTAATGCGAGACGTATCAACATCTCCGTACAAAGAAAGCGCCAGCGTACGCGGAATAGGCGTTGCGCTCATGGCGAGAAGATCTACGCCTTGTCCTTTTTTGCGCAACGCTGTTCTCTGATCAACGCCAAAACGATGCTGCTCGTCAACAACGGCAAGGGTGAGCTGCTTAAATACCACGCGATCTGAGAGAAGCGCAGTGGTGCCAAAGACAACGGACAAAGAGCCGTCAGCTAGGCAAAGCTCAATTTGCTGTCTCTCCTCTTCTGAGGTAGAACCCGTAATAAGCGCCCACGTAATTCCCGCAAGTGAAAGCAAGGGGCCAATCTTTTGAGCGTACTGCTGAGCAAGAACCGAGGTAGGAGCCATCACAGCTGCCTGAGTTGAAGAATCTGCGGCTGCAGCCAAGGCAACAGCGGCAACAGCTGTTTTACCAGTACCAACATCACCCAAAAGCAAGCGATTCATAATACGTGGTGCAGTCATGTCAGAAAGAATCTCTTGAGCAGCATGGTTCTGCTCGTCAGTCAGAGCAAAGGGCAAAGCCTCAATCAGAGCCTTAACTTTAGGTCCATCTATAACGTGTTCAAAAGGCCTATGCCCTGCAAGTTCAAGGTTTCTCCTGGCCAAAAGAGCAAGCTGCAAACTTAAGAGCTCATCAAAGGCAAGACGGCGACGAGCCTGTTCAGCTGCGTCCAAACTGGAGGGAAAATGAACCTCACGAAGCGCCGACGAGAGCGACATGAGGTGATGCTTGGTGACAAGCTCTGAAGGCAGCCAATCACACACGCTTCCCGTGTCCGCCAAAGCCGCTGACATAATGCGACGCATCCATGCAGGACTCACGCCTTCGGTAGCTGGGTGAACAGGAAGAATTGCAGCTTTTGAAGGTGTCTCTTTGGAGCGTGCTTCATCGTTTGAGTCAGACTTTGCCGTACTAAGCACCTCGTAAAACGGTGACTTCATCTGACGGTAACCGTAGGCAAAGAGAACCTTACCGCTCAGCGCCACTTCATCGTCAACGTGGATTTGCTCAGCTATCCAAGGCTGCCTAAAAAAGGAAGCTGTGAGCACGCCCGTATCATCCACAACCTCAATCTCAACAATGACCATTTTAGGACGTGGACGCTTAGTCTTAACCGAAGCAACGCGGCCCGTAATGGTAGCGTCCTCACCTATCTGCGCAAAAGCAATCTGCACGCGATGAGAAAAATCGAGGTAACGGTGAGGCACGTTGAGCAAAAGGTCTCGAACACGCAGAATGCCGAGACGCTCAAGCGCCTCGGCACGATTTGCATTGACATACCTTAACCTGGTCACGCTATCAACAAGCGAACAGGTATGTGCTACTCGCTCCGATGCGGGAGCGATGCTTACCTTGGACTCAGACATTTCCTACTCAATAGAGAAGATGACTGGATAGAGTGGCTGCTCGCCGCGCTGAGCGTCAACCTCAAGGTCTGGATAGGTGTCCTCAATTTTGCTGGCGAGAAGATCGAGCTGCTCGTCAGAGAAGTCTTCACCAGCAAGAATGGTGAGGTTGTCGCCCTCTTCCTCCTCTTGCATCTTGGCAATAAGGTCAAGCGTGACCTTCATTACATCAGAGCCGACAACATCAATGGAGCCGCCCTGGATACCCATGACATCACCATCGTGGATAGGAGTGCCGTCAGCTGCAGAAGAATTACGGACTGCAGTGGTTACCTCGCCGTAGCGAACGCCAGAGATAGCGTCAGTCATCTCTTCTACAAGCTCTTCAAATGGAACGCCATCTGCAACAACAAACATTGCAGCAAATGCCTGAAGAACAGACTTGGTTGGAATGACAGCAACTTTTACATCCTCGCATGCGCTGGCAGCAGCCTCTGCTGCCATACGAATGTTGGAGTTATTTGGCATAACAATGACCTGGTCTGCATTGGCTTCTTCAATTGCAGCAAGAATATCTGCAGTTGAAGGGTTCATAGTCTGACCACCAGAAACAACAACATCCACACCAAGAGACTTCAAGATTGATGCAGCGCCAGAACCAGCGGTTACGGCAACAAAGCCAAGCTCTTTTTTAGGTGCTGCGGCAGCCTTCTTATCTTCAGCGATCTTCTCGGTACGCTCCTTAGCCTCAAGGTCCATGTTATGGATGAAGACCTCAAAAATCTGGCCGTACTGAAGCATGTATTCAAGAACCTTGTTAGGAGTATTTGAGTGAACGTGAATCTTGTAGTCTGGATTTGCACCAACAAGAAGCTCGCAATCACCCATGGTTGCCAGGAAGTTCAGAGCTGCTTCCTCGTCAAAGTCTGAACTATCTGCCTTGAAGAGGAACTCATTGCAGTAGCGATACTCAGAACCCTCCCAGTCATCGTTGAGCTCAATCTCAACCTTTGCGCTGGTAGCAGCCTTAGCATCAGAAACAGAAACGGTTGTCTGGAAGTCAGTAGTCTCAGTCTTACCAGTAACGGCATTTACAAAGCCCTCAAGGAAGGTTGCAAAACCAAACGCACCAGAGTCAACAACACCATTCTCTTTAAGAACGGGAAGAAGCTCAGGAGTGCGGGCAACAGACTCATATGCCTCAACAACCAGGGCGTCCAAGACCTCAACTGGGGTGAGCTGAGACTTCTCAAGGGAGTCTGCCTTAGCAGAAACGTCTTTAAGGACGGTAAGAATAGTGCCCTCAACAGGCTTTCTAACAGCCTTAAAAGCAACCTCTTTACCGCGGCGGAATGCGTGTGCAATATCCTTTGGAGTTACTGCCTCAGGATTCTTAACGTCGCACAGACCCTCAGCAATACCACGAAGAATCTGAGACGTAATAACGCCAGAGTTACCACGAGCGCCCATCAAAGAGCCGTGAGTAATTGCCTTTGCAATATCCTGCATGCTTGCATCTTGAGGAAGATCTTGAACCTCACGAACAACGGTGCCCAAGGTAAGGGACATGTTAGTGCCGGTGTCTCCATCTGGTACAGGGAAAACGTTGAGCTTGTTGATCTCTTCTGCTTTGTCTGCAACGGCAAGGGCTGCTACAGGGAAGCATGTACGAATGACATTTGAAATCACGTTAGACCTCAGTTCCTACTCATTTGAAGCAAAAAGCTTAGCGAGAATTACGCATGGCCTCGATATGTACAGTTACATCAACACATGAAAGCTCTGCAATTTGCTTAAGCAAAAACTTTACTGAGCTCTCAAGATTGTCGACAACAGACGCCATGTTAACGCCCTGCTCAACAACAATGTGAAGGTCAACCTGAACTCCCTTAGGAGTTGGGGTCACATCAATACCCTTACGAAGTCGGTACGTTGGAAGAAGACGAGCAACACCTGCTGCCTCATCGATCTCTGCCATGCCAACAACGCCATAACATTCCATAGCTGCATAGCCCGCCAGGTCAGCAAGGCAATCATTAGAAACTCTTAGTGTTCCGGGAACAGCGGTAGTCATTACATAACTCCTCTCGCAAGAACCAGGGTTAGTCATTGTTATTTAGTATACCGCAGAGCACATTTATTATTAAAGCGGCTTATATATACAAGTTGATAACCTTGCAATTGACAAATCTTTTTCTTGTTATTTAATCTTGGTGTAATAAATGAAAAACATTCAAAAGCTGTCTAAAAGCTATCTAATTGTGAATGTTATATTCATACTTTGACAACACAATATATTGTGCTATATTTATTCGGCTATTTGGAAATTTTAGGCGCAGAGGGCGCCTATCCTATGGAGGTCTTACTCATGTCGAAGGTCTGTGATTTCTGCGGTAAGCACGCCGTTGCCGGTCGCTCCATCTCCCACTCTCACCGTACTGTGGCCCGCACCTTTAAGCCAAACATCCAGCGTGTTACTGTCGTTGTCGATGGCCAGCGCAAGAAGATGAATGTTTGCTCCCGTTGCCTCAAGTCCGGCAAGATTGCTCGCAACTAAGCAACTCAGCTCGTCTTACCTCAAATTTAAAAAGGTCGCTTCGGCGACCTTTTTTCTTAGCTCGATTATCTGACAGTAACATCTAATACTTCTTGCTGGACTTATAGCCGCTCGTTGGGGCTTTGCAACTCAAACGCAGCCGCAACACAATCCGCCAAACGTCTTAGTTCCAAAGCTGTACCAAAAGACAGCCCTTCTCGCACCTTACCCAGGCATTGTCTGATTCAACTATGTTTGAAATACCATCGTCTCCCAGCAAGGTAAACTTCTGGTGATCAAGATTCCACTTCATGCCGGCCTCAGAAACCTCGCACTCTTCTGACAAAGCTACAAGAGAAATCTTTTTACCTGCATTAGTTGCGCTCAGCTGCCAAGAATCAACCTGGCCTGCAGCTAAAAAGCGCATCTCAAAGTCATTTTCAATAACTCGAACACTTGCCTTGCCCGTCTTTGTCCATGTAGCGAGAAGACCAAGCACTACAAGCTGGTGATCAAGGTGTCCGCCAGATGTGGAGACAACCGTGAGAGAGAGCTTGCTATTTCTACGAATTGCCTCGTACTTGGCAGACTTCAGAGCTAGAGCCAGGTCGGTATCGTACTTGTCCGCATTAAACTTCATGCAAGGTACCTGCTGCTCTTTGAGCCAAGCCAGAGTTTCTGGTGCAGCCGAGTCAAAGTCTCCAAGCGCAAGTTGTGGAATCACGCCGGCAGCATGACAGGCGTCTGCGCCGTGGTCAACCGCTATCAGGTAGTCAGCGCTTTGGGCGCAGGTAGACAACGTCGTGTGCGAAACCGCCTCTGGGGATCCGCCCACAACAAGGACCTCAAGGGGTTTCTCGCCAGAAGGAACGCTGGTCAGAGGGTGCTCGTAGTCCTGAAGGCGCAGAAGCGACAACTCGCCGTAGGTGTGGGCAAAGATGTTAGAGTGCTCGCGCATAAAGACGGGGTCACGGCCGTCGTGGTCGTTGTAGAGCGCTACCACAGGAAAACCTGCATTTTGAGCTGTCTGTGCGCCAAACGGAGCATCCTCGAAGACCCAGGTAGTTGCCTTATCGGTGCCAAGACGGCGAAGAGCCTCAAGGTAAACATCGGGCTCAACCTTGTCCACTCCCCCCACATCTTCTGTTGAGACCACTGTTTTGAAAAGGTGCTCAATACCTTGAGCTGCCAGAGCTGCACGAACTTCTCGCACGGGAGTTGACGAAGCAACGGCCATAGGAATGCCTGCATCGTGGAGTTCCTGTAAGAACTCCTTTGCACCGGGAATGATTGAAACATGATGTTGGTACTGATTAGTTACGTACGCGCAGAACTCTTCATACAAAGCTTCCGCTGTAATAGGCAAATCCAGCTCATCAACGCAAATCTGACATCCACCAATGAGGGAAACAGCCTCTACGCGGTCAAAAATATCCGAATCAATAGTCTTGCCATATTTAGGAAGAACAGCGCCAAAAACGTTATGCCAAACGCGCATTGAATCAACAAGAGTTCCATCGCAATCAAAAATTGCACCGGTCACCTGCATAATGCCTCCGTAAACAAACTTATTAGTTGCAATCGTGAAATATCTACTCTAAGTAGGGTAAAGTATCTCACGTTTATAAATTGTTTTCATGGAGGATGCATGGCACGTTATAGCTATCATTGCACACACTGCGACAATACCTTTGAGATTGAGCGCCCAATGAGCCTGAAGATTGAAGCTCCTCAGTGCCCAAAATGCGGACACGAGACTGAGCGCGTTTACAACACCTCAACCATTGTCTTTAAGGGCAGCGGTTTTTATAACACCGATAGCAAAGGAAAGTAATCCAACGCTTTTTGGCTCTCTAGACCGCTCATAAATCGTATTTGTGAAGCTCTTGTTGTGATAACACAGCAAGAGCTTTTATTTGCGCTTAAGGACCGCCATAAAGTGAGCATCACAATCAGCAGATGCAAAAGCCGTCTGCAAAAATCCCTCTGGTGTAATGCACGTATCGAGAAACTCTTGTGCTTCTGTCGTTAAGCATGCACGCGCGGGGCATTCAAAAAGACTTTGCACCTCAAAGTGAGAGCCCTCTGAACTTGCAAGAAAATCGTCAATAACCTGCTGATTCTCTGAATTTGAGAGTGAACACGTTGCATAGACTAAATAGCCACCAATCTCTACACGGCTGCTACAGCTCTGCAAGAGTTTGGTTTGTAAAGCGGTAAGCTCTCCTCCGTCATACAGACTTTCTGGTGACAGATTCCACGCAATCTCTGGATGGCGACGAAGGGTGCCCAAACCAGAACAGGGAGCGTCAATAAACACCACGTCAAAGCTCTGATTAAGCTCTTCTGGAACCTCTGGTGAAATAAACTGTGTAGCATCAAACGTGAGTGATGTAACCTGATCTGAAAGGCCAGCAGTTTTCAATCTTCTTTTTGAAACGTGGGACTTTCCCTTTACAAGCTCAACAGCGGTTATGTGGGTATTCTCTTTATCAAGCGCCTCAAATGCGTGAGAAAGCAACAAGGATTTGGTTCCTCTGCCTTGTCCAACCTCAAGCATTTCTTGGTCTACATAAGATGCCACGAGAAGTGCCACAAGCTGAGAAGCTAAATCTGCAGGAACAAGCTGAACTTTCTTTACATATGCGTCAACGTTAAGTTGAGCAGGATTTTTTACCTCATACACATCTGGCAGAACTGTTTGCTGTAGCTCTAAAGAGCTGCTCTGCAATTGCTGCTCTGATACGTTTCTTTGTAAGACATACACAGGAGCGGGGTTCTTTAAATTAAGAATGAGCTTTTGTGCGGCAGACTCTCCCAGCGACTCAATAATCTCCAAACAAATCCACTCAGGAATGCCTGACGCCCACGAAAGCTCTGAAGGAGATTTGTGATTCTTTGCACGCGTAAGCTGAGCTTCTTTTTCAGAAATTTTTCTAAGCACAGCATTTGCAAGGCCAGAAGATCGCTTTGAGATAGACTTTACCAGCTCAACACCTTGGCTGATGGCGGCATCTCGTCTTGTCTCTAAATATAAAACCTCAAATACAGCTATACGAAGAGCGTCCTGTACCTTTGGTTCTAGGTGAATACCCGACTTAAGATGATTCTTTAGAGCTTCATCAAGCTTACCTTTGGTAAGCGTTGCTCCAAGTGCCAAACGAGTAGCAAAAGCTTTATCTTGAACGGAAAGCTCCGAGAAATCCTTTGACTCTCGTAGGTAATCGCGAATGCGTAAATTATTGCGTCTGCACTCAAAAAATGCCTGATAAGCCACTCTTCGAGCGGGAGTAAGCGTAGCCATTATTGCAGCTTCTGCCAGGTCATCTGAGACTTCTGAAGCCCTGCCGCAAATGATTTAGCATCCATAGAGCGCTTACCATCTGGGCGCACCTCAAGAAGCTCAAGGGCTCCTTCAGCACAGCCGAGGAACAACCTGTGATCTTGAACTGCAACCTGACCTTGAGCAACAGAAACTTCACTTGGTGCCAGTTGAGCGGACAAAGCACGAAGAGACCTGCCTCCAACAGATACACGAGCTGGAGCGGTATCAGAGGAAGCCTGAACCCTCAGGGCGTTTACCTGAGCGGAATCTTCTGGAGCAAGCTTCATTTCTTGCTTGGTAACTTTAGGAGCAAACGTTACTTCTCGCTCATCTTGTACCTGCCACTCAAGAGAACCATCCTTGAGCTCAAAAAGAGCCTGTGACAGAGCATCAGCACCTAGCTGTGCTAGTGCGTCAGTGAGCTGCTCAGTATTTTTGGAGCCAACCTCACACGATGCTTGCTTACACCAATCTCCTGCATCAAGTTCATGAGCAATTTTCATGATAGAAACGCCAGCAACAGCATCACCTGCAAGAATAGCGCGCTGAATTGGAGCAGCTCCTCGCCAGCGAGGCAGCAGCGATGCATGTACGTTCAGAGCACCATAAGGTGCAAGCGAGATAACTTCATCTGGCAAAATGCAGCCAAAAGCAACTACGCAGAGCGCTTCTGGTTGTGCCTCTTGCATTGCAAAAATTACTTCTGGAGTCATGCGATTTGCCTCAAGAACGGGCAAATCAAGTTCTTGCGCGCATTCTTTTACGGGAGACGGCTCAAGCGTCTTACCACGACCACGAACGGCATCTGGCCTTGTAATGACCAAAGCAACCTGGTGATCTTGGGCAAGTTTTTTGAGCGACGGAACAGCAAAGTCTGGAGTTCCCATAAAGACTACGCGCATGTCAACTCCTAATAGTCTGTTTGACCAGGACGAGCGCCAGAAGCCAGTGCCTCTTTGTACTCCTGCAATGTCTCCATACGAGCACCTGGTCCCAGGTGGTCAGGCATGGTTACGCCATTAATGTGGTCAATCTCATGCTGTAGACAGACAGCGAGAAGGTCTCCTTCTGCTTCATAGCGCATAAGATCGCCATCGAGGTTATATGCGTGAACGACAACGTGGCTTGGGCGCGTAACAGGAACGGTAATGCCTGGGAACGAAAGGCAACCCTCTTCATATACACGAGGCTCACCATCTGCAACTTTAATCTCTGGATTAATGAGCACAAAAGGGTTCTCTTGGCCGTTAGGGTAATCAACATCGATGACTACCATGCGCTTCATGTAACCAACCTGAGGGCCAGCAAGACCAACGCCGTCGGTTGCATACATAACCTTGAGCATATGCTCGGCCATCTTACGGACGTCGTCGTTAATATCGTCAATTTCTTCACACTTTTGGCTCAGACGAGGGTCTGGCCAAAGCACCATATCATCAACTTCAGAACTCATAACTTTCCTTACATCATGTCATAAGCATCAACATCTAATGTCATGTTGATACCCACTCTTTTATCAAGCGAAGCAGCACACTGAGAAAGAATTTCTCCTACCTGAGCATCTACGGGAGATTTTACTAAAATGTGTCTGCGATACTTATCTTTTACCTTTGCTTTTACACAATCAGCAGGACCCAAAATCTCCCATCCAGATTGTAAATCTAACTTTGCGTGAAGCGCCTCCGCCATCTGATCCGCTACGCAGCGAACTTCTTTTTCTGATGCGCCCCAGAAAAGCACGTTGGACAAGCGCGAGATGGGCGGATAGGCTCCTTCTCTTCTTTCTTTAAGCTCTGCGTCAAGAAACGGACGTCTGTCATGCGTAACTACAGAAGCAATAGCAGGATGTGTTGACCAGTATGACTGGATGATGACCTTACCAGGCTTTTCTCCTCTGCCCGCACGACCAGCAACCTGTTCAAGCAAGTCAAAAGTTCTCTCGGCCGCTCTAAAATCTGGCAGTTTAAGCATGGTATCAGCGTTAATAACGCCAACTAAGGTTACGTCTGGAAAATCCAGTCCTTTTGCAATCATCTGTGTACCAATGAGCACCGCTCCAGGAGTTGCGTCAAAAAGCTCAAGGAGTCGCTGGTGTTCGCCCTTTTTAGCCGTGGTATCAGCGTCCATACGAATAATTGGTGCATCGGCGCCAAGCAGCAGCTTGAGCTCATCTTCTACACGCTGCGTTCCCACGCCATATGCCCCCATGTAACGACTTCCGCAGTTTGGGCATTTACTGGAAGGGTTAGGATACGCGTGCTGGGACCATTGCCTACCGCAACTGTGACAGACCAGAGAATGCGTGCGCTCATGGTACGTGAGAGACGTCGAGCAATGCGGACACTCGGGCACACAGCCACACTCGCGACACATCAAAAAGTTTGCAAATCCGCGACGATTAAGGAGCAGAACGCTTTTCTCTCCACGCTCTGTTGTTTCTTGCAGCGCAAGAGCAAGAGCTGCCGAGAAGACCGATCTACCTCCATTTTTGAACTGGGAAGCCATATCAACTACCTGGACCTGCGGGAGCACCGCCACGCCAGGCCTCTGAGTCATGGCAACGCGCGTCCAGTTAGTGCCACGCCAGCTTCCTTGAGCTGTTCTATAAAGGCTCTCGAGCGATGGTGTTGCAGAGCCAAGCACCAGCGCGGCTCCGCGCAGACGAGCCATCTGAGCAGCAACTTCTCTTGCGTGATAGCGTGGGAGCGAATCTTGCTTGTATGAAGCCTCGTGTTCCTCGTCAATAATGTACAGTCCAGGGTTTTGGATGGGCGCAAACAGGGCAGATCGAGCACCTACTACCACGCGAGCCCTACCTTGTCTAATCAAATCCCACTGGTCAAAACGCTCACCGAGGGAAAGCTTTGAGTGGAGAACAGCCACCTGCTCGCCAAAACGCGAGCGGAACCGGCCGACTGTTTGTGCCGTAAGAGAAATTTCTGGCACAAGTACTACAGCACCCTTGCCCACCGCTAAAGTCTTCTCAATAGCAGAGAGATATACCTCAGTTTTACCTGAACCCGTTACACCATCAATAAGCACAACATCGCCCTGAGCAGCAGCTTGTGCAGCCGCAATTGCATCAAGAGCAGACTCTTGACCCTCAGTAAGCTGTTGAGGGCGAGGTGCTACGCCACTTGAAAGCGTGGTTCCCAGACCCTCCTGGCTTCCACGAATTTGTCGCTGAGTGCGGACCTCAACAATGCCTTTTTTCTGCAGCGCAGTAACCGCACTACGTGCTCCTGGAATGGTAGCCGAAAGCTCGGATAATCTCATAGCACCTTGTGCGAGAGCCTCAAGCACCGAACGTTGCTTGCTTGCATTTGCTGCAG
>CALIAD010000035.1 GCA_938041635.1 uncultured Atopobium sp.
AATATTTGGAGTTCGTGAAGCAATTTGTTTATAGATCTTTACACAGTGGCGAGAAAAACTTACTGTTTGTACAGGTTAATTGTGAGGAGACCGGATGTTTGATCAGATCATTACAGAATGCACGATCTTTAATCCAACTCTTGAAAGAGCTTTTAAAGTTGCTCCAAAGGAATTTGTCTCCGCTTATCAGTGGTTTATCGATCATGAAAATAGTGAGATTGATAAACTTCCCCATCGTTTAGAAAAAGGATTTACCGTTGGTGGAATTCCTATTTCTAGGGATTCCGGAATCTATAGTCCGTCTAAAAGCAAAGTTTCTTATGGATTAAAGCAGTACGCACTCTCAGTTCATACTTCAAATGGTAATGGACTTTATGAAGATGGAGAACCAATTTACTATTCTGATGATACCTGGTCAATTGAGTACAGTGAGCATATTAAAACTCAAGGAAACCAAGTACAGTCAAAGTTGTACAACGCACTTTTAATGAATTGCCTAAATGACGGTCTCCCCATTGGTTTATTTATTAAGGATAAAAATAAGAAATATAAAGTGATGGGATTAGCGTTTGTAGAGCGTTATAACAGCGCTACTGGAATGTTTACTCTCCATGGACCGGTTAACGCCAAAACAGTTAATAATTCATCTTTTATTTCAGCAGGTTTTGATGAACTCAAGCCAGAGATTCAAAATCAGCTTGAGCAGATTGATGACACTGATGAGCGAATTAAGGAATTCAGAGAATCCGTGCGCAGACAAGGACAAACTCAGTTTAGAAATAACTTGCTAAAGGCCTATTCCAATAGATGCGCTATTTCTGGAAATGATGTCCCTCAGGTTTTACAAGCAGCTCATATTGGTCAATATCGTGGACCTAAAACGCAAATGGTTACCAATGGTATTCTTCTAAGGTCTGATCTACATCTTCTTTTTGATGCACATTTACTTTCAGTTGAGCCCGATAGTAAGCGCATTAGATTATCGAGGCTTCTGGATAAAACCGAATATATTGACTTCAATAAAAAGCAGTTGCATATGCCTGTTTATCGTGAAGCTTATCCAAATGAAAAGCAGCTAGAAAGGCATTTTGATCAATTTATGGCTGAAACGGAGATTTTGAGATAAAGCTTTATTACATGATTTCTAGTTCGATCCATGAGCAAAATTCGTGGGCAAAGTATTGGTCAGTTTTTAATAGATCAATATGAGCCAGAAGATCCTGTAGCGAAGGATCAAAATCATAGTCGTTTACATTTAAAAAAGAATATAAAACAATTGCGGCAAATAATTCATTTTGAGATTTAAGAGGCCTTAGATTAACGATATAGAAAGCATAAGTAAAAGCATTCCAGCTAATAGATGGGCATGTAATTTCAGTTAAAGGCACCTTGTTGTAGTTATCACAGATTTGAGTAAAACACTCAAACATAGTTTGATTATTTTGTATTTTTGGATCAATTAACTTACTCAGATTCTTTAGGTCATTAACTGTTAGTCTTCTCATCTTTCCCTCCGTAACAAAAGGAAGAATATCGATCTTTATCTGAGTTTGGTGGAGTCTATGCTAGATCCACAAAATCCACGATCAAAAAAACGCCTCCCAGCACGTAGCTAGGAGGCGTTTCAAGGAAAGGACTAGAGGGGTTTCTCGCCAATTAGGCAAGCATCTGAGCAAGATCCTCGGAAGCATCGCCGATTGGGCCAATACCGTAGTTCTCAACAAGAATGTTAAGGACGTTAGGGCTGACAAATGCAGGAAGGGTTGGTCCAAGCTTGATGTTTTTGATGCCAAGGTGAAGCAGGGTCAGAAGGACGCATACTGCCTTCTGCTCGTACCAAGACAGAACAAAGCTCAGTGGCAGGTCGTTAACGCCGCAGTCGAATGCATTTGCAAGGGCGGTTGCAATCTGAACAGCACCGTAAGCGTCGTTGCACTGACCAACGTCAAGAATACGAGGGATGCCACCAATGGTGCCCAGGTCAAGGTCGTTGAAGCGGAACTTGCCGCAAGCAACGGTGAGGACAACAGAGTCTGCAGGAGTCTGCTCAACAAGCTCGGTGTAGTAGTTACGACCAGGACGAGCGCCGTCGCAGCCGCCAACAACAAAGAAGTGCTTGATAGCGCCCTGCTTAACAGCGTCGATGATCTTATCGGCAATGCCAAGAACTGCACCGTGGCTAAAGCCAGTGGTTACCTTGTGGCCACCGTTGATACCGGTGAGCTCCTGAGCCTCAGCGTATCCGCCAAGCTCCTGAGCCTGCTTGATAACAGCGCTGAAGTCCTTCTTACCGTTAGCGTCCTCGTCAATGTGGACGAGCTCTGGGAATGCAACAAGCTCGGTAGTATAGACGCGGTCCTTGTAGCTAGGACGAGGTGGCATAAGGCAGTTAGTGGTGAAGACAACAGGTGCTGGAATGTCCTTAAACTCCTTCTGCTGGTTCTGCCATGCGGTACCAAAGTTGCCCTTGAGTTGTGGATACTTCTTGAGCTCTGGATATCCGTGAGCTGGGAGCATCTCGCCGTGAGTGTAAACGTTAACGCCAGTGCCCTCGGTTTGCTCAAGGATCATCTTGAGGTCAAGAAGATCATGGCCGGAAACAACAATGAATGGACCAGGTTCAATGGTCAGTGGAACCTCGGTTGGAACTGGAGTGCCATAAGCGCCGGTATTTGCGCTGTCGAGAAGAGCCATGCACTTGAGGTTGACCTCGCCTACCTCAAGAGTCAGAGGCAGCAAAACGTCAACGGAGGACTCGGTAGCAAGAGCAGCAAGTGCCTTTACAAAGAAAGCATCAACTGCGTCGTCGGTCTTGCCAAGAACGCGAGCATGATAAGCATAAGCAGCCATACCACGAATACCAAAGAGAATGAGGGACTTGAGGGACCTAATGTCCTCGTTGTCGGACCAAACGCCGCCAAGTGGAAGATCCTCAACAGGCTCTACGCCAGCCTCTGCAGCTAGACGGTTCTTCTCGTCACGAACCTGAGCAGTAATTGCGTCAACCGCACCCTTGTCAAAGTTGACGTTGGTGATGCAGGTAAACAGACCATCGACAATCAGCTGATCTGCGCGGTTAGAACGCTTGCCAGCAGCAAGCTCGGTGCGAGAAAGGCCAACCAGAGCGCCGGTGAGCTCGTCCTGGGCAAATGCGACGTCAAAAGGCTTGCCACAAACGCCAGCAGCGCCGGTACATGCAGTACAAGCAGCAGTCTGCTCGCACTGGAAACAGAACATCTTGTTATCCACTATTTTTCCTCTCCATAAAACCATATAGCGAGAAGAGATTTGCTCTTCTAGGTTTCATGATTACAGGAATGTGGAATAAGGTATGTTGTAATTACAACAAAACGATTTCTATTCAGGAATTTTTTGGAGAGCATATGAATCTGCAAGACATCAAGCCCTTATTTTTGCTTAACACAATTGTGTTTAAAGGAGTAAAACCAGAGCTACTAGAGGCTCTTTTAAAGCATTTACGTGCTGTTGTTCGCACCTATGAGCCTGGAGAGATTATTTTGTGCGCTGGCGACAAGGCGCATCAATTTGGCATTGTTATCTCTGGCGCTATCCACGTTGAGGGATCTGACGCTCAGGGCAATGTCTCTGTGATGGGAGCTTTCCATACCGGAGACACCTTTGGAGAGGCGTATGCGGCCCTTGGAAACGTTCCGCTTTTGACCTCGGTTGTTGCTACCGAGAAATCGGATATTCTGCTGCTAGACGTGCGTCAAATTACAGCCAGAACGTGCGACATCTGCGGTGGCGTGGACATTATCATCAGAAATCTTATGGCTTCAATTGCTCAAAAGAACATTATGCTGAGTCGACGCATTCAAGATGCCGCACCAAAAAGCATTCGTGGCAAACTGATAGCGTACTTGCATACGCGCTCTCAAGCTGCAGGTTCTACAGAGTTTGATATCCCCTTCAACCGACAGCAACTTGCGGATTATCTTGGTGTAGATAGAAGCGCTTTGAGCGCAGTAATATCTTCTTTAAGCAAAGAAGGTGTTTTTGAAGTAAAGCGAAGTCACTTTAAACTTTTATAACAGCAATTCAGCTTAAGGAGGCTTTTATGGCAGAGATTTATTTAGCAGGTGGATGCTTCTGGGGACTTGAAGAGTACTTCTCCAGAATTAATGGCGTCACCGCAACTACCGTTGGCTATGCAAACGGAAAGACCTTGGACACCAACTATCAGGAAGTCAAAGCTACAGATCATGCAGAAACAGTGCACGTTACGTACGATGAGACTGCTGTAAGTCTCTATGACATCCTACGTTATTACTTTAGGGTTATCGATCCCCTCTCAGTAAACAAGCAAGGCAACGATGTTGGTAGGCAGTATCGCACGGGCATCTACTATACAAACGATGCTGACCTGCTTGTTATTGACCGCATTATGTCTGAACAAGAGTCTCTCTTTGGTCAGAAGCTTGCCGTTGAGGTTGAGCCGCTGGACAATTATGTGCTTGCTGAAGAATATCATCAGGACTACCTGAAGAAGAACCCAGGTGGTTATTGCCACATCAATGTTGATGATGCATATAAGCCACTTGCGTAAGCCGCTTAGCTTACGTTAAGAGGCGCCGTTGATGGATGGGATTTCAAAAACTATGTACTTGGATCTATGTTCTATAGGTACATATCCGAAAACATAACGGATTACATCAATAAGGGTGAATATGAAGTTTTTATTAATTAAAAGCAGCATCATTGACATCAAAGCAACCCTCGGAAGGGTGCCTATCGCTTTAAGGCCCAGCCTGGTTTAT
>CALIAD010000036.1 GCA_938041635.1 uncultured Atopobium sp.
AGCCGCCGGAGCCTCCAGTGTTTTGCTCCATAGGGACGTAACACACGCGATTAGTACCCCCGTGGACATCAGGATCTGTAGTGGTTTCTCCCCACAAGGTTTTGACCTTCTCGGAAAAGTCAGACACAAGTGAGGCTGTTTTAGAGGAGTTCTCGTTGTCCACAACAATGATGCGCCATGGTGCCTGCGTAAGCTGCGTAATGGAATTAAGCAGGTTAGAGAGAAGTTCCTGGCGTTTGAAGGTGACTATGACAAGAGCAGTGCGCTTCATATTTCCCCAAAATGTGACTTCGTGAGTGGGTTAGTGCCTCTATAGTATAGAGCAGCAATCAAAAGGAGTTTAGATGAGTCACACGCAAAACCACCAACCCTTGGTTTCTCTTGTTGTGCCTATATATAACGTTGCGGATTATCTGGAGCAGTGTCTGGCAAGCATTCAATCGCAGAGCTATACCAACCTGGAGATTATTTGCTTAAACGATGGCTCAACTGACTCGTCTTTAGCTCTTTTGGAAGCATATGCTGCCCGTGATGGACGCCTTGTCATCATAGACAAAGAAAACGAAGGTTACGGAAAAACGTGTAATCGTGGTATTGCCGCAGCTCATGGCACATGGGTGGGTATTGTTGAGCCTGACGATTACCTTGAGCCAACTATGGTTCAAGAACTTGTTGATCTTATCCAAGCAAACGGCGGAGAAGACCAGGTAGATATTGCACGCTCTGCGTATTGGCGCGTATTTGGCAATCAGAAAAACGGTCGAGCAGGAGTAAAAGCGCAGGTAAAGAATGGCGCTGGTTTTACCGAGCACAGGATTCCCTGCGCTTATAAGGGCCGCGTCAAACCCAAGCATCAGCCCTGTTCTATTGACCAGATGGCTCAGCTTCTGTTGCACCATCCTGCCATTTGGACGGCACTCTATCGCAAAGAATTCTTGACCCAGAACAACATCAGCTTTAAAGAAGTTCCTGGTGCAGGCTGGGTAGACAATCCCTTCCTTATTGCCTCACATTGCTGTGGTGCCCGTTTGGTGTATACAGACTCAGCGCTTTACAACTATCGCGAAAATGGCTATGCAGAAGCTGCCACCTTTGCGCAGCGTCAGCCCAAAATTCCGCTTGAGCGCTGGAATGACATGATGGACGTTGTGGATGCACGCAACATCACCTCAGACGTCGTGCTCAACGCTCTTACACTGCGCGGCATCAACTACGCGCTGCTTACAAAAGACGCACTTATCTGGCGAGAAGAACATGATGCTGCAGGTCAGATTGACTCAGAAGTGCACGATCTTCTCGCCAAGAGCTTTGAGCGCATGGATGCAAAGCACGTGTTTGAAAACCCAGCAATCTCAGGCTCTGGAAAAGCTTTCTTTGCACAAGTGCGAGGTATTGCTTTGCCTAAAGATGATAAGTTTGCTCGCTATGCTTATCTAGCCAAAGAGGGATTTTTCCGTGTCAAAAATGACGGCATTGCACAGACGTTTAAATCGCTTATGGATAGGCGCTAAGGCCGGCGACATCAAGCGGTCAAATACTGGCTGACCTTACACAAAATTACTTACGCAAGTGGTATGCGCATAAAGCGTGCGTACCATACAGCTCTTCGTGCATAGGCATAGCGTGCCTGCACTGTGGTAGACAAAATGGCACCAAGCAAGGCGTGAGTAACCAATCGCGGAGAAGTTGCTTCAGTAACAATCAGATGAGCTACAGGATTAGAAAGAATCTTAACAATTAGATTTTCTTTTTCCTCATGGCTAAGCTGGGATTCTCCGTTAAAAACGGGATACATGTTTTTAAGAAGCTTGCTGATCAGATAACGACTAATCAACTTTTGAACTTTCTTGGAGTTTGCAAAGCCAAGATGCTTGGCAAGAGCACCAAGTGCCTGACGCTCTTGGGTAAGTTTATCCATAGCGGCAGTAATAGTTTCTTCTTTCTTAGAAGAATCTGCTGGTACATCAACAAAAATTGCTTCAGGAGCGTACGTGATGTTTTTTGCAATCTCAAAACAATAGCCTACAAAATTGCATTCACCATCAGTCTCTGGCTCATGTTTGATATCGGTCAAAATACGCGTTGAGCACAGCTTTCCGCTCATAGACGTCAAATAAGGAAGCTGTGACTCCTCAAATACCTGCGACAATGCAGAAGCCTTTGCACCAAAAGCCCTTTTGCATTCCATAGGTGAATTGGCAGTTTTCATGTGTGCAATAACAATATCTGCCGCTTTAGGTGAACCAACAGGACCGAGAGCAGTAGCTGCAGTATAGAGCTTCTGCAAAACATGGGGATTAAACCTATAAGAAGGCTCAGTAGTAAGCGTATAAGCTCCACGCGCACGACCCTGAGCAATCTCAAGCGCAACAAAATGGCTAATGCCCGATTGGCACAGGACATCTAAGCGAGGCTCTTGATTAGCAAGGTTATCCAGCATGCGAGCAATCTGAGGGTCGGAGCTGTTATCAACAATGATGAGCTCCCAATGAGGGTATGTCTGCTCTTGAAGTTGCCTAATTACCGTTCTAATAGCATCAGCATCATTATCAGCGGCCATGAGAACCGAAATCATATGTGGATTGTATGAGCGCTCGTGCATTCCACATCCCCCAAACTGGTCCTAAATTTTAGATACCAGTTTACCCATAAAAAGTGAATTAAAAAGACATTTTTATTCTATCAGAATCTCTCCACATATCGTGTTTAACTGCTGTTATATGGACATCTGACCTGTTTTGTAGGAGCGGCGCTACACACAATGCCCATAACGTCTATACGAGCATGCCAACAAGCTTTCCTAAGGCCGTAGGGTCAACGGTAGTGCCACTTGAACCTTCAACAACAGGAGCTTCATCATGCTCAAGATTAGACACGCCAATGGGCTGCACAATCTCTACAAGCTCAAGAAGCTGATTGGGCTTCATATCGGTAATCATTGAAGACAACAAACTAGAAGCATTACTTACCAGTGAACGAGCGCCCGAACCAGAAAGTGCCGAGATTTTCTCCCACACATCATCTGTGGCAATGATAACGTGCGTAATCTTGATGTTGGTGACAGAAGCAAGTGCGCTAACAAAAGCGCTCTGACCGTCATCTTTGTAAATATCTGCCAGTGTTTTAGCGTTTGAGTCTACTTCTGCATACACATCAGTAGGAATAGACACTATATGTCCGGTTCCCTGCGTGCGATCAATGACCAAAAGCCGTACAGACTGAAGCGTCGAATCCCCTGCCTTAAGCGAATTTGTGCTGATAACGGCATAGGTAAGAAAGTCATCATCAGATTGTGTAGTGCCATCCGGATTGCCTGAAACACTTTGGCTCTTTACAGCCTTGTTAAGCCCATGATCTCCCAAGTGAGACTCAAGCTGCGCGCGATCCCAAAGAGTTACAACAACTATGCCCACAAGCACGGCAACAATGGCAATTACGGCAAGGCCAATCACGTTGGTATAGGGATTCTCACGCGGAACATCGCTGCGCTCAAATCTTTCTCTTTTCCTAAACATACTGGCTCCCTGCCTCACTGTTCATCAGTTCTGCAAGAGCTCCTAAAAAAGACGCTCTCTTCTATGATGCTATTTCTTTGCGAGGGAAACCACCACACACAATACAAGTGGTAGAAAAGACTTCGTAAACGGCGCGAGAAGACCGATGAAGCTGGATTAGCACACAGAAACTGCGACGCAATCAAGGAGCCGAAAGCGCTACCAGGGTTGCAAAACGCCCTCTGGATAGCGAACGCTTACAAACGTAAGGCCCTGAGCAGGCGCACAACTACCAGCGGCAATTCTATTCTGGGCGGCTAGAACCTCGTCGATCCACTCGACAGGCCTATGACCTCGGCCAATCTCAACTAGCGTACCCACAATTGTGCGCACCATGTTATGCAAGAAGGCGTTGCCCGTAATATCAACTGCAATGAGCTTCTCGCCAGCCTCTTCAATTTCTTCAACGGTAAGGCGCTCCACAAAACGATGCGTTGGCTTGCCCTCGGCAGAAATTGCCTTGCAGAAGCTCTTAAAATCGTGCTCTCCCACCAGCGCCTGCGCCGACTTGTCCATAAGCTCTGCGTCCAAGTGGCCGTTGTACCACCACACGTGGTCCCAGCCAAGCACGGGACGAGCGCTACCTGCACAAATGCGATAGCGATACGAGCGAGCCTGGGCATCAAAGCGTGCCGAGAAACCCTGTGGGGCGCGGAAGAGTTGTCGGATAGAGATGTCATCGTCGGTCAGAGCGGTGAGCGAGCGGACGAGTTTCTCGCCAGACAGCGCCAGCTCAGCGCCGTACACAGGAAGGCTCACGTACTGGGCCTGGGCGTGCACGCCGGCGTCGGTTCTGCCCGCGCAGGTGAGCTCGACCTCTCTGCGCAAAACGGTCTGAAGCGCGCGGCGAAGGTCGCCTGCCACGGTGCGCTGGGCGGGCTGTTCGGCAAAGCCGCAGAATGCAGCGCCGCGGTAGCCCAGCTGGATAACAAGCGTAGCTTCAGGCTCAGAAGGAGCTTTAGCGAGAGTCTCAGGAGCTGAAAGCTCAGCCGAAACCTCCTCACATGCATCAAAGCTGCAGTTTAATGCAATATTTTGTGATGTTATTGAGTTCATGAAGCTCCCTGAAATAACTTGTGCCCACTAGAGTGATTGTATCGTAGGCTCAAAGTTGACGCACGTATTGTAGCTGCTGGACGCAAGACTGCTACAGCAATGCAAGACTGTCCCAGCAATACAAGACCACTACAACGTTGTAAGACCAAGGCATAACGTAATCCACAACAGCAACACTACCCAGTCAACAAGCTGCATTTTTGCGGAAGTACGCGTGCGTTTTGCTGCACCAAGGCAGCGATCTGTCATTGTTTGCGCCATCTGATCTGCGCGCTGAAAGAGCGAGACGGTCAGCGGCACCAGAAGCGTAAACCACTTTTTGATGCGCTCAACAATACCGCCCGATTCAAAATTGAATCCGCGTGCCCTCTGAGCTGCTCTAATTCTGTCGAGTTCTTCTAAGGTAAGCGGAATTGCCCTCAATGCAATTGAGAGCACAATGCTCAAACCATCAACGTCAACATGAATAAGACGCAGAGGCAGCAATAGTACAGAAAAGCCATCAGCAAGCTGCGTAGGTGTAGTTGTTGACGCTACTGATAAAACCAGTGCCAAGGCAAGCAACATGCGGGCAATAGCTACAGTGCTTCTGTAAAACCCCGCCACAGAAAGACCGACTGATCCGGAGAAAATGATATCGGGATGTCCAATAAACACCAGCGTATTAGCCACAAATGATATAAGCAAAATGAACGCTGCAGGCTTTGCTACGCGCAAAAACTCTGGCAAGCTTACACGAGCACTCCACAAAAGGCTCACGCAAATCAAGGCGAACACCGCAAAGGCAAGTGGCTGCTGTACTGAGAAAAGAGCAACAATACCCACAAAAGTGGCAACGATTTTTGTCTGCGCTGTCAATGAAGCAAGCGAGAAGCGCTTAAGCAAAGCACAGGGGCACTTAGACATAGCAGGCCTCCAAAAGCTCATGCAACACGCTTACAAACAGCGGGCAATCAAGCTGCGCAGCCTCGTAAATCTCTGGGTTTGTCTGCGCTTCTTGTACGTTGACGTCTGCGACAACACAGCCCTTCTCGAGAAACACTACTCTGTCAGCAAAAGGAAGCCATTCGCTTACATCATGGGTAATTGCAAGAACCGCTTTGCCTTCGTTTGCCAGCTCACGAGCAAGATGCAGCACCTGCGAGCGTGCCTTGCCGTCAAGTCCAGACGTTGCCTCATCAAACACCACCGCGTATGTTGCGCAGGCCAGTGTTCCTGCAAGCGCTGCGCGACGAGCCTGGCCACCAGAAAGCGTTAGCGGAGACGCGTCCATGACCTGCTGGTCAAGCCCCACACGTGCTGCCGCATACGCAACAAGCGCCTCAACATCATCTGGCGAGAAACCCTTGTTGGTTGGACCAAACGCAATATCTTCAGCAACACTTTGGGCAAAGAGTTGATCCTGGGGGCGCTGAAAACACATGCCGACATCTCCAGGGCACACCAGTCGCGCATCGATTGTTGCGTGCCCAGTATCAGCCTCTATGAGACCAGCGGCTATGCGGGCGCAGGTTGTTTTTCCAGAGCCAGAAGCGCCTACCAGAACAACAAGCTCTCCCGTAGAGGAAATAGTTACGTCATGCAGAACTGGCTTGTCAAACGCATGAGACACGCCACAAACCGTCAGCTCGTGCGCCTCTCCAAACGCCTGGATTCCGTTATAGTTGTTTGCTCGCACCACCTCAAGGGCGCGCTGATACACAAGGGTATCCAAAGCATCAAACGCAAGGTTGTTCTGAACAAGAAACGCAACAAACTCTGATACGTTAAAAGGCACATCAAACTTATAGCCAGCCTGTGCAGCTATATGCGCTGTTGCTGTGAGTGCATCATCAAAACCAGCGTTTGCGATTGCGTTTGCATCCAAGAGAAACTCTGTGGGAGTTCCCGACCAAACTATCTGGCCTTTCTCCAAAACAAGTACCTGGTCAGCCCCGGGAAGAGACTCAAATGAATGAGAAATCTCAAGCATACCCATCCCGTTTGTAACAAGAGTGTTTACCAGCTTAGAAAGGTGATTTCTGAATCGAGTATCAAGCTGAGCAAATGCCTCATCAAGCACCAGATAACGTGGATGCACTGAAAGCGCTGCTGCAATAGCAACAAGCTGCTGTTGGCCTCCAGACAGTGTATGTGTTGGGGCGTTGGCCAAGTCAGCAATACCGCAGAGCTCAAGTGTTTGAGAAACACGAGAAACAATCTCTTCTTTTGGCAGTCCAAGATTAGCGGGACCAAAAGCTACCTCGTCAAAGACAGTTGCACATACCAGCTGCGCTGTTGGATCTTGACGAACCATTCCCACATGCGAAGAAATCTGAGTAGACGGTACTTCAGCAGTTGAGGAGCCGTCTACTAAAACTTCTCCCGAAAACGGAAAGAGCGATGCATTACATAAATTTGCAAGTGTAGACTTGCCTGAACCATTATGGCCAAGCACAACCGTTCTAGAGCCAGGCTTTAGGGTAAATGAAACGTTATCCAGGGTTGGCACCATCTCTGGCTGAGAAAGGCTCTCAGTGGCTCCCATGACATCATCAGAAGCAGAGTCAGTCATAGATTGTGTAGCAGCTGAAGAACCGTATGCAAATAAAACGTTTTTGAACTCAATCATGACAACCCTCCTTCATTTGAAAAAGAGGTCCCAGC
>CALIAD010000037.1 GCA_938041635.1 uncultured Atopobium sp.
CAGGCAAGCGGTGGAGAAAGCCAGGTAGATATTGCCCGCTCTGCCTATTGGCGCGTATTTGGCAATCAGAAAAATGGCCGTGCGGGAGCAAAGTCGCAGTTTAGAGCTGCTGCCGGCGCTGCCGAGTACAGAGTTCCCTGCGCATATAAGGGCCGCGTCAAACCCAAGCAGCAGCCTTGTTCAATTGATCAGATGGCACAGCTTCTGCTGCACCATCCTGCTATTTGGGCGGCGCTTTATCGCAAGGAATTCTTGATCCAGAACAACATCAACTTCAAAGAAGTCCCCGGTGCAGGCTGGGTGGACAACCCCTTCCTCATTGCCTCGCATTGCTGCGGAGCTCGCATAGTGTACACAGACTCTGCGCTCTACAACTATCGCGAGAATGGCTATGCAGAAGCTGCTACCTTTGCGCAGCGTCAGCCTAAAATTCCGCTTGAGCGATGGAACGACATGATGGATGTTGTGGACGCACGCAACATTACCTCAGACGTGGTACTCAACGCGCTCACACTGCGCGGCATCAACTACGCTCTGCTTACAAAAGACGTGCTTACCTGGCGAGAAGAACATGAAGCTGCAGGTGAGGTTGACTCAGAAGTGCACGATCTTCTCGCCAAGAGTTTTGAGCGCATGGACGCAAAGCGTGTGTTTGAAAATCCAGCAATCTCAGGCTCTGGAAAAGCTTTCTTTGCACAGGTGCGAGGTATTGCTCTGCCAAAAGATAACAAGTTTGCACGCTATACCTATCTAGCCAAAGAGGGATTCTTTCGCATCAAAAATGACGGCATAGCACAGACGTTTAAATCGCTCATGGACAGGCGCTAAGACTGGCTCTAAACACAAATCTCCAGGCTGCTCTAGAATCACACACTTAAATTTTGATGCTACTTCTGTGTCGCTGAAGCTTATGCAAGTGGAATGCGCATAAAACGTGCATACCATACGGCTCTGCGTACATAGGCATAACGAGCTCGTGTTGTAGTAGACAAAATAGCACCAAGCAAGGCATGAGCTACCAGTCGCGGAGAAGTTGCTTCAGTGACAATAAGGTGCGCTACAGGATTAGAAAGAATCTTAACAATAAAGTTTTCTTTTTCCTCATGGCTGAGCTGGGATTCTTCGTTGAATGCAGGATACATATTCTTAAGAAGTTTGCTAATCAGGTAGCGACTAATCAACTTTTGAACTTTTTTAGAGTTTGCAAAGCCAAGATGTTTGGCAAGGGCCATGAGCGCCTGACGTTCCTGAGTAAGCTTGTCCATAGAAGCAGCAATAGTTTTTTCTTCCTCAGAAGATTCCGCTGGTACATCTACAAAAATTGCTTCTGGAGCGTACGTAACATTTTTTGCAATCTCAAAGCAGTAGCCAACAAAACTGCACTCGCCATCAGTTTCTGGCTCATGCTTAATCTCGGTCAGAATACGCGTTGAGCACAACTTTCCGCTCATAGACGTCAAATAAGGAAGCTGCGACTCCTCAAATACCTGCAACAATGAAGAAGCTTTTGAGCCAAAAGCCTTTTTGCATTCCATAGGTAAATTGGCAGTTTTCATATGCGCAATAACAATATCAGCCGCTTTAGGTGAACCAACAGGACCCAAAGCGGTAGCTGCAGAATAAAGCTCCTGCAAAAGGTGGGAGATAAACCTATAAGA
>CALIAD010000038.1 GCA_938041635.1 uncultured Atopobium sp.
AATGCAAACTCTACACGAAACTGAGCTCTCCTACACCCAAGATCACAAATTAGATTTAAACGGTATGGCACGAACACTGCTTGAAGACCTAGTAAATACCGTAATGGTTGAACAAGTAGAAGAGCTTGGTTGTGTTCGCAATGGATACCGTGAGCGAAAGCTGGTAACTTCAGTTGGAACTCTTACCTTAAAATTCCTAAACTCCGTGAAAGGTGTCACGCGTTCAATGGCAAACCCGCTATCGAGAAGAACTTTGAGGTCCCTAGCCTGCGTTACAACGTTACAGCTCACGTACACGATTTTCTTCTGGGCTAGCTGAGCTGTTGCCTTAAGAAAGGCAGGTGTTGAACCAGCGCGAGGTGGGTCAAGAATAATAACGTCAAAGTTCTGCCCGTCTTTTGTTGTTGCACTAGCAATGAGAATTCAAGCGTATCCAAACAAAAGCTCACTATCCATTTAGATAAATGACCCGAAAATTCATCTTCATAATATTCCAACAATCAAAGCCTGAACCGCCGCTACAAACGATATGATCAAAAACGGAGTGACTACAAAATGTTCCTTGATTGCCAAATGCTTCATCCAGTTGCCGAGCTCATAATCAGGATGCCCCTCTGTTCCGTGGATGACAATCTTACTCTTATGTTTTCCTTGGAATAACAGACAATCCAGCAAAAAGAAATCTCCTAAGTTCAATATGCTCCACTGAATATACCCCATCCAAAAAAGATTCCAAAAGCCCGAAATGCCTGTATGTATAAGACTTGCTATTGAATATATGAAACAAATCCCGCAAATTACAATTGTTATGATGAAATTTATATTTTTCTCCTTTTTTGTCATCTGTTCAGGTGCAGCTTTCTGAATTGCCTTTGGATAAGAATCAAAAAAGTATCTTGGATTAATAAGTACCAAGACTGCTACTGCACCGTTAAAGATTGCGGCTATTGCAATCCCGTCCAGAATCGCTCGTATATAATCCATAAAACTATCTCCTTAGCAAATTCCATTCTTTGTCGCCGTATACTATGCTTATAACTTTGCTGTGACAGAAAATCAAAGAGTTTTGTTCGCGCATAATCTTATAAACATAATGGAATAATTACCGTTAAAACGAATGCCAGAATAAGACTTATTCTGCAAAATACAACAAGCTTCATCACCTGGCTTTTGGCATTAAATCCAAAGTTATCATTTCTGTAGTCTCAATACGGCAAAAAGCAGTTCTGTAGTTACAACCCTTATGTTTCCAGTAGTCAGAACTGTTGTCAAACAGTCTAAAAAAGAATTCCGATCATTTGCCTAAACCGGGGCAGTTCTTCGGAATCCCTTGATTTCAAGCCTTTTCTATACTGTTTAGTCCTTCACCCTTGACATCAATACTACCGTCTCCACATGCTTGGTGTGAGGGAACATGTCCACAGGTGTCACGCGCTCAATGGCAAACCCGCTGTCGAGAAGAACTTTGAGGTCCCTAGCTTGTGTCACAACGTTGCAGCTCACGTATACGATTTTCTTCTGAGCTAGCTGAGCTGTTGCCTTAAGGAAGGTGGGCGTTGAACCTGCACGAGGCGGGTCAAGAATAATAACGTCAAAGTTCTGACCTTCTTTAGCTAAAGCTTGCATGTAGCGAGTGGCATCGTCGCAGATAAACTCAGCATCAAGTTTATTGTTTCGAGCGTTTCTGCGAGCCATCTGAATATTGTTTTCAACCTGATCAACACCAGTGAGCAAGAGGTTGATGCCCTGAGCTTCGGCAGCGTGTGCCAAGCAAAGTCCAATGGTTCCTGTGCCGCAGTAAGCGTCAAGAACTCGTAGGTTGTTGGCTTGAGCAGAGGTTGCTGCTTGTGCGGGAGCACTGGTCAGCGCAGCGCCGTCTTGCGTGGCGCCGGTCTGCTCGGAGCCAGCAAGTGCGCCGTCGATGGCCAGTTGGTACAGCACCTCAGTTTGCTGAGGATTGGTCTGGTAGAAACTGGTTGGGCCAATCTCAAACGTGCAGCCCAAAAGCTTGTCACTCATGGATGTTGAGCCCCAAAGCAGACGGGTTTCTCGCCCCAAGATTGCGTTGGTGCGTTTCTGGTTGACGTTCAAGAAGATGCTGGTCAGCTCGGGGTGTGCCTTGCGAAGTGCGGCAATAAACTCCTGCTCATGGGGTAGATGCTGTCCGTTGACCACCAGTACCAGCATGACGTCGTCGGTGGCATATCCGCAGCGAACCACGCCATGGCGCAGTGCTCCCTTGCCGCGATCTTCCTGGTAAGCGTGAATATTGAACTGGCCGGCAAGATACGCCACGTCGTTGAGGATAGCACGTGCTCGACCGTCTTCTACCAGGCATTCCTTTGAAGCAATAATTTTGTGCGTTCCGCTTGCGTAAAAACCGGAGCGAACCGTGCGACCTTTGCCTGGAGCAAATGGCGTTGCTGCCTTGTGACGATACGCCAGAGGCTCGTCCATACCACGGATAGGCTCGATAGTTACGTTATTGATGCTTGCCAGTGGGGCGAGAAGTTCTTCTACCTGCGTTTGCTTGCGTTTAAGTTGGATAGGATAGGGGACCGAAAGCCATTCACAGCCTCCGCAGCTACGTGCAATAGAGCATGTTGGTGTTTTGTATCCCATAGTTCCTCTCCGAATCTTGGATTACTACTATACCGTTTACAGGTTTTAATGACACGTTGAGGGGATTGTTGTGTCTAATCTGTTTCGTCTTTTTGTATCGTTACCCGTTTATGCAAAAAACCGCTAGGCTAACAGGCACAGTATTTTGGCGAGACAAAAGAGGTGGACTATGGCTCTCATCAGCAAAATTGGTATTATCGGCGCTAATCATGTTGGCGCACATGTTGCAAACGCCCTACTTTACCAGGGACTTGCAACTGAGCTCTACATTAGCGACACAAATGAGGTCCTCTGCAAGGCTCAGGTAAACGACCTGCTGGACGCAATGCCATTTTATCCACACCCTGCTCGCGTCTATGAGCTTGATGACCGTTATGAGGAGCTTGCTGGTTGCGACATTATTGTTAATGCTGCTGGCCACATTGAGGCTGCAGCAGGTAGTCGTGATGGTGAGCTCTTCGTCACCACTGACGAAGCCAAGAAGTTTGCAAAGCGCGTTGCAGACGCTGGCTTTGATGGCGTTTGGGTCAACATCGCAAACCCATGCGACGTTGTTACCACCGAGCTCCAGTATCTGACTGGCGCCGATCCAAATAAGGTTATCGGCTCCGGTACCACGCTGGACTCCGCTCGACTCCGCCATGCACTTTCCGGCGCTACCGGCTATCCAGCATCTTGCATCAACGCTTGGATGCTCGGCGAGCACGGCAACGGCATGTTTGCTTGCTGGTCGCACGTTTCCATTGGCTGCCTCACCCTCGACGAAGTTGCAGCTCAGACAGGCAAGACCTTTGACCTCCCAGAGCTTGAGCAGGCTGGTCGCATGGGCGGATACGTTACCTACAGCGGTAAGCAGTGCACCGAGTACTCGATTGCAAACGGAGCTGTCGAGGTCATCAAGGCCATTGTCCACGACACCAAGCTGATCACGCCAGTCTCCACGCTGCTCAACGACGTGTACGGCGTTTCCGGTTTCTACTCTTCACTTCCTGCAGTTATCGGCGCCAATGGTGTCGAGAAGGTCTTTGTGCCCGAGCTCTCCGACTCCGAGATTGAGGCATGGCGCAAGTCTTGCGAGCACGTCAAGGGCAACATCGACCAGCTTGGTTGGCTTGAGGTAGACGCTCGTATCGACTAGCGCGCCGCGAGACTGCGTGCGGGCTTCGGGCTCTGACGGGCGCGAGGCTGCGGGCTGCGAGCAGCGTCGGCTGCGAGCATAGCCTGCGAGCAGGTAATAGTGCACACCGAACACACCTTGGGGGCTTCTCCCGAGGTGTGTTTTTTGCGATCAAGCTGTTTCTCTACCATCTTTTGACTGCCCTTTGATTGCGAGCCTGAAAAGCTCATCATGTCTGAGTAAAACAGCTCAGACATGGCGAGCAAAACCGGCAAATAGCTCAGACTTGGTGCGCTTTTCCGGCAAATCGTTCAGACAT
>CALIAD010000039.1 GCA_938041635.1 uncultured Atopobium sp.
AAAGAATCTGTATTCAAAATACAGATTCTTTGCACTTTTCAGGCGCGCGATGGAGAGAAGAGCGCTTGACGAGAAACCCGTGCGCTCGGGTGTTGGGCCGCGGAGTTTTTGGCCATGAAAAAAGACCTGGCACCGTGTGGTACCAGGTCTTTTGTGATTGCATGTTAGCTTGCTGTGTCAGCTGTAACTGAACTGCAAGCCAAAGCTACGTCAGCCAGAACCGGCGGACTAGCCGAGGTGCTTGGTGATGGAAGCAGCTGCTACCTTACCAGCGCCCATTGCAAGAATGACGGTTGCAGCACCGGTTACGATGTCGCCACCAGCCCAGATGCGAGGATCGGAAGTACGGCCCTCTTCGTCGGCCTCAATGTAGCCCCACTTGTTGAGCTTAATGTCGCCGATCATCTTTGCGAATGGGTTAGCGTTAGTGCCGATTGCAGAAATTGCAACGTCGCAAGGAATGTCCTCGATAGCACCCTCGATAGCAACTGGACGACGACGTCCGTCAGCGTCAGGCTCGCCGAGTTCCATCTTCTGGACGCGAACTGCGCAAACTGCGCCGTCCTCGCCAGCGACAAACTCGAGAGGGGAGACGAGAGGAAGAACCTCAACGCCCTCTGCCTTTGCGTGGTGCAGCTCTGCACGACGAGCAGGCATCTCGTCCTCGGTACGACGGTAAGCGATGATTGCACGCTCAGCACCAAGGCGCTTAGCAGTACGAACAGCATCCATAGCAACGTTGCCGCCACCAAAGACAACGACGTTCTTGCCGTGCTTGGTTGGGGTGTCGTACTCAGGGAAGTTGTTAGCCTTCATGAGGTTAACGCGGGTGAGGTACTCGTTTGCAAAGAAGACGTTAGGCAGGTTCTCGCCAGGGATGTTGAGAAGCTTTGGAAGGCCTGCGCCTGTAGCAATATAGATTGCGTCAAAGCCCTGCTCAAAGAGCTCTTCTGCATCGGTGATACGACCGACAACAGAGTTGAACTCAAACTTAACGCCCAGCTCCTGAAGGCCGTCGATCTCGCGCTTAACAACAGCCTTTGGAAGACGGAACTCAGGAATACCGTAAACCAGAACGCCGCCGCCGGTGAAGAATGCCTCAAAGACGGTAACGTCAAAGCCGTTACGAGCAAGCTCGCCAGCGCAAGCAATACCGGAAGGACCGGAGCCTACAACTGCAACCTTCTTGCCGTTCTTTGGAGCGATAGCTGGCTTGGAAGCAAGCTCAGGCTGGTCACCAAGGAAGCGCTCGAGCTGACCAATAGCAACTGGTTCGCTGCGCTTACCCATGATGCAGACGCCCTCGCACTGGTTCTCCTGTGGGCAAACGCGACCACAAACTGCAGGAAGCATGGAGGACTCGCGGATGATGTCAAGACCGCGACCAAACTCCTCTGCGCGGATAGCCTCGATGAAGCGAGGAATGTTGATGTTTACAGGGCAGCCCTGAACGCACAGTGGATTCTTACAATCCAGGCAGCGGTTTGCCTCTGCAATTGCCATCTCTTTAGTGAAACCCTTGTCGACAGGGCGGAAGTCTTGTGCGCGCTCTGCAGCTGGCTCTTCGTTGTCAGCTGTACGAGGTGCCTTGACGTTTGGAATGTAGCGACCGTTTACTTGTGGCATGCGCACCTCGTCTCCTCGTAAGCCTTAATGGACTGGCCTTCCTCGGTGAGGTAGGCTGCCTGACGTGCGCGAAGGTCGTTCCAGTCAACCTTGGTTGCGTCAAAGTCAGGACCGTCAACACAAGCAAACTTGGTCTCGCCGCCAACCTCAACACGGCAGCAACCGCACATACCAGTGCCGTCAACCATGATTGGGTTCAGGGAAGCGATGATAGGCGTGTCGTACTTCTCGGCAGTGAGAGTGGAGAACTTCATCATTGGAACTGGGCCAACGCAGAATACGCGGTCGACCTGCTTGTCCTGCAGAAGACGCTCGAGAGGTGCAGTTACAACGCCCTTCTCGCCAAGAGAACCGTCGTCTGTGGTGATGTGGATGTGATCGTCGTCCAGAATGGAACGGAACTGATCCTCAAGCAGCAGCAGCTCTTTGGTACGAGCGCCCATGATTGCGTGGACCTCGCGGCCAGCTGCTACGAGCTGACGGGCAACAGGGAAGGCGATAGCCAGGCCAACGCCGCCGCCGATAACTGCCCATTTGCCCTCGCCCATCTCGGTAGGCTCACCCAGAGGACCAGTGACGTCCTGCAGGAAATCACCAACCTCGTAGGTAGAAAGCATCCTGGTGGTCTTGCCGATTACCATGAAGATAAACTCGACCCAACCCTCCTCAGGATTCCAATCCGCAAAGGTAAATGGAACGCGCTCGCCACACTCATTTGCGCGGACCATCAGGAACTGACCAGCATGTGCATGCTTGGCCATCTGTGGTGCATCGATGCGGAACTTGAAGACCTTCTCGGAGAACTGAGTCTTTTCGAGGATCTTATACATTCAGCGGTACTCCTCTCCTAACACAACAAAACTGCGAGTGAGTTGACGCGCCGCACTACAGCGTGCCTTCTGGCGAGAAGACAGTGACAGGTGACGCATGTATCTCACGCATACGAGTCTGGGTAACCCGTATTCGCAAACAACATATCTATTGTACTATTTGCGCATGATTCAAGTCATGAGTAATTCATGAATGAGCATAAATATTTCGTAGAATGTTTTGCCTGCTAGCTGCGGAGGGCGAGAAACCCGGTGGGCTTGTGACGCACGGACGTGCGGTGGCGACACGCGGCGACGGCACGGGGCGACGGCACGGGGCGGAGCGCGGTGACCGCTAGCTGCGTAGCGCGGTGACTGCTAGCTGCAGAGGAGTTGTGACACGCGAGGATGGCTGTCGCGGAGGAGTTGCTCCACCTGATCGGCGGCCGTCTGAGCGGTGACCGCTAGCTGCGGAGGAGCTGCTCCACCTGATCTGCGGCCGCCTGAGCAGTGACCAGGAAGTCTTCCAAGTTGTTTCCCCTGAGCTCGCGTAGAACAAAGTCTGCCACCGGCATCTTTCCGGGAGGGCGACCGATGCCAAACTGCAGACGCATAAAATCCCTGGTCTGGAGTTTGTCGGCGATGGAACGCAGACCGTTATGCGAGTTGAGTCCGCCGCCTTCTTTGAAGTTGAGCTGGCCCTCTGCGAGGTCAACCTCGTCGTGAATGACCAGGATTTGCGCAGGTTGAAGGTGGTGTGCACGAGCAAGTTTGGAGAGGGGACCGCCGCTGGTGTTCATGAAGTCCTGGGGTTTGACTAGGAGCACACGGCGTTTCTCGCCAGATACGGCGCCGGGAGCTGCGGCTTGAGCTGCGGGAAGGGTGATCTCCGCAACCTGGCAGCCCGCCTCACTTTTCCAGTACGAAACGCCGTGGCGCTCGGCAAGGGCATCGACGACGGCAAAACCAGCATTGTGCCTGGTGCGCGCGTATTTCTCGCCAGGATTTCCCAGGCC
>CALIAD010000040.1 GCA_938041635.1 uncultured Atopobium sp.
ACGTCTTTGAGGGAAGCGATTGCTGCTGGAGCATCAGCTCGTTCGCGGTCAGAAATAACAATGTGGCCCATGTAGGTCCCATCAACAGCCACGTGAATGATGGTTCCGTGGTTCTCGCACGCTTTCCAAGAAGCTCCTACGCTCTCCATAAGTGTGCAGTTGCCAACAGCAACGCTCTTACCATTCACGTTAGCGCAAATGCCCTGACCAGCAATTTCTTTGATGTCCGTGATAACACAGTCATCGTCCTCGCTTGGATAAGCAGCACTAAGAGCTGCAGCAATGGGATGCGTGGAGTGCATCTCAACGTGAGAAGCTAGGTGCAGAAGGTCCTTCTCGCCAATGGCCTGAGGATGAACAGCAAGGACCTCAAAAACACCCTCAGTCAGCGTACCGGTCTTGTCAAAGGCAACGGTATCAAGGGTAGAAAGCATATCAATGTACGAAGAGCCCTTGATTAGGATGCCCTCCTTCGAAGCAGCGCCAATACCGCCAAAGAAGGCCAGTGGCACGGAAACTACCAGCGCACACGGACAAGATGCAATAAGGAAGGTAAGCGCCCTTACAGCCCAGGTAGAAGCGTTAGCTACAAAGTCCCCCGAAAGCAGTGGTGGCAAAAACGCCAGCGCAATGGCACTGTAAACAACTGCTGGAGTATACACGCGAGAAAAACGACGAATAAACCTCTCGCTCTTGGACTTGTTTTGGTTTGAGCTCTCTACCAGCTTAATGATGCGGGAAGCAGTAGAGTCTTCAAAGAGGTGAGTAACGCGGGCGCGTACCACGCCAGAAAGGTTTACGCAGCCCGAGATAATGTTATCCCCCACCGTTGCGTCACGAGGCACGCTCTCACCAGTAAGAGCGACGGTATCAAGACTGGTAGAACCCTCGACGATCTCTGCGTCAACAGGAACACGGTCGCCGGGTTTAACCACAATAATCTCTCCCAGCTTAATCTCTTCTGGAGAGATAGTGAGCAGCTGTCCGTCACGTTCAACCGTTGCGCTGTCAGGGCGAATATCCATAAGCTTGGCAATAGACTTCTTGCTGTTATCGGAAGCAAGGTGTTCAAACACCTCTCCTACCTGGAAGAACAGCATGACAAAGACGGCCTCATCAAACATAGGAGAACCGTTAGGCACAAAGCCAATGAGCAAGGCACCAACAGTAGCAATGGTCATGAGCAAGTCTTCGTTAAAGCACTCGCCCTCAGTGATGCTCTCCCATGCTTCTAGAACAACATCGTATCCCGCAACAGCGTAAGGCAACAGGTAAAGCAACAGTGCCTGCCAGAGCTGCAGGTCAAATGCGTGTTCAACCGCGTAAGCAATACCTAGCAAAACAGCAGAACAGACAATGCGAGCAATTTTCACCTTTGTCTTTGAGCTCATGGCTCCTCCTTGGGTTGTTGTTATGCCTAGTCTACTCCTTAAATTGATATATGTACATATATTCATACAATAATCTTAAGGAACTTTTCACAAGAAACTCCGCGGGCGAGAAACCCGTGGAGTCCCAGATAAACCTATAAATTTTGGCCGTAGTTTAAGCCAAACGTTCTTCTCGCCAATTGGTCTTCTCACCGATTGGAAAGCTAGTTAATCAGCGACGCAGGGGTTGGGATAAATCCCTCAAAGATGACAGGCGCACCTTCAAGCTCGGAGGCAATCATGTCCTCCTCGCTCCTAACGGTCCAGGTAATGAGATGTGCGCCCATGGTATTGCAAGCCAGCTTAACAAAGGGATTCTTGCGATCTTCAAACTTGTAAGAAATGAAGTCTGGACGACCAACAGAATTACCAAAGAGAGCTGTAGCACCAGCTCGTGTAGCAATGTTCATGTGCTTGGTCTGGCGGTCAACCAGGAAATTCTCTGAGAGCTGGCCACGAAGCATCTCAGGACGGTTCTGACGCAGCCACTGCAAAACGCGAGGATCAAAGCTCTCGATGCATGCACGAACGGGACGAAGATCAAGAGCCTGCATAATCTTTTCTGTCAGCTGCTCAGCGTTATTGTTGCGTGTCTTAGCCTCAATAATCAAAGGTGCAGGTAGCTCACCGGAACCACTCCATGCATAGACCTCAAGGACTTCCTCAAACGTTGGAATCTGCTCGTCAGTAGCAAGAAGTCTCAAGCCACGGAGCTCTTCAAGTGTGGACTCCTCAACAATCTTCTGTACGCCACAGAGGCGATCAAGTGCTGAATCGTGAACAACAACCAGTTTGTTGTCTGCCGTCAGGTGGACATCAACCTCGGAGCCAAAGCCCTTCTCGACAGCTGCGCGGAAAGCAAGCAGGGAGTTCTCTGGAATGCCCGCCTCGTTGTTGTAGAGGCCACGGTGAGCATAGCGATGACGAGCAATCTCGTGCCAGCGCTCCAGAAGCAGGCGATCATTTTGCTTGC
>CALIAD010000041.1 GCA_938041635.1 uncultured Atopobium sp.
ACGACTTTTGGACGCCACAATTTCATCTCTTCCCACCTCAGGGTTGGATGAATGACCCAAACGGACTTTGTCAGTTTAAGTCCGTCTACCACGCGTTTTACCAGTACACTCCCGAGTGGCCTGCCAACGAGCTCCGCTTTTGGGGACATGCTGTGAGCGAGGATTTGCTGTCTTGGGAGACGCTCCCTATTGCGATTTCTCCAGATGCAGCTTGCGATAAAGACGGTGTGTTTTCGGGTTCGGCCTGGATTGAGACGCGCAACACGGCCGGCGGCAGTGCAGCGACCGGCGACTGCGGTCACGGCGACAATGCGGCGGCCGACAACGGCAACGGTGCGGCGGCCGGCGAGGTCATTCGGCTCTTCTACACCGGCAACGTTATGGACGAAACGCACCCAGAAGCCGACGGCATTGACGTCGGTCGAGAGGCCTACGAGGTCATGGTGACCTCTGAAGATGGACGAAGTTTCTCGCCAAAGCGCGTTGTTTTGAAGCCGGCCGACTACCCCAATACCTGCACAAACCACGTGCGCGACCCGAAGGTTTGGGAGCAAGACGGGGTTCTCCGCATGCTGTTAGGCACTCGCGAGAAGGACGTTGCGGCTGGTAACGCAAAAACCGCAGATGAACGACATGATTCGGGAGCGGTTTTGATTTACGACTCCAGTGATTGTGGCGAGTCGTGGACGCTCCACTCGGTTATACGCGGGACTAATGCCCTGGGTCAGCGCGATGTGTTTGGCTACATGTGGGAATGTCCTTTTTTAGTGCAGCTCGATGGCCAGGAGTTTCTGTCCGTATGTCCGCAGGGGCTGAGAGAAGGCGCTGGTACGGAGCCAAGCGCTGGTACGGAGCCAAGCGCTGGTACGGAGCCAAGCGTCGATACGAATCCAGGCGCCGATGCGTCCAAGGGATCGCGCTTGAGCGATTCCGTTAACTTGCAAGAGAATGCTTCAAGCGAGCCTCTCGACAAGTGGCAAAACATCTGGCAGTCGGGTTATTTTCCGCTTCCAGAGGGGCAGAAGCTTATCAATGTTGAAACTGTTTCTACCGATAACTTTGTGCTCTGGGATCACGGTTTTGACTTCTACGCACCTCAAACGTTCGTCGACGATTCTGGTCGTACCATCTTGATTGGATGGATGGGCATCATTGATCCGATTTACCACAGTTATCCTGCGGCCATTGGTTTCTGCCACAACCTTACTCTGCCGCGAGAACTTTCGCTGTCTGGTGATGGCGTTATCCTGCAGCGTCCTGTTAAAGAGCTTGATGCTAAGCGACGCGAATGTGTGGAATTTGTCGCCGACACTGTCGTCAAAATAGATCAACTATCTGCAGATATTGAGATTACGGACATATCCGGAGACGGAACTCTTACTCTCAATGACGCGCTTGAGCTTTCTTACTCCAAGGACATTTTTGCCTTGAAATTCATTGACGAGGACACCGCCGCAGGTAGAACTCAACGCTCTATTAGGCTAAAGGAGCTTTCTGAACTGCGTCTTATTGTTGACGGATCTACCGTGGAGATTTATCTGAATGATGGTCGCGTAGTTTTCTCGACGCGATGGTTCCCTGCATCCGAGCGGGTAACGTTGAGCAGCACTTTTGTTGCTGCTAACTCACGAGCATACAGCCTAATCGCGTAACTCGGTGGGTTTGCTTGGCATAGTCTAGCTCCGACACCAAAGGAATACTGTTTGTAGTCACGGATTGAAGCCGTTATGCATGAAATTGCATATTCCGTACGTTTTATAATCAAAATTTTCACAGGACTCGGAAAATTGCCGTTTTTGGGACCTCAGGAGGTAAAAAATGCGTTTAGTTGGGGATGGAGAAATTTAGTTCAATTTTTTATCTTTATGTTTGCCCAAGAAAGACGAAATAGTTTTAACTATTTCTTTTACTAATTAAGTCAAAATGGCTCATTTTCAAAATGAATACACCAACTAAACGCATTTTTTACCTTTTTGGGGCCAAATTTGCCAAAAACGAGCCCCAAACCAAAGTTTGGAGCTCATTAACGTGCAAATCTCAATGGTCGC
>CALIAD010000042.1 GCA_938041635.1 uncultured Atopobium sp.
GTTGTCAGCGGATAAAGCCTGGTACCGCTACCTCCTGCAAGAATAATGCCTTTCAAAATTACTCCCCATCAATCGCTGTGATTCTATAAAGTTTATACGGTCCTTCTTCAAGTACCAACTCAAATCCTGGAGCACCATTGTCAATGTTGAGACCAGACCACATTCCTTCTTCTTTTGGCATAGTTGGATACTGATCATCTGGGTACATGTTTAAGCGAATAAAATACTGCGCACCAACAGAACGAACGGCATCTTGCACCGATTTCTCATAGAACACGCGATTAAGTTTTTCTCTAATCAACCTGCTCTCAGGTGACTCATTATCATTGTATTTAAACTTGTAGTACACGTTTAAACCATCTATCGCATAAGCAAGTGATGAGCCATCAAATGGATTATTGAGCACAACAGAATCCCCAACAATCTCTTTAACTCTTTGAACAAACGCCTGTTCAGTAGCTGAGTAGGTCTTCCAATCTTGTGGAATATATGACTCACTCATCCAATGCAAGCTCATCTGAAAACGGCTTGGCTCATGCGTCTGAAGCTGTAAAGGATCAATGGGGGTCCACAGTGCATATACGACAGGAATAGAAAGGATAATTGCAACTACACTTTTAATAAGAGAAATTCGACTACGCGACAAACGTGGCTTATCACTTTTAGTGGATTGCGTAGCTCTTACCGCGTGCTTTACTTTTTGAAGTACCGCTAAAACAGCAGAAACAATATCAATACCACCTTGTAAAACTAATGGCGTAGAGGTTATACACATGATGGCTGCAATACGCTCTGGATCTGTGTACCAAAAACCAATAAGAAAACGCTTTACACCTACATTACCCATAAGGCCTACCACAAAGAAAACAGAAACAAAGAGCAGGCTACAGGCGTACCAACGAGATTTCTTAACAACAAGCGCGTGGACAAAGCCAATCCAGAACAGCACGGTGCAAACTGCTTCTGGAACTTTCATGATGAATGACTGAGTGGCAATATACATAAGTGATTCAAGTGGGTTTACGTCCCAACCCCAAACAAAATGCACAATTGAGGCCATAAAGCTACTGCGTAAAATAACAGTCCATGCACTAACACAAAGGACAATACAGAGCGCCTCAAGGGCAACTAAAATAGCAACTTTATTCTTTTTATCTGCGCATTTATTGGCCACCATACGTGGGATAAATGAAACTAACACATAAGGGAAAACCAAAATTGCCCAGAAAAATACACCGTTTGGATGGCAAAAAACAATTCCCAAAAGTACCGAAATAAGCATGAAGATATCTGAAGCTCTCTGGGGTTTCTCGCCATGTTTATGGGAAGAGGATTGCGCAATCGAATCAAGAAGTTGCACAAATAAATACGCTGCTATAGGAACACAGCAGAAGGAAAGCATATTTGGAAACGGACCATGGACTGTAAGCATGCGGACAGGAAATGCCATGTTGGCAAATGCTGCAAATGGTGCAATCACTGCAGCTTGAATTTTCTTTCCAAAAATCTTTGAAACAAGTGCAAAGAGTCCCAATGGGTACACTAAGCCAGTCCACACCACATTAACGGCGTTTTCCGCCATTCCAATTGAGCAGTGTGTGACCATTGCGGCAACAGAAGCAAAGCTGTGAAATGCTAAAGGATAATACCAAGAGCCCGAGAAAGGCTGTGGCGTTGAGTGCGGCAAGCCGTCAAAAACAGATGCTTTTAAAGTTGAAAAAACACCTGTTTGAATAGTGCGATTAATAAAAGCAATATGCGTGTAATTATCGTCATATTGCAAGAAGTTATTTGGGTTACCAAGGCCTCGATAGAACACATAACTTGCTGCTAACGCACCAAGACAAATAACAATGCAGACTCCCGACAAAGAGAGTGTCAAAGAGGACTGTATCTTTTTATGTAAAAGTCTCTCTGAGCCAAAGCGAATTGCTGCAATAAGGGCGAGAAAACACGCTACAAGTGCAAGAAGTGGAATAAGCCCCTTGAGACCCAGTGGGTACATTGCGATGCCCGCTACAATGTAAAATACAACACTTAAAGGGCCAGCTACGGCAAGTGAAAGCGCTCGTTTACCGCCTGATAAACGAGCACCCAGATATCCTGGAACAAAAACAATTGCTGTTGTAACTATAAGAACAAGAACAAATTGCTCCCACATGCGTATGCGCCCTTAAATAGTGCTTCTGTTTTAAATGAGCTTAGCCCAACGCTTCTTGCCTGCCTGGAGAAGAGCTCCCTCAAGAACTGCTGGCTCAACCTTATAGGTCTTTGCTGGATGAGGCTGCTGGTTAATCTTAATACCGCCGCCGTCAATCAGACGACGAGCCTCACCGTTACTTGAAGCAATCTCTACTTCAACCAAAATCTTTGGCAGGTAGATAAGACCATCCTCATCAGCCTCAAGAGAGATGGCAAACTCTTTGACGTCGTCAGGAACCTCATTGTTCTTGAACTGAGCATCAAAAGCTGCCTGAGCCTTAAGACCTTCTCCCTCACCGTGGTAGAGGTCAACAATATTTCTACCAAGAGCACGCTTGAGCTGATAAGGATCAGCGGTACCGTCCTCAAAGCTCTTATCGATTGCATCAAGCTCATCAATAGAGAGCGTAGAACAGAGGCGATAATACATTGGAATAATCTCGTCAGTAATAGACATGACCTTACCAAACATATCGTTTGGCTCATCAGTCAGCCCAATGTAGTTGCCGTAAGACTTACTCATCTTCTTAGTGCCGTCAGTACCTACAAGCAAAGGCATAGTAAGCGCAATCTGAGGCTCCATGTCCATATCACGCATAAGATCGCGGCCAGCAAGCAGGTTGAAGATCTGGTCGTTTCCGCCCATCTCTACATCTGCCTTGATAACAACTGAATCGTATGCCTGGAGCACGGGATAAATAAACTCGTGAAGCGCAATTGGCTGCTGATTGTGATAGCGATTAGAGAAGTCTTCTCGCTCAAGAATACGAGCAATGGTGAACTTGCTCATAAGACCAAGCATGGTCTCAAGATTCATAGGCTTAATCCAGTCGCCGTTATGAACAACAGTGGTTCTTTCTGGATCAAGAATCTTCATTGCCTGGTTAACATAGGTTTCTGCATTTGCATCCACCTGCTCTGCAGTGAGAGGAGGACGGGTAGAATCGCGTCCGGAAGGGTCACCGATTAGCGCAGTGCCGCTACCAATAATCAAGGTGACATTATGGCCAAGGTCCTGGAACTGGCGCATCTTACGCAAAGGAACTGCGTGTCCCAGATGCAAATCAGGACTTGTTGGATCAACGCCAAGCTTAATATTAAGAGGAGTGTCCTTCTTGAGTTTTTCTTTTAGACCATCCAAAGGAACAATCTGCATAGTTCCTGAAGTAATAACACGGAGCTGTTCTTCTACTGAAAGCACTCTGTATCCTCTCAACGCAAGCCTGTTAAACCATATAGTTATTGCTACAAATAGTATCAATTCAAAATGTTATCTATCAGAATACAACAGAGTTGTAACTCTTTATTCACTGAAACATAAATATCAGACTATAATAGTGAGAGCTATGACAAGGAGGCTCAATGGGTATTAGAACCCGTCGTGCACGTAAACACGCAAACACACATGCCGTAGGTTTTGGCATTGCTGGATTCTTTGGCTTTATGGCTCTTCTCGCGCTTGCACTTGCTCTTTCTTTGGGTGCAGCTGTTTCTTCATGGCTCGAGGATCTGCCAGATTACAACTCTGCTGATGCCTATCTGGTAGCAGAGCCTACTCGCGTTTATGACTCTAAGGGCAACGACATTGCAGACTTCTATCTGCAGCAGCGTCGCTCTGTTACCTTGGATCAGATTTCTCCTTATGTTATTCAGGGCACCATTGATACTGAGGATAAGCGCTTCTATTCCCACAGCGGTATTGACCCCTGGGGTATTGTTCGTGCATCTGTTGGCTCGCTGTTTGGTGGCGGCGAGGGTGCTTCCACTATTACACAGCAGCTTGTTCGTAATACCGTTCTTTCTAACGAGCAGTTTGAGCGTTCTTTAAAGCGTAAGGTCCGCGAGGCTTACATCTCTATTCAAATGGAGAAAAAGTTTACTAAGGACCAGATTCTTAATATGTACCTCAACACCATTTACTACGGTAATGGTGCCTACGGCATTGAGGCTGCAAGTATTATCTACTTTAACAAGCATGCAAGTGATTTGACTCTTGCAGAAGCTGCAACGCTTGCTGGCCTTCCAAATGCTCCTTCTGCCTATGACCCAACCGTTAATCCAGAGGCAGCAAAAGAGAGGCGTAATACCGTTCTTGAGCGTATGCTTCGCGCGGGAGATATTACACAGGAGCAGTACGATGAAGCCGTTGCTGAGGACTTAGTACTTAACCCTGGTACTTTGACCGACAACATTGGCCAGTTCCCTTACTGGACAGACTACATTCGTAGCCTGCTTCAGGAAGACTTTGATAACGACACTATTCTTCAGGGTGGATTGCGCGTTTACACTACGCTTGATCCTGACCTTCAGAAAGATGCTGATGAGGCTGCTACAAGGCGTATTGCTGAGCTTGGCAACCCTCGCCTGGGCGCTGCTTTGGTTTCTATTGATCCTCAAACTGGCTACATTAAAGCAATGGTTGGTGGACAGGACTACTCAAAGAGTCAGTACAACATTGCAACCAGTAGTAACCGTCAGATGGGCTCCAGTTTTAAGATGTATACGCTGGTAGCAGCCCTTTCTGAGGGTATGAACCCAGAGATTGTTCTTAACGGCAACTCTCCCATGCAGATTACACCTACCTGGCTGGTTGGAAACGCAGGTAACTACAGCTATGGCGCAATTACGCTGCGTCAAGGTACGGTTTACTCTTCTAACACTGTTTACGCACAGGTTGCTGAAGCTATTGGTATCGATAAGATCCTTCAAACGTGCTATGCCATGGGTATTCGCACCCAGCTACAGCCATACCTGTCTACTACTCTTGGTTCCCAGGGTGTAACCCCTATTGAGCAGTGCACAGCATTTGCAACGCTTGCTGCAGGCGGTGTTCGTCGTGATGCTGTAGCAATTACGCGCATTGAAGACCGTAATGGCAACGTTATCTACGAGCACAAGGACAACCCAGTTCAGGCAATTAGCCCAGCTGTTGCTGCAGCTGCTACCGATGTTCTGAGCGGCGTTCTTACCTCCGGTACTGGTCGCTATGCTTACAACCTGAAGACCTTTAACCAGCCAGTTGCTGGTAAGACAGGTACTTCCGATAAATCCGAGGACCTTTGGTTCTGCGCCTATACCCCACAGCTTGCAACAGTTGCTTGGTGTGGATATCCAGATAGTCGTGACCCTGTTATCATCGGTGGCGGCGAGTCTTCTACCTTTGTTACTGCGCAGTATGTTTGGGCTTACTACATGAACGCAGCTTTATCTGGCGTTCCTCGTGCTGAGTTCCCAAAGACCACTGAAACTATTGCTTACAAGCCTAATAGTTACTGGAAATTTGTTGGTGGCTCCGCTAATGCTAAGCAAGAAAAGAAAGATGACGACGAAGAGGAAGAGGAAGAGGAGGAAGAGGAAGAGGACGATTCAACCACTACTCCTACTACTCCTACCACTCCTACCACTCCGGCCACTCCTGGTACTGGTACTGGTACTGGTACGGGCACCGGAACAGGAACAGGAACGGGCACTGGAACTGGAACTGGAACTGGAACAGGAACTCCATAAACCTCTGGTTTATCTACAACAAAAAGGAGTCTGCACTATGTACCGACCCCCAAAAGTTAGACCAAAATCTAACGATTAGGAGGTCGGTATTT
>CALIAD010000043.1 GCA_938041635.1 uncultured Atopobium sp.
ATTATCTTTACATCACACGCGGATGCCGTGGCGGTCAACAATTTATTTTGACTGCATTGTATCGTGATGGAGATATGACACAAAAAGATCTTCTCGCCAGGACAAAAAATGCGTCTGCATCGTTGTCAGAAATGGTGAGCAAACTTGAAGCAAAAGGTCTCATTGAGCGAACACGTGTTGATAAAGACCGTAGACAAACGCTTCTTTCACTCACAAAAGAAGGACGTAAACAGGCACAAGAAGCTCAAGAATCTATTGAGTCATTTGAAGCGCAGGCTTTATCTGTTCTTTCAGATGAAGAAAAAAATGTCTTTTGTGGATATCTAGATCGACTAGTTGAACACTGGGACACCTGTATTAAAGACGAGAAAGGAGAAACAACATGCCAGAAGAAGTAGCATCAACTGAAATACTTGAAGACATGGTTGAATCAACTGAAGCCGATACAGCGCTGGCTCCTTCATCATTAACCGGCATTGTTGATGTAAATAATCTTTCTTTTAGAGAGATTGCTAAGGTCCTTTCAAAGAGTATTGGTGAGTTTAAGAGAGACACTATTCTCACACCTGTCTTTGTTATGGTAGAAACCATCTTAGAGATTCTCATCCCCTTTAGAACAGCAGCTCTTATTGATACCCTTCGAGCTGGCGCTGATCTCAACGCCATTCTTCAGTCGGGCCTCATTCTTGCTGCTATGGCAATGTTGTCACTGCTGTTTGGAGCACTCTCTGGCATCTCAGTTGCTAAAGCATCTACAGGATTTGCCCGCAACCTTCGTCGTGATATGTTCCAAAATATTCAGAAATTCTCGTTTACCACTATTGATGCTTTCTCATCATCTTCTCTGGTAACGCGCTTGACCACTGATATTTCAAACGTACAGATGGCATTTATGATGCTTATCCGTATGGCAGTTCGCGCGCCATTCATGTTTATTGCTGCATTTATTGCTGGCTTTATCATGGGTGGCTGGCTTGCAATTATTTTTGTTGCTATCATGCCGCTTCTGGGATTTGGTCTCTATCTTATTATTTCTAGAGTTATCCCTATCTTTAAAAAGATCTTTAAGAAGTACGACGCACTTAATGAGTCTGCAGAAGAAAACCTTGCTGGTATTCGCGTTGTTAAGTCATTTGTCAATGAAGACTTCGAGCGCCAGAAGTTTGATAATGCCTCAGAGGAGTTGCGTAAAGACTTCACTTCAGCGGAGAGGCTCATAGCTCTGAACTCGCCATTTATGAACTTTACTATTTACGTGTTGTTTGTTTTGATTCTTTACTTTGGCTCGTACCTTATTGTTTCTTCTCAAGGAACCGCCTTTGGTGTTGGTCAGCTCTCTTCCCTTATCACCTATGGCTTTATGATGCTCATGTCGCTTATGATGCTTTCCTTTGTCTTTGCCATGATCATCATCGCAGAAGAAGGCGCGCGCCGTATCTGCGAGGTACTGCTTGCAATCTCCACCATTAACAGCCCAGAAAATCCTCTGACTGAAGTTGCTGATGGCTCCATTGATTTTGAAAACGTTGGATTCTCCTACTCTGGACCAGAAGGTCGAGAAGCCCTATCTGATGTTAATCTTCATATTAAATCTGGTGAGGTCATTGGCATCATCGGTGGTACTGGCTCTGCTAAGTCCACGCTGGTACAACTCATCCCTCGTCTGTATGACGTAACCACTGGTAGCGTTTCTGTTGGTGGACATGACGTCAGAAACTATGACATTGATGTTCTTCGTGGCGCTGTTGCTATGGTTCTTCAGAAGAACGTACTCTTTAGTGGCACTATCAAAGAGAATCTTCTCTGGGGTAACCCTGATGCTACGGATGAAGAGATTCTTGAAGCAGCACGCCTTGCACAGGCAGACAGCTTTGTTCAAACCTTCCCTGATAAATATGAAACTCATATTGAGCAGGGTGGCAATAACGTTTCTGGTGGCCAGAAGCAGCGTCTCTGTATTGCACGCGCACTGCTAAGACGTCCAAAAGTACTCATTCTTGATGACTCTACCAGCGCTGTTGATACAAAGACTGATTCTTTGATTCGTGCGGGCCTCAAAGATTATCTACCTGATACCACCAAGATCATCATTGCTCAGAGAACTTCCAGTATTGAAGAGTCTGACAAGATTATTGTTCTAGATAACGGCCGGATTAACGCCATTGGTACACATGAAGAGCTCCTGAAAGATAATCCAATCTACCGCGAGGTGTACTTCTCGCAGAACAAACAAAGTGTTGATGAAAACCAATCCCAGGAAGGTGAGGTGACTTCTCATGAGTAAGACAGCAGAAACAAACGATAAAAGACCAAAACTTCCCGTGGGAAAAATTCTTACCCGTACCATTAAAATGCTCTGGGAGTTCTACCCTGTTCTTCTCCCTGTGGCGCTCCTTGCTACTGTTGTTCAGGCAATCATGCAGTCGCTTCCAAGCGTCTTCCTTGAGCGTATTCTCTCCATCATCTCCAACTATATTGATTCCGGTGACTGGAGCTCTGCAGAAGGTCTTGTCTTCCAGAACGTGGCTCTTCTCGCCACCTTCTATGTCCTTGGACTTCTTGCAAACATCGTCTCTACCCAGGGCATGGCTATTGTCACCCAGGGCGCACTGCAAAAATGGCGCTCAAGAATGTTCTCTCATATGCAAGACTTGCCTATCAGGTACTTTGATACGCACCTTAATGGCGACATCATGAGTTATTACACTAACGATATTGACGCTATGCGCCAGATGATTGGCATGAGCCTTCCACAGCTCCTTTTTACCTCTGTGGTCATCATTTCAGTCATCTTTATCATGTTTTACTACAGTGCTTTGATGGCTTTGGTCATTTTGTTTGGTGCCTCTTTGATGGCTCTTGCTACTAAAAATCTTGGTGGCAAGTCAGCAAAGAACTTCGTTAAGACCCAGAAAACCACGGCAGACGTTGAGGGCCACATCCAGGAGATTATGAATGGCGAGAAGGTCGTTAAGGTCTTTAGCCACGAGCCAGAAACCATTGAATCGTTTGACAAGATCAATGACGAGCTCATGGTTGTTTCCAGAAATGCAAACCTTTATGCCAATACGCTTATGCCAATTCTGAACAACATGGGCAACATCATGTACGTTATTGTTGCCATTGTTTCCGGCGTATTTATTGCACTGAATGTTCAGAACATTTCTATTTCTGGACTGCCCTTTACCATCGCAGTAGCTGTTCCCTTCCTCAACATGACACGTCAGTTCTCTGCACAGATTAACCAAATTTCTGGTCAGATTAACTCCGTTGTTATGGGTGTTGCTGGAGCTAATCGTGTCTTTGAAATGCTTGATGAACCTACAGAAACTGATGAAGGCTACGTTACCCTGGTTTGCTCAGAAACAATTGATGGACAGGTGCAAGAGGCCGAGTATCGTACAGGCTACTGGGCTTGGAAGTATCCACACAGCGATGGCTCCGTTACCTACACTCCAATCAAGGGCGACGTTCGTCTCTTTGATGTTGACTTTGGATACGAGCCAGGCCACACCGTACTGCATGACATTTCTCTTTATGCAAAACCTGGTCAGAAGGTTGCCTTTGTTGGTGCAACAGGTGCAGGTAAAACAACCATTACTAACCTGCTTAACCGCTTCTACGACATCGAAGACGGTAAGATTCGCTACGACGGCATCAACATCAACAAGATTAAGAAGAGCTCTCTCCGCCGTGCTCTTGGCATTGTTCTTCAGGACGTTAACCTCTTCACAGGTACCGTTTTGGACAACATTCGCTACGGCCGTCTTGACGCCACTGACGAGGACTGCGTAAAGGCTGCAAAGCTTGCTGGTGCTGATGACTTCATCAGGCGTCTTCCTGACGGCTACCACACCATGCTCAAGGACAACGGCAGTGCGCTCTCCCAGGGACAGCGCCAGCTCATTTCCATTGCTCGCGCGGCAGTCGCAGATCCACCAGTCATGATTCTGGACGAGGCTACTTCCAGCATCGACACACGTACTGAGGCAATTGTCCAGCGTGGTATGGACGCCCTTATGTATGACCGCACCACCTTTGTTATTGCTCACCGTCTCTCTACGGTTAGAAACGCAGATGTTATTGTCGTTCTTGACCACGGTCGTATTATTGAGCGTGGTACGCACGACGAACTTCTCGCCAAGCGAGGAACGTACTACCAGCTCTACACAGGAGCCTTTGAGCTTGAGTAACAGCTGGCCTCTGTAATGCAAAACGCCTTGTCATTGAACTGCGTCCCAAAACTTGGACGAATTTAATAAAGACCTAGGCCACTAAGGAC
>CALIAD010000044.1 GCA_938041635.1 uncultured Atopobium sp.
ATATTCCTGCTGCCGAGAATTACTTTGCAGGTCGTGGCTTTGAAATCGATGAGTCTTCAAGAAGACTTAATCCAGACGGCAGTACGTTTTTGGTTTATTTCAAAGAAGAGATTGCTGGCTTTGCTATTCATCTCACTATGGATAAGTAGCGCTATTCCATCAAACTTATTGACGATTTTTTGGCGAGAAGATCTTTCATGTAGAAGGGCCTTCTCGCTTTTTGTGTGTGGTTGGATAGGGAATAGCTGTTTATAGCTAATTCTTATTGTTGATGATATGAAAATTTAATAAATTGCAATTTAGAATGTAGTTTATATTCATTTGAATGATATTTTCTTTTATCATTTGAATTAGACATTTGTAATCCTTAATGGATTTGGAAGGTTTGAAGTGAAAAAGTTCAAATGTGTTGCAGCGTCAATTTTGGTTGCGCTATGCTGCGTAATTGTAATTGGAGTTCCAAAGCTTGCGCTTGCAGAAGCAGCAGTTCAAAATCAGCTCACGGTTAATGTTACTGATGACTATTATGGTCAACCTGTTGATGGTGTAACAATTACAGTGACTAATACAGTTACCGGTACCAACGCTGCAACTATGATTACTAACCAAAACGGTAGAGCTCAGACTAGCCTTGCTAACGGAAGTTATAAGGTTGAGCAGACAACGTTTAAAGCTGGATATGTTATTGATCACACAGCTAAAAACGTGACTTTCTCCGCTCCTGCTGGTAGTGATGGCGATCCTCAGACCATTAACTTTGAAAATGTCCATATTATGGGCCAGCTTTATGTTGGTGGCGAAGACATTCCAACCTCTAGTACTATTACTAATATCCAATTTGATATTGAAGATGAATTTGGAAATAGAATTGCCTCAAATGTTCCAGGTGGACAAAGCGTCACTGTTCCGGTAACAGGAAGTTATACGGTTATCCCAAAAAATTATCCTAATGAACTAGCTTATAATTCCGATGCTGTAATGATTGATTCCGTCTTTGCATGCACTCCAGGTAGCATTAATGGTATGGTCCCTCTTCATGCAGTAACATTCCCTTACGATTCAGATACACGTCTCTTTGAGGAAACAACTCGAGTAACAGTTAAATTACCAAATAGGCGCGGAAATATTATCGTGAGAGTAGTCGATCAGTATGGAAGTCCTATTGCCGGCGCAACTTTAAAAGCAAACCCCTCCTATGACAATGCGTCTGGAATCGCAGCACCTGCATGTCCTCCTTCTATGGGCGGATTTAATACTCCTGATCCAGCTTATTTGCCTGGTACTAGTGATCCTCGTGCTATGACTCAGGATGCACCAAATCCTGGTGTTCCTTATACTCAGACAGGTGAGTTAAGCAGAGATGACCATAACAATTATCTGCTTACAACTGGTCCTGATGGCACCGTAATTATTCCTGATTATCTAATAAATGCTAACGCAATTATTACTCAGCTAACCACCCTTGATGGCTACACTATTGATGATCCTAATCCTCAGGTTGGTGAGATTACTGGCTCTAACGAAACAACTACGGTTACGTTTGTAAATCGTAGGCCAGAGCCACCTGCTCCAGAGCCTCAGCCTCAGCCAGAGGCTCCAAAGGCTAAGAAGGTTAAGAAGTCTGTACTGCCAAATACCGGTGATAACGCTCTTACGCTTCCTCTAATCATTGGTGTTGCTGGCGCAACTATCGTTGTTGCTGCCGCAGCTCTTTTCCTTCATAAGAAGCGTCAATAAGAGTATACTTACTAATGTGTGTGTAAAGAATAGATTGAAAGGATTTTAATATGGAAAAAAAATTTAGATTTTCAATCACACTTTTATTATTTGTTTTAAGTATTTTCTGCATTGGTATCGTTTCAAAGGCTTATGCAAGTGTTAGTGTTATTTCTGGTGCTAGCAATGCAGATCATAATGGAATTAAAATGGCTGTTCTTGATTATTATACACAGGAACCAATTCCTGGTATGCATCTTGTATTAACAAATTCAGATGGCACTATTGTTGCTGAAGGTGACACTGACGTTAATGGTCGTTATTTTTTTTCTGATTTACCCATGGGAAGATATACAGTTACCCAAACAACTTTTAGACCTGAATATACTGGCGAGGGTTCAGTAAGTGTAAATTTTGATGGAAGTTTTTTTGGATTAAGTGAAATCGTTCCAGCAAGTATTCATGACAAACCTCGACTTGGTAATGTTATCGTTAAAGTAGTTGATACAGACGGTAATCCAATTGTTGGTGCAACTCTTAAGGCTACTGCAGCAGACCTTGCTGGATCTAACATTCCGACTCCAGCTTTTGTTCAGACTGGTATTTTTTCTGTTGAGGCTGATGGAAGTTATTCTTTAACAACAGGAGCTGACGGTACTGTTGTTATTCCAAATCTTTTTGGTGATACTTCGACCACTATTCGACAGCTAACTACCATTGATGGTCACTCAATTGACGAACGAACTCAAGTTGGTGAGATTATTGGTTCAAATACTGAGACTGAAGTTGTGTTTATCAACCCAGTCACACCTACTCCATCTCCAACCCCTGTTCCAGACACTCCTACTACTCCAACAGCTACAACTGAGCCACAGACCCAGTCAGTCAATGAGTCTCAACCAACTCTAAACATGAAAGAACATAAACAAGAAGTACTTCCAAATACTGGCGATTATTCCTATATAGTGCCCTTGATGTCATCGGTTACAGGTACTGCTATTCTTATTGTCGGTCGTATTTTTGATTCTAAAAGATTTCATAAATAAATCTTCATAAGCCTGGTTTCATTTACATAATTCACCACGTAAATCAAGTGAATGACTTATACTTATCCAGTTCAGATATGTATGAGGAGTTCACTTGATTGCTCTTGCGGATAAGATTTCTAAGTCATTTGGTGGTAGAGTCCTTTATTCAAATGCAACACTTCAGCTCAATGCGGGAGAGCGTTGGGCTTTAGTTGGCCCTAATGGTGCTGGTAAGACTACGCTTCTAAAGATCATCATGGGCCTAGAGTCTGCTGATGAGGGAACTGTTACCTTTGCAAAAGACGCTACCCTTGGATATCTTGAGCAAGAAACAGAGCTCATGGGAGATAGAACTGCTCTTAATGAAGTCATTGAGTCTGCCCATGAGATTAAACAGTGGGAGAGAAAGGTTAACGACCTTTCAATCAAAATTGCCGAAACTCCCGAAGGTGCAACGCTCAATAAGTATCTTGAAGACTATGCTCATGCTATGGAGCGCTTCGAGCGTCTTGGTGGATATGAACTAGAGAGTAGAGCTCGTCAGATTCTTGCAGGTCTTGGATTTCCAGTAGAAGATTTTGACAAGCCAGCTAAAGAGTTTTCGGGCGGCTGGCAGATGCGTATTTCTTTGTCAAAGTTGCTCCTTCGTCGTCCTGACGTCCTGCTTTTGGACGAGCCTACTAACCACTTGGACTTGGAATCTGTCCAGTGGCTTGAGAGGTTCTTATCGTCATATGATGGCACGGTTTTGCTGGTAAGCCACGATCGCTCGTTCATGGATGCCTGTGTAACGCACGTTGCGGCGCTTGAGAATCGTATGCTCGTAACCTATACCGGCAATTATTCCGGCTATCTTCATCAGCGAGAAGAAAATCTTGAGCAGCTCCGCGCTAAACGTGCAGCTCAAGAGCGCGACATTGCTCACATGGAGACCTTCATTGAGCGATTTAGGTATAAGCCTACCAAGGCAAAACAGGTTCAAGAGCGCGTGGCAAAGGTCGAGAAGATCCGTGAAGAACTGGTAGTTCTTCCAGAGCAATCTCATCACATGCATTTTAGGTTCCCAGAACCTCCTCGTACCGGAGATACAGTCATTTCTCTTGAGGGCGTGGCCAAATCGTATGAGGATAACTTTGTCTATGATAACGTTGACCTTAAGCTGTATCGCGGAGATCACGTAGCGCTTGTTGGCCCTAACGGCGCTGGTAAATCCACTCTTATGAAGCTTATTGCTGGCAAGCTTAAGCCAGATGCAGGACAGATTAGCCTTGGGCAGAACGTCACTGAAGCCTATTATGCACAGCACCAGCTTGAAGAGCTCAATCCTGCAAATACGGTACTTGCAGAGCTTGATACCGTTGCTGCTGGCTGGACTACTTCTGAAGAGCGTAGATTGCTTGGAGCCTTCCTTTTCCATGGCGATGATGTTGAGAAACGCGTAAATGTGCTTTCTGGAGGAGAGCGCGCTCGTCTGGCACTTGCTAAGATGCTGGTTTCTCCAGACCCACTGTTGCTTCTAGACGAGCCAACTAACCACCTGGACATTGACTCTGTTGACGTTCTAGAGAAGGCACTTGTTGACTTCCCCGGAACTATCATCTTGATCAGTCACGATGAGCACCTGGTCAGAGCTGTAGCTAACAAGGTTGTGGACGTTCGCGATCACAAGGTCACCGTCTATGACGGTAACTACGATTACTTCCTCTTTAAGCTTGCAGAGCTTCAAGCAGCAGCGCAGGGGGAGACGTCGAGCAAGACGGTGTCCTCGTATGGAACATCGGGTGCAAGAGCGGTTAAGAGTTCTGGTCCAGAGGCAGGTCAAGCTGCAGGATCTTCTCGCAATGTGAAGACTAAGGAGCAGAGAAGAGCTGAGGCTGAGGAGCGCAACCGTAGAAGTCGTGCGCTGAGGGAGACTAAGAAGCGCTTGGACGAGGTTGAAGCTGCACTTACTCCTGCGCATAAGCGTTACGATGAGCTCATGACGCTTATGGCTGACGAGGCGCTCTATAACGATCCGCAAAAATTTGATGAGTGTATGGCTGAATACCAGGCACTCTCCAAAAAGATTCCTGCTCTTGAGGCTGAATGGTTGGAGCTTTCAGAAAAGATGGAAGCAGACATTGACGAGTAGGTAGTTTTGCCAATCTTGGGTAAAATTATTAGGTAATTGAAGCTTACGTAAGTATCTGTCTGTGTGTTTTGCAGATGTTGAGATAAGGATTGTTGTGCCAACTGCTTTAACATCAGTTCCATCGCTTTTGACAACGCTCGCTGAATTTGCACTGGTAATCTTTGCCATTGTGGTTCACGAGGTTGCGCATGGCTTTGTGGCATACAAGTGCGGAGATCCTACCGCCAAAATGTCTGGCCGTTTGACGCTCAATCCACTGGCACACATCGACTTGTTTGGTACGGTTCTTTTACCGTTTATGTTGGTATTGATGGGTGGTCCCAGCTTTGGTTACGCAAAGCCCGTTCCCTATAACCCCAACTACCTCAAAGATCGTCGTCGTGACGAGATTCTTGTAGCACTCGCAGGTCCAGCGTCTAACATTTTGCAGGCGTTTCTCGGCGCACTCTTGTTGCGTTTGCTCAACGCGCTAGCTGTTGCATTTGGTGCAGCATATAATCCGCTGGTAATGTACTACGTTTCTTCGCTGGTAATCTTCTACATTCAAATTAACGTAAGCCTGGCAGTCTTTAACATGCTGCCAATTCCACCTTTGGACGGCTCTAAGCTGCTGTTATATTTTCTTGGCGAGAAAAACCGTCAAAAGTTCTACGCCATTGAGCCTTACTGTATGATTGCTGTAGTGGGACTCATGTTCTTTGCGCCTGGCTTTTTCTCGTCCATTATTGGGGGCATTTCTAACGTCATTTTGAGCCTGCTTGCGAGAATCATCTAATGTCGTACAAAGTAAACACTGCAACATATTCTGGTCCGTTTGACCTGCTCCTTCAGCTGGTAAGTAGGCAAAAAGTTGCTATTGGCTCTATTTCTATCTCTGAGGTTGCTGATCAGTACCTGGCAGAAGTTGACGCCATGGAAGAGCTTGACCTAGACGTTGCCAGTGACTTTGTCCTTGTTGCGTCAACGCTTTTGGACATGAAGGCTCATGCCTTAGTGCCTCAAGACGTTTCACTCAAAAGCTCATACGATGAAGATGAGTATGATGACGAGCTTGACGGGCTTTCTCCTGATGAGGCACGAGAAGTTCTTATTGCTCGCCTTATTGCCTATAAGCAGTTCAGAAATGCAGGTGCCGCACTAGGTAGCCGTATGGAAGCAGAATCGTACATGTTCCCACGCTCAGTGGGCCCAGATCCTGATTTCTTGAACCTCATGCCAGACTACCTAGAAGGCATTACGCTCAGAAGCCTTGCCGTCATCTGTGCGGACATTGACTCAAAACGTGAGACATTCTTGCTTGAGGCAGAACATGTGGCCCCAAAAAGGCTTCCAGTGGCTCTGACGGTTGCTTCAGTGGATCGTCTCACGCGCTCAAAGGGTAAAGTGACCTTCTCTGAGCTTCTAGACGGTCAGGATACGCCAGAGATTGTGGTCGCAAACTTTTTGGCTGTGCTTGAACTCTTTAAACGCGGTCTTGTTCGTGTTCAACAAGATGTCATCTTTGGTGAAATTGAAATTGAGCACATAGAGGGTGCAAATTCATACCAGCTTGATGAATCGGTTCTTTTGGAACTAGAAGAACTATCTGGTGATGAGCCAGACCTTGAAGGATTTAACTTGTCTCAAAATGCGCTCCAAGACGTCCAGCAGACACTTTTATCGCTAACCCATACGCCCGATGAAGCACAGAAAGAGGCGGAATAACTTATGGCAGAAGAGCTTACCTATTTAGATTCCGAGTCGCTCAAAGGCGCACTAGAATCACTGCTTTTGGTTGCAACAGATGCAATCACCACGGCCGACTTTTCCAAGGTCACCAATGCAGCTCCTGCCGAGGTTGCCCAAGCGCTCAAAGAGCTTGCAGAGGAGTACACGCGCTGCAACAGGGGATTTCAGCTCAGAGAGGTAGCCGGCGGTTGGCGTCTCTTTACGCACCCAGCTCACCATCAGCTGGTCAGCGATTTTGTGCTCTCCTGGGATACGCGCCGCCTTTCTCAGGCAGCTCTTGAGACGCTGGCGGTTATTGCTTATCACCAGCCTGTTACTCGTGAAGGCGTCCGAGCTATTCGTGGTGTTAACTCTGATGGTGTTATCTCTTCACTTCGCGAGAAAAACCTTGTGCGTGAAGTGGGTAAAGAGGCAGATAGGGGACAAGCCATTCTCTATGGCACAACAGCTCTTTTCTTGGAGCGCTTTGGCCTTAAATCTTTACGAGAGTTGCCGCCGCTGGAAGATTTTGCCCCTGACGAGGAGTCAAAACAGTTTATTCGCGAGAGACTCTCCGACAGAAGCTTCACTTCAACGCTTGAAGAAGCCGCAGAAGACATTGACGATGAACGCTCTCTTTTGGGAGACAGCTACGATACGCAAGAGGAAGCATAAGCCGTGGCAGATGAGCGCATTGTACCCATGCGTCTGCAGCGCTTTTTAGCTCGCGCAGGAGTGGCTAGCCGTCGAGGCTCTGAGCGCCTGATGACGTCTGGTCGCGTCACGGTAAACGGCCAGGTAGTTACTGAGCTTGGTAGTAAGGTTGATCCGCAGGCAGATGTTGTTGCGGTAGACGGCATTGTCTGCTCAATTGCCGAGAAACCCGTCTATTTGATGCTCAACAAACCTGCAGGATATCTGACTACTATGAAAGACCCTCAGGGTAGACCAACCATTGTGGACATGGTTCCCACTGACTTATACCCGGGACTTTTCCCTGTTGGACGTCTTGATATGGATACCACGGGTCTTTTGTTCTTTACTACCGATGGTCAGATGGCACAAGAGCTTTTGCATCCCTCAAAGCATGTATGGAAGCACTATGTTGCTCATGTAGTAGGCACTCCTACAGAAGAACAACTTGCTCGCTTGCGTGAGGGCATTGAACTTGAAGATGGTCCCGCGGCACCCGCAGAGGTAGAGATTGTTTCCAACGATGCCAAGATGAAGGCGCTTCTCGCCCCACAGGGTTTAGGAAAAACCGGTGGAGGAGAGCCAAACTCCCTGGTCAGCGTAACTATTAGAGAAGGCAGAAAGCACCAGGTCAAAAAGATGCTTCTTGCTATTCACCATAGAGTTCTTGCGCTCCACAGAGACACGTTTGGGCCGCTCCACCTTACAGGCGTTAAAGAAGGTGAGTGGAGACTTCTTACAGAAGAGGAAGTTGCCGCTCTGGAGCGCACTATTGGTAGAGAGCCTGGCGCTTCTCCCATCATGCCTTTACATGCCAGCAAATAATTACTAGTCGCACAATTACTAAGCGCACGTCAAACAGCTCAAAAACGCCCAGAGAGGAGACATAATGCAGCCCTTTGAAGTTCCAGCTCAGGTTCATCGTATTTTGTTTATGCGCCACCCAGAGAGTGTGGCTAATACACAGCGCTTTTTCAGCGGCAGAAGAGACGTTGAGCTTACCGAGCATGGCGTTGAACAGCGAGAGCACGCTGTTCGTGCACTTGTTGCCTTTCATCCAGATAGAATTTGGACCTCTCCTTTATCTCGCTGCAAAGACATGGCCCAGATGGCTGCCACCGAGCTTGGTATTCCTTGTGAGGTAAAAGATGACCTTGCAGAGATGGATTTTGGCATTTTGGAGAGCAAGCGTTTTGCTGATGCAGAAGAGATTTTAAAGCCCTATGGCCTTACGTTTCCTTGGGCCTCAGACAAAAACGGCCATTCCATACCTGCTCCAGAGGCAGAGTCATATGAGCAGGTAAGAAGCAGATGCCGCACTATTCTTAACGAGCTTTCCAGTCTTTCTGGACGCACTGTTTGTATTTCTCATGGTGGTTATCTGCGCTCTATGATGGCAGAGATTTTTGGCATTCCAGGAAGTTCAAGCTGGAACGTACATCTTGCAAATGTTTCTTCAATCTTCTTTACTAGTACAGGCAGTTCAGATTTTAAGCTTGGTGGATTTAACCTTGATCCAGAAGAGGTTATACGCCGTTCCACTGAGCCAAGTTTTTACGATTTTCGTGACATTTGGGGTGTCACCAAGGGGGATAAGTAATGATTGTTGCTATTGACGGTCCAGCAGGCTCCGGAAAGTCTACGGTTGCTCGTGCACTTTCTGATCGCCTGAATCTGATTTTTCTTGATACGGGCGCAATGTATCGTTCGGTAACCGTAGAATGCCTACGTCAGGGCATTGATATGACGGATACCGAGAAAATCATTCAGGTAGCACGTAGCATTAGCATCTCGTTTGGAAACTCTGTTAATGGTCAAACTGTCTTTGCTAACGGTACAAATGTCACCGCAGAAATTCGTACCCCAGAGGTAGACAGAAACGTTAGCGCTGTTGCAGCCATCCCTGAAGTCCGCGAGGCTATGGTTACCCTGCAGCGTCGCGCGGGCGAGAATGGCGATGTAGTTGCAGAGGGCCGTGATATTGGCACCGTGGTATTTCCAGAGGCCGATGTTAAGGTTTTCTTGACTGCAGACCCTGCTGCTCGTGCTCACCGCCGAGCCGTACAGCGCCAGGGTGGAGACGCAGCCACCGGAATCGATGCCCAGGTAGACGCCAAGAGTGAGGAGAAGATCCTCGAAGACATCAAGGCTCGCGATAAGGCTGATTCTGAACGTAAGGCAGCGCCACTTCGTGCTGCAGAAGATGCCCACCACATTGACTCTTCTGCGCTTTCTGTTGAAGAGGTCATTGCAGCTATTATTGATCTGCACCCAGGTTTACGTCAGAGAGATGCACGCAACCACAGGTCTTCTCACCAGGGAAATGGATCAGAGGACAGCTCTTCTGATGATGGGAAGTCTCACACAGAAGAGCCTAAGCGCTCCGAGAAAAAGTCTTCTATAACAACGGCATCTAAGCGTTTGCGCCCTTTTGGCGGAAATTCGTTTGACGATTATTACGACACGGCGCTTGTTGACTTTCCAGCACCAGCCAAGTTCTTTAAGTGGCTGGCAGTTAGTGTACTGGGGCTGATTACAAAAATCTGGTTTAGATGGCGCTGGGACAATGACCAGCTCTTTGTTGGTGATAAGACCCCTCGCGTTCTTATCATGAATCACCCAACGTTTTTGGATCCTATTGTTACTGTTGTTCACCTGTTTATTCATGGCATTCCAGTCCGTACCATCTACAAGAGTGAGTTCAACAAATTCAAACCGCTCCAGTGGGCACTCTCTAGACTTGGTGGAATTCCTGTTGATCGTGGAACTGCCGATATGAAGGCAATTCGTCGTGCAACTACCGCACTTTCTAGGGGAGAAATGCTTCTTATCTACCCTGAGGGCACTCGAGTGAGAAGTAACACTGAACGTGGAGAAACTCACGGCGGTTTTGCCCTTATCGCGCAGCTTGCCAAAGTAGATGTTCAGCCACTGGCCATTATTGGTGCCCTTGATATTAAGAAAAAAGGCTCACCCTTAATTAAGCCCGTCAAGGTGTATCTTCGTGCTGGTCAGAAGGTTTCCTTTGCTGACCTGACTTCCACTAAGCGTAAAGATCAGGCTAAAGAGATGGAAGAAATAGCCATGGAGCGGGTATATGAGCTACGAGATGCAATGCTCAAAGAGCATCCCGGAAGGAATTAGTTCGTGCCTACTATCAAAATTGCCGATGAAGCTGGTGCTTGTTACGGTGTAGAAAGAGCTCTTCAGATGGTCCAGCAGGCTGTCAAAGATGCTCATGCGCCCGTGCGCACGCTTGGTCCGCTTATTCATAATCCTCGCGTTGTTACGTCTCTTAAAGACCAGGGCGTAGAGGTAGTTGATTCCGCTTCTGAAGCAGCAGGAAGTGCGCTATTGTTGCGCACACATGGTGTAACTCCTCAAGAGGAGCAGATTGCCAAGGACGGCTGTGTTGACGTACTTGATGCAACCTGTCCGTTTGTAAAGAAAGCTCACGGAGCCGCAGAACTTCTCGCCAAGCAGGGCTATGCCGTGTATGTGGTAGGAGAGTCTGGACATCCTGAGGTAGAGGCAACACTGGCTCATGTACCAGGGTCTTTGGCTATTGACACCGTGGAAGAAGTTGCCGCTCAGGCGGACGCCATGAGAGCTGCAAAGAAGGTTGGTCTAGTGGTACAGACCACCATGAGCGCTGCTAAGCTCTCTGAGGTAGTTAACGCGGTACTTCCGCTTGTTGACGAGCTTCGCGTCATGAATACTATCTGTGAGGCTACTGCGGGCCATCAGGACTCGTGCATGAGGCTTGCAAAAGAATCTGACGTCATGATTATTATTGGTGGCAGGATCTCTGCAAATACCACTCGCTTGGCTGAGATTTCTAAGCTCTATTGCCTCGCAACCTATCACATTGAAGGTGCTGATGAGCTGCAAGCTTCCTGGTTTGAGGGAGCAGAGCATATTGGTATTACCGCTGGCGCTTCTACGCCGGAAGCTCATATCAATGCAGTTAAATCAGCTATTGAACAAATTGTAGGCGCCTAACATGGAGCAGCGCGCAGACTACGGCAATACAAAATCTGGTGGACTTGGTGCGCTGATTGAGTCCGTTGAAGAGGGTAGTCCTGCGTGGAAGGCTGGCCTTGAGCCCGGCATGATTATCGAGAAGGTCAATGGAGTAGTGCCAAAAGATCTGATTGATTGGCGCTGGGAGGCCGACGGCTCCCTCTGTGAGCTTGAAGTTTCTATTCCCGGCGATGATGAGCTCTACGAGTGTGTGCTTGAGCGTGAGTCCGGAGAAGACTGGGGCGTTGACTTTGTTGATGTGCTATTTGACGGTATCAAGACCTGCGTAAACGCGTGCCAGTTCTGCTTTATGGCTATGCTGCCAGAAGACATGCGACCCTCGCTTTCCATTAGAGATGACGATTATCGCCTGAGTTTCTTGCAGGGTAATTTTGTTACGCTCACTAACCTCACCGATGAGGACGTTGAACGCATCATCTCTCACAAGCTTGAGCCTATGAATGTTTCGCTCCATGCAATCTCACCTGACGTGCGTCGTAATTTAATTGGCGCTCGCGCTGCTAGAGGCATTGAAGTTCTCGAGAAACTCATGGACGCTGGTATTGAGATTCACGGCCAGATTGTTTTGTGCCCTAATATCAATGACGGAGAAGAGCTTGATAAAACACTTGATTGGGTAGAGGCTCATCAGCAAATTACATCTCTGGCCATTGTTCCGCTTGGCTATACCAAAGATTCTAAACGCTTTACGCATTCGTATTCTGATGATGTGGAGCTGTCCCGCTCTGTAGTCAAGATTGTTGAACCCTA
>CALIAD010000045.1 GCA_938041635.1 uncultured Atopobium sp.
CTTTGGTGAGGCTGGCTGGTGTCGTAGAGCTTATGAAAAGCCTGGTTATACGTGGCAGTATCATCAAAGACCGCTGCCTGCTGTTCAGCAACAAAAGAAGAAAGTGCCTCTTCAGAGTTCTGCAAGCCAAACGAGGTGTACCAATTCAGGCGCTCCTGGATGTGGCTAGGAGAGTTTGGCCACTCATTAAGCGCACGGAAGAGCTCTTTGATAAACCAGTACTGATAACTCTCTGGATAATCGCTCCAGGTGCCACCGAGCACAATAAGCTCCACTTTGTCGGTTGAGTGGCCCATCTGATGGAGCGCTTGAAGACGAGCTGCAACCTGTACGTATGGATCAAAAAACGTGAGTTCAGCGCGCTGACAGGCAGGCTCGTTAGCAAGATAGCTCTTAGGCATACGCAGATCACACGGGCAATAAATGCAATTACTTGAGCAGGTATGCGGCCTGGTAATCACGGTAATGGTAGCCACGCCAGAAGCGGTGCGACGAGGCTTCATACGCACGGAGCGGATAAATCTTTCTTCCAGCTCAGGCGTTACATTCCACGATTGCCACAGCTCATCATTGTTCTGCTTGACCTGCAAAAAATAGGGGAGAATTGCTCGTTTAGGAATGAGTTTCTCGCGCTCTGTACTGTGGGCGCTAGAGTCAATTCCGCTGTTGTGCGAGTTAATGAGCATCTCAAGTTGATGTGTATCAAGAGCGCCTTGTGAGCCATCTCTGAGCTGCTTCAATATGTCCAAAATGAGTTCATCCATACAAACAGTATAGGCAATAAGGTGAGCTTCTGGCCTTTAGGAGTAAGACGGTGACGTAAAATCTCTGTATGGAAACTTCTTCTCACATAACGCACACTCAATCTATCAGCGCATCTACCGCTGAACGGCTGAGTCACGTAACTTCTGAGTTTTATGCTCAGCAGGCGCAGAGTTTCTCGGCCACACGACAGATGCCTTGGCAGGGGTGGCTTAAGTGTCTAGACGTCATGCCTCAGCTTTTAGTTGGCGAGAAACCCTCTGTACTCGATGTGGGTTGCGGCAACCTGCGCTTTGCTCGCTTTTTACGCGATGAGGCGGGGATTGTCCCTGCAAAGTATTTTGCTGTAGACAATTGCAAGCCACTGGTAGAGAGTGGTGAGGCAGACACTCATGTCTCTGAGCTGGCATTTA